>NZ_JBVJFA010000005.1:0-118488 GCF_055588085.1 Streptomyces sp. NPDC046303
GCAGCGATCTGGCACAACCGGGCCAACGGCACAGCCATCACACGATCACTCATCGCCTACGACCACTGACGAAGACTTCGGACTTACTCGTCTAGTTCCTCATCAAGCCCTGGCGCCCACAGGCACGAGGCCGGACGTCGCGCAAATCCGTTCGCAACTCCCGCAGGCCAGGCGCTCACGCACTGGGGCTGGGTCCCCTCTTCCCGATCCGCTTTGCCCTGCTGCCACGGGGAGGCACGGCCGACGGTGTCGCATTGCGCCGTCCGCGGCCGGGGGCCTGGCTGGCGTCTTTCAAGGCCAGGAGTAGGGCACGACGCATCATGCCGTCAAGGTCCTCGGCAACGGAGGCCAGGTCATTGGTGGTCGTACCGTCGAGCCGCCGGAAGGGGGCGTTGCGGTGCTGGCCACCGTGTACTTCCGCGTTGCGCCACCGGTAGGCCGCGCGGATCAGCGCTTCGATGTTCTCCTTCGTCGGCGTGCCGAGTGCGGGGTCTCCGGCCAGCCTTCCCGAGGCGCCAGACGCGAGGAAGCCGACTTTCTCACCCGTGCGGCTTCTGCGGCCGAGGCGGGTAATGAACAGCGCCTCCGCCGCGGTGATCAGATTAAGGAGTCTGTCCTCGACCAGGCCTCGGGAGCCAGCAAGGACGACCTGGCGCATCGCGGTGGACAGTGGACGGTCTGCGATGACAGCCGGGTGGGTGAGGTGCTGGTACGTGGTGCGGACCCGGTTGAGCGTCTCCTGGCCGGCCAGGACCGTCGGACGAGACAGGTCGGTTGGTCCGATTGGGGTGAGCACTGTGGAAAAGCCTTGTCCGAGCGAATCGGTACGCATGCCGTAACTCGTCGTGGTCGAGCCGCCGCAGACTAGCCGGATCGCGGCAAGCAACGCGGGAATCGCATCCGTGTAAATCGGGAGCGGCGGAGCAGCAGGTGGCGGGGTGGGGTCAGTTTCGCCTGTCCGCAGCGGGTGGGTGTGCTCGGCGGTCAAAGCCCATTGGTTGAATCGGGACACCCGGAGCACCTCGGTTGTGAGGTACTGGTCGATGGGGATGGCCGCGCTTTGCACTGCGCGGGAAATCTCAACGTCGGTCATCCTGCGTAGCACGACGCCTGCGACTATCTGCTGGCCTTCGATGCTCTGGTCCCCGTCGAACCCTAGGAGAGGGGCGATGTCAGTAAGAGTGACGGTGTCAATGGCCAGGACGGCCTCAAGGCGCTTGTAGGCGGCGTCGAAGGTCTCCTGTTCGAATTCCCAGGAGCCGTTGGCCAGCACCAGATCTTGAATCAGGGAGCGGATCAGCTCAGTGAGTTCCCGCCGCGTCGCGCCGAAGGCGGTTCCAACCAGGGTGTCAATACGGGATGCCAGGACGGGATCCTTCTGGACGACGGCGCGCAGCTGGCGCATTTCTTCGAGGTTCTCGAGGTCTCTGTACAGAAGGACTGGAAACATCCACAGCTTGACGGTTGTCGAGATGAACATGTCCTGAGCGATCCGGCGCCATTTCATCCTGTCGACGATGTCGGCAATCTGCGGCGGCTTCCCGCCCTTGGACAGCTCGTTGATGATCCTGGCCGCCAGGGCGGAGCAGGCACGGTACAGGTCCGGGAAGCGGACTGGTGACACAGACACCCTCCAACCAGCCCGGAGCGAGGACGGGCTGTAGATGCGAACCGCTCAGGATCTATGACGTCCTGTCGCATCGCAAGGGAATTGCCCGCACAACCGAGTCCCCGCCTGCTCTGAACCTCGGCGTCAAGAGCTGGAGTGGTGCTCAGTGGACGGTTTTGGATGATCGTGTACCCGCATCCACTCTGACCGGGCAAGAGGCTGATCTGCGTGTACCCACTACCCCGACCGCTGTTCCCCCACCACTCCCCCCATAGCCGCCCAACCGGGCACGCCTAGGGCGCGAGAGCGCTCCACGCTTCAGCCCTCAGGGTCGCCGGTAGACAGATGGGCCCCTCTCCGGGGCTGATTTCGCAATGGGGGTGACGTAGGGGCCTTCTCATGGCTCACCCGCAACAGGTCCCACTGGTCGAGATCGTGGATGGCGTATCGGTGGAGGCACTGGATGAAGAGCTCCACCTCGTCGTCCAACAGCCACTGGTCGTGCCTCTCGTTGCGCATGGTCAGCCTGCGCGTATGTGAAGGGCGGGACCTGGCTCCATGAAGCCCCATGCCAGCGCCGTCGGCCCCGCACGCAGCAGTCGCCCTCTTGCGTGATTCGCGCCCACGGCCGCACGGTTTCTCTTGATGCTGCTCGGCGCTTCGGCGCCATGAGGGGGAGGGCGGTGCCATGGGGTCAGCTACTGCATGGGCGCGTGCGACCTTTGGGAACGTGGCCGACGATCTGGTGGACATCATCCCGGCGTGCCTTCTACGGGCCCACGAGAGGGCGCGCAACGGCCACGAGGGAGTCCACACTCAGACGCTGGAAGCGTACGGGCACGGGCTGTACGCGGCGCAGTACGAGGAACTCGCCGCCGGCTTAGGCACCGTTGCCGACGCGACCCCAGTGCGCTTGCAAGGGCGCACGGTGGTGGTCCTCGCGGATCGCGTGGTCTACCCGATCCGCTACGCGAAGAAGGACGTCCCAGTCACCGCTGCCCGCCTGCGCCGCGCGACGGGTTTCCGCGCGGATCTGATCCGGCGGCACGGCCCGGAACCCATACAGCAGGCATTCGACCTGGGCATGGAGGAACTCGAACATCCGGAAGCTCATCCGGATCTAGCGCTGCTCCCCGAGGACATCCGCCTGGTCCTGGTCGCCTACGCCTGTGCCATGGAGCGCGGAGTGATGCGCATCGAATGGGGCTCTGCCGAGTTGCGCCGGGAAGACCGCTACCTCATCTGGCATCACCACGAGTCTCTGCCGACCACTGCTCTGTAGGCTCGCCGAGGACCCTCCCAGCATCCATCAGTTTCAGGACCGGACACCTCTGCCTGACTAGTGGCTGCCGTCGGCGTTCACCGGCATTAAGGTCAGATGGAGATGTCACCATACCCGCAGCGGCATCCACCTGCGGCGCCTAGGCATCGCGCCATGGTCCTCACCTCTCGCCGAAGGAACCTGCTCGGCTCCACTCTTCTCAGCCAGTCACGTGTTGCGTCATCCTGCCTACATGTCAGCTGCCGCGCGTACCCATTCCCAGACCCATCAGGCCGGCCGCCATCTCGCGGTCGCTGAGGCACTCTTGCGGGGCATACCAGCCAAGCTGAAGGGAGCCCAGACCTACATCGAGGTTGGCGAGCACGATGCTCAGGTGATGGTGGCGACCAAAGGAGCGTGGATGATCGCGGACATCGACAAGTTCGCGGCCCTCACGTGCAGCCGAGTCATCCTCGTCCAGATCACTGTGGAGGGTCACCACTTTTTCGTTGCGGACGGCGACCAGCTCCGCGCTGGAGTAGTCGCCCGCCACATGCAGTTCTTGGAACAGGTTGGGGGCGTACGGCCCCGTAACCCTGACTCAAGAAACACGGTCATAAAGCCGGAGCATGTGGACAGCTGGCGCGACCAGTGGGGGCTCTTGCTCTAGCGGACCACTCCCGCAGCGGCTTCTTCAGCTAAGGCTTGAGGATAGGGAAGACCAGTGAGCAGAAGATCGTGCCTATTTTGCAAAAGTCAGAGTGGCCCTCTTACGCGCGAGCATGCACTCCCAACCTGGATGAGTAAGGTACTCCCTGGAGTTGGAGCGTTCAACCACAAGCACGAGGGGCGAACCAAGTTTGAATACTCCGCCACTTCAATGGACTATAAACCCAAGATCGCATGCTCCTCATGCAATAACGGCTGGATGAGCAATCTAGAGGTCGCATCAATGCAGGTGATTTCAGCTTTGATGCGGGGCGAAGTCTCGAATATTTCAGCTTCCGACCAAGAGCTCCTAACGCTTTGGAGTTGTAAGACAGCGTCGGTCTTCGCGCGCGCCAGCAACATACTTCCCCAGCCACTCGAAGATTCCTGCCGCTGGCTGCGTGACCGAGGAACTCCACCACCAGGCACCCATTGCTGGATAGGCCGATTTGCTGATGTAGACACCTCCACACACTTGCGGACCTACAAGATCTACACCGTCCCTCTGGACCTCAAACTACCCAGCCAGCCTGGCGTGACCTACTCCGGAATGAACTGGGCCGCCGGCATCGGGAAATTGGCCCTAGTGACATTGATGATCCCGCCAGAATTCTGGGAGAAGAGTGTGCAAGTAACTGGGGAATATCCAGACTGGCTCCTCCGGATCTGGCCGGCCCACGACGCCTCCGCGGTCTGGCCACCCACACGAACTTTCGACGACGGATCTCTAATGGCAGTTAGTCAGGGCCTTGTTGCAGGTAGCGCTCTCCGCCAGCGCGAGCCTTGAACAGCAACGCGGTCCCTCTGAGGCCTCCCCACGTGGCAGGTCGGCCCGCATGGAAGGCCGGGCATACGTTAAGTGCTTGACGAGTGAGGTAGGGCCAGTGAGCCTGTATCCAGCAAGTCACTCACAGGAGTCGACCACTTGGGAGGGGGACGCATGGATGCCGAGTTCATGCAAGGTCGAGAACTCGATCCGTACCGCACCAATCGAACAGGCGATTGCTGGTGGTGCGGAAATGTCGCCGACACTTCAGAGCACAAATTTAAGCACAGCGACCTGCGTCGACTCAATGCCGACGGCGCAGGCTTGCTGTGGGGTGACGGGGAAAAGCTGGAATCGATTCGATCTCTACGTAAATCATCCAGAGTGAAGTTTGCTTCAAATCTTTGCGCCAACTGCAACAACGCTCGCAGTCAAAGGTTTGATCTCGCCTACGATCGATTCGCCGAGTATGTGTGGGAAGCCGGCGACCGACTCCACTCGTCGCGATTCATCGATATGGCTGCCGTCTACGGGGGCGATTGGCCCTCCTCGGTCGTTAACCTGGCTCGCTATGTTGTGAAACAAATGGGCTGCCGGATGGAGGCGGATGGTTTCGAAGTCCCTCCAGAGTTCGGCACGTTCCTTGATGGCGGAAAGGTTCTAGATAGCGTCCAAATGGTCACCTTTAAGGATCGCGATGCATGGAAGGTGCAACGCAAACTGGATGGCGTGTCTATGCTTTCCATGGGGCAAGGGTTGGGATACGTCAGCCCCAGCCTGGGTCGACTGACGGCTTTCTCTAGTTCGCTTTCAATTGGATATGTGGGAATATTCTATCGGTGGCAATTTGATGGCGTAGGTGCTGATCCGTTTTATCTTTACAGGAAGGCCCGCCTGCACCAGAAGAGTCACCTCCCAGCGATTTGACCCTCAGGGTTTTCCAATCGGGTTCCAATTTCATGGCATGAGTAGGCTGCCACTACGTCAAAAGCCGGACAGTGAGACAGCCGAGGCCGAGTCTGCCTGGGCGCTGCCGGCACGCGTCCGCCTTGCTGCGAACGACCTCGGCCCGCGAAGCGTGGTCTCCATGGCTTGCCTGGGTCGACGGCAGACGGGATGACAGCTCCCCCTTGTCCTTGTTCTGGTCCAAGGCCCGACAACACGGTGAGCCGCAAGCGCATGGTCCTCAGCAACGCGTTGCGGTACTCCGTGGAGCGCGGGATTCTGCCCGCCAGCCCGCTTGGCCTCGTCGATTGGAGCGCGCCGGCCAAGGACGACGAGGTCGACTTCCGCTACGTCCCGAATCCACAGCAGGCGGCCGAGCTGATCGCGGCGGTACGACAACTCGGCACACGTGGGGAGCAGATGGCCGGGTTCTTCGGCTGCCTGTACTACGCGGCGATGAGGCCTTCCGAGATAGCCGCGCTGCACAAGTCCGACTGCTGGCTGCCGGAGACGGGATGGGGCGAACTCGTTCTCGGCGGTAGCCGCCCCGAGGTCGGCTCCGGGTGGACTGATGACGGGCAGTCCTTCGACCAGCGCGGCCTGAAGCACCGCGCCCGACGAGCGACCCGATCGGTGCCAATCCCGCCGGTCCTCACCACGATGTTGCGGGAGCACATCGAGCAGTTCGGGGTGGCCGCTGATGGCCGGCTGTTCCGTGCAGCCCGAGGCGGCCGCGTGCGGTCCACGGAGTACTGCGAACTCTGGGACACCGCCAGGCTGACGGCCCTGTATCCGGAGGAGGCAGACTCCCCGCTGGCCGACGTGCCGTACTCGCTCAGACATGCCGGGGTGTCCCTGTGGATCAACTTGGGGGTCGACCCGGTGGAAGTGGCCCGCCGAGCCGGGCACAGCCTGACGGTCCTGTTCCGGTTCTACGCCAAGATCCTCAGGGGCCAGCAGTCGCGGGCGAACGAACTGATCGAGCGGGGCCTCAACGGCGGCTAGTCGCGGAATCCTCCGGCGCTGTGTGCCGGACATGGCGGGATACGTTGCGCGGTGTCCATGGCGTGCTTGCCGTGCATAGCTCTGACCAGGTACGCAGGGCCGAGCAGGATGAGTAGGCGTACTCAGGTGGCGGTCCCCGGCAGCTTCGAGACTGGGTGCAGGTCGAACGAAGCGGAACGGAACGGGGAACGTCATGGTGCGGCGCTGGTCGAAGGCTGAGATGTGGGTGCCCGGCGCGTACCTAGCCCTGGTGGTCGCGATGCTGGTCTACGTCGCGGTCGGCAGCCGGATCGGGGACATCGGGATCTTCGGAGCCTGGCCGATCCTGGCCACGGCGCCGGTCAGCCTCTGGCTGCTGACGTTCTTCGTACCCGCACCGGACGCCCTGGACTCGGACACGCCCATGGATCCCCATCCGCAGTACGGCTCCGAGCCGCCCACGAAGCTGCCCACGGACTACCCCTCGGAGTCGGACCCGCTCCCCGCAGACTGGGTACCGGACACGTCCGTGGACCCCAAGCTCGACATGTTGGACGGCTTCGGCTTCTACGCCTCGGTCTTGGTCGGCGCCCTGGTCAACGCCGCGGCGATCTGGGCCCTGTTCCGCTACGTGGCTCGGCGGCGCGACGCCAGGAGTGCGCAGGTCTAGCGCCATGATCCTGGCCCACAGATGGCCCATACGCGCTGGTCAACAGCGGGATACGGGTGCATCAAGGTGAGACAGGATGAGCAGAGAGGGCGGGCACCCTGATCGGGTACCCGCCCTCTGACCTGCTACTTCTCTGACCTGGAAGCGGTGGGTGTGGGATTTGAACCCACGGTGACTCGCGCCACGACGGTTTTCAAGACCGTTCCCTTAGGCCGCTCGGGCAACCCACCTGGCCGGTACAGAGTACCGGCCAGGTGGGGATGGCGGGGCCGCTGAGGGTCAGGCGGTCTGGGCCTTGTCGTAGGCCGCCTTCGCCTCGTTGCCGAAGTACGGGCCGTACATCCGGTTCGGCAGGAAGGTGTAGCCGAAGCTGTTCACCGAGACCTGGGTGCCGAGGCCGGTGGTCTCGTTGAAGTCCTGGAACCAGGGGCCGCCGCTGGAGCCGCCCGTCATGTTGCAGGCCAGGCTGTGGTCCTTCGTGAGCAGGAAGTCCTTGCCGCTGTTGCCGCTGCAGTAGACGAGCTTCGTGCCGTCGTACGGGGCCGCCGCGGGGAAGCCGAAGGAGTACATCCTCTTGTTGTAGCCGCCGTTGAAGAGGATGCCCTGGGCGCCGACGACCTGGCTCAGGGTCTGCCCGTTCAGCGGGGCGACGACGGCGAGGCCGACGTCCATGTTCATGTCCTCGCTGGCCGCCCACTGGTCGGTGGCGAAGGTCTTGGTGGCCGGCCACTGGCCGTAGGGCGCGTTGCCGTTGTTGTAGGCGGGGACGAAGACCCAGTTGGTGTGCCAGGCGCCCTGGTACTTCACACAGTGGCCCGCCGTCATGACCGTGCTGCCGTTGGCGCTGGTGACCGAGTCGCCCGAGCAGGAGGCGGTCCGGTTCCCCATGGTGAAGAAGACCCGGCCGGAGGTCTTCACGACCGCTCCGCCGCCCGTCCAGGCCCCGCCCGGCTGCGGGAAGGCGGTGGGGGACGCGGAGGCAGGCGTCGGGGCGATGCGGGTGGGGGCGGCCGAGGTGGCGACCGGCGTACGGGCGGCGCCCGGGACCGCCGTGACGTCGAGCGGGGTGGCTCCCCGCATCCGCTCGGCGGTCCAGAAGCCCTGGGTGTGCTGCTGCCGGAAGGACGCGGAGGTGTCCGCCGCGGCCGAGGGGGAGGCCGCGGTCAGTACCCCGGCGATCAGGGCGCCCGCCGACAAGAGGACGGACGCTGCGATGCGATGACGATTCACGCATGACTCCTTCTGCCGTGCCCGGTCGGGTCCTGTCGGCCGGACCAGGGCAGGGTGGGGGTGAAGAACGGTCGGTGCGGATCGGCGGTGCGGTGTGCCGTATGCGGTGTGCGCCGGCGGTACGTGCCGGGCGGTGTGCGCTGCCGGGACGTGCCGGGCGCTTGCCGGGCAGAGTGGCACGGCCGCGCATCATTGTCAGCGGCAGTCGGAACGTTCGGTCGGTTCCGGCCAGGAAATGGCCAACTCCCTCCCCTCGCACGCTCATGCGGTGAGCAGCACACCCGCGTACGAGACCCCCGCGACCACCACCCAGGCCCCCAGCCCGAGCACCGCGGCCCGCCCGCCGGTCCGGGACAGGGTCGGCAGGTGCACCGCGCTGCCCAGGCCGAACAGGGCCGCGGCGAGCAGGGCCTCCTGAGCGGTGTGCGCCCATTCCAGTGCCGTGTCCGGCAGGGCTCCGGTGGCGCGCAGGGCCGCCGCGGCCAGGAACCCGGCCACGAACAGCGGCACCGGGGCGGGCCGGCGGCCCGATGCCGTGCGCACCCCGCGTCGCCGGGCCCGTACGGAGAAGGCGACGGCCGCCACCAGCGGAGCGAGCAGCGCCACCCGCATCAGCTTCACCAGCACCGCTTCGCCGAGAGCCCCCGGGCCCGCGGTCTGCGCGGTGGCCACGACCTGGCCGACGTCATGGACGCTCGCGCCGACCCACCGCCCGAAGGCGAGGTCGGAGAGGCCCAGAGGTCCTTGCAGGAGGGGAAGCACCGCGATCGCAAGCGTCCCGCACAGGGTCACCAGCGCCACCGAGGCGGCCACGTCCTCCTCGTCGCTTCCGGACACCTCGCTCACCGCGCCGATCGCCGAGGCCCCGCAGATCGAGTATCCAGTGGCGATCAACAACGGCTGGTCGCCCGGGAGTCCGAGGCGTCGCCCCAGCCAGAGGGTCCCGAAGAAGGTGGCCGCGACCACCCCGGCCACCATGGCCACCGTCCCCCAGCCGAGCCGGAGGACCTGGTCCAGTCCCAGGCCGAGGCCCAGCAGGACGATGCCGATCCGCATCAGCCGCCGCCCTGCCAGCGAGAGGCCCGGACGGGCGGTTCCGCGTACGTAGGTCCGCAGACCGGGAAGGTGTGCCACGGCGATGCCCAGGACCACCGCCGCGGTCAGCATGGGGACGGCGGGCACCACCCGGTGGATGCACCAGGCCGCGAGCGCACCGGCCGCGGCCGCCCCCAACCCCGGCCAAACGGTGGATGTTTCACGTGAAACATGCCGGACCGCCGCACTCTGGGGGCGGTGGAGGAGCGCCATCAGTCGACGGGGAGCGTGTAGACGCGGCGGATGCTGGTACCCAGCCGGGAGACGTCGGCCCCGTACACGTGCACGGATATCGCCTTCGTACGACAGGAGTTGCGCACCTTGTGGATGTCGCCGGGCGGGGCGAAGCCGCAGACCTCACCCTGGCCGTTGACCACGTCCTCGGTGGCGACCAACCGGGCCGCGTCCGGTCCGGGCGAGAGCCGGTAGCGGCGTTCGCTCTCCTCGCCCTGGTGCACTCCGGCCACGCACCACGACACGTGGTCGTGGATGCAGGTCTCCTGGCCGGGCAGCCAGACCAGGGCCACCACCGAGAAGCTGCCGTCGGACTCCGCGTGCAGGACGTGCTGCCGGTACCGTTCCGGGTCGCCCTCCTGCTGCGCCGGGGTCAGCAGGTCGGGTGCGCCCAGATGCGGGGCGAGGCGTTCCCCGACCAGGTAGGCGGTGAGGTCCGGGGCCAGCCCCCGGGCCACGACCGTGCGGATCTCACTGACGAGGGCGGCCATCCTCGTGGTCGTTCGGGCCGGCGTCGTGGTGGTCATACCGGCAGCGTCCTGCTGCCGTTCCATCACGTCCAACGACAGTTATGACCCGAAAGCCCAAGCGCTGCTTATGGGTTGGTCAGCAGCCGACCCGGTTCGCGGCCGCGCTCTTCAGCGCGTCGAGCACCACGGCCGTCGCCGGGACGCGCAGGTGGTCGCGGTAGACGTAGGCGGCGATGTGGCGGCGGGCAGCGGGCTGGAGCGCCCGTCCGCAGACGCGGTTCAGCGAGAGGGAGGGAAGCACCAGCGCGGGCATCATGGCCACGCCCAGCCCCTGCCCGACCAGGCTCTGCACGACCAGGTTGTCGTCGGTGGCGAACCGGATGTCGGGCACGAAGCCCAGTTCCGCGCACTCGTGCAGCAGGTTCGCCCGGCAGCGCGGGCAGCCCGCGATCCACTGCTCCTCGGCGAGGTCGGCCAGGTGGACGGCCCGGCGACGGGCCAGAGGGTGGCCGGTCGGGAGCAGCACGGTCAGCTGGTCCTCGAGCAGTCTGACCTCGGCGACCTCGTCCGGGACCTCCTCGTGCAGTCCGGGATAGGTGAAGGCCAGCGTGATGTCGCACTCCCCGCGCTCCAGTCGGCGCAGCGACTCCGGAGGCTCCCCCTCCAGCAGCTCCACCTGTACGCCGGGGTGCTCCTTGGCCAGGCTGCTCAAGGCCTCCGGAACGAGGGAGACGTTGGCGCTGGGAAAGCCGCACAGCCGGACCCGTCCGGTGCGCAGGCGGGCGTACGCCTTGAGCTGGGCCTCGGCGGCGGAGAGGCTGCCGAGGATGGTCTCCGCATGCCGCGACAGCGACTCACCGGCCTCGGTGAGCTGCATCTTTCGGCCCACACGGGTGAACAGCGGGGTTCCGACGGCGCGTTCGAGCGCCTTCATCTGCTGGGTGATGGCGGGCTGGGTGTAGCCCAGCACGCGGGCCGCCGCCGAGTAGGAGCCCGAGGCGACCACGGCGTGGAACGTCCGAATGTGCCGGGAATCGAACACTCGTGAAGCATAAGCGGACGTTGGGAGGGGCCGTAGGCGGAATCCCGCCCACGGCCCCTCCCCATCAAGCCAGTGACGCGCTTCGTGCGCCCGTTACTTGTCTCCGACCCGCGAGCCGAGGGTGATGTCGACCGTGGTCGGCTTGCCGTCGCGCAGGTACGTCAGCTTCACCGTGTCGCCGGGCTTGTACGTCCAGATCATGCTGATGAGGGTCGGGCCGCTGTCGACCGGCTTGCCGCCGAACTCGGTGATGATGTCGCCGGGCTTGAGGCCCGCCTTGCCCGCCGGGCCGTTCGGGTCGACCAGGTCGTTGGCGGGCGCGCCCTGCTCGGAGATCTTGGCGCCCTCGACCTTGGACTGGAGGTCGACGGAGACCGAGATCACCGGGTACACGGGCTTGCCCGTCTTGATCAGCGACTCGGCGACGTTCTTGGCCTGGTTGATCGGGATGGCGAAGCCGAGGCCGATCGAACCGGCCTGGCCGCCGCCGAAGCCGCCGTTGCCCGCCGACTGGATCGCGGAGTTGATGCCAATGACGGCGCCGCGCCCGTCGAGGAGGGGGCCACCGGAGTTGCCCGGGTTGATCGAGGCGTCCGTCTGGAGCGCGCTCATGTACGAGTTCTTGCCGCCGGAGCCGTCACCGGAGGCGACCGGCCGGTTCTTGGCGCTCACGATGCCGGTGGTGACCGTGTTGGACAGGCCGAAGGGGGCGCCGATCGCGATGGTGGCGTCGCCGACCGCGACCTTCTCGGAGTCGCCGAGGGGCAGCGGCTTGAGCCCGGCGGGCGGGTTCTTCAGCTTCAGGACGGCGACGTCGTAGCCCTGGGCCCGGCCCACCACCTCGGCCTCGTACTTCTTGCCGTCGGAGAACGTGGCGGACAGCTTGCCGCCGTTAGCGGCGGAGGCCACCACGTGGTTGTTGGTGAGGATGTGGCCCTGCTGGTCGTAGACGAACCCGGTGCCGGTGCCGCCCTCACCGTCGCCCGCCGAGGCCTCGATGGTGACCACGCTGGGCAGCGCGGCCGCGGCGAGACCCGCGATGGAGCCGGCGTCGCGCTTGAGGTCCTTCGGGGTGTTGCCCGCGCTGATCGTGGTCGAGCCGGCGGCGTCCTTGCTCCGGTCGGCGGCCCAGTAACCGACGCCACCGCCGATGCCGCCTGCCAGCAGCGCTGCCACGAGCACGCCCGCGATCAGGCCGCCCCTGCCCTTCGGCTTGGCGGGCGGGGTGCCGTCCGCACCGTACGGGGCTCCCCAGGCGCCGCCGCCGTGACCGCCGCCCGCACCGTACGCGGGCACCGTGGGCGGCGGGGGCGGCCAGCCCTCGGCTCCGTGGGCGGCAGGGGCCTGGGCCGGCGCGGGGGTCTGACCGTACGCGGGGGCCGGCGCGGGGGCCTGTCCGTACGCGGGGGCCGGAGCCGGAGCCGCAGCCGCAGCCGGAGGAGCCGGAGCCGGGGCTGCCGCCGGGGGTTCCGGCGCGGACGGGATCGGCTGGGTCGGCTCGGTGCCCGGCGCCGCCGTGTGCGGCAGCTGCTGGGTCACCGGCTCGGCAGCGGCGGAGGCCGCTCCGGCCGCCTGCGTCTCGGAGGCCGGAGCAGGGGGTACGGACGGGGCCGCGGGGGGTGTAGGGGCCGCGGTGCCCTCGTTCTCGGTGCTCACAGCGCTCTCTCCTCGTCACACACGGCTTCAGAAATCTTCTGGCGTCTCGGGCCGACTGAACGTTCGACGTGCCGTACAAGTTCCTGGGCAAAGCCTTTCCCATGGCCCGTCAGAGCACTGTAAGCCGGACCTGTGCATCTCCTGCCATTCTTTATATCCGGCATTTCGGACGCATCCGCAGGACCTGGCCCCGGCACCGGTCGTCCCGTCGGTGGCACCATGACCCAGTGACCCACGCAACGCCGCGCACCATCCAGGTCGTCGCCCACCGCGGCGCCTCGGAGGATGCCCCCGAGCACACCCTGGCCGCCTACCGCAAAGCGATCGAGGACGGCGCCGACGCCCTCGAATGCGATGTCCGGCTGACCGCCGACGGACATCTGGTCCTGGTCCACGACCGCCGGGTGAACCGCACCTCCAACGGCCGCGGCGCCGTCTCCGCCCTGGAGCTGGCCGATCTCGCCGCCCTCGACTTCGGCTCCTGGAGGGACCGCGAGGAGTCCCCCGACTGGGACGCGGACCCCGAGCGCACCTCCGTCCTCACCCTGGAACGCCTGCTGGAGCTGGTCTCCGACGCCGGACGGCCGGTGCAGCTCGCGATCGAGACGAAGCACCCGACGCGCTGGGCCGGACAGGTGGAGGAGCGCCTCCTCTTCCTGCTCAAGCGGTTCGGCCTGGACGCCCCCGCCGCCGAGGGACCGCACCCCGTGCGGGTCATGAGCTTCTCCGCCCGCTCCCTGCACCGGGTGCGCGCGGCGGCCCCGACCATCCCCACCGTGTATCTGATGCAGTTCATCTCACCCCGGATGCGCGACGGCCGGCTGCCCGCCGGAGTGAAGATCGCCGGCCCCGGCATGCGGATCGTGCGCAACCACCCCGGTTTCATCCGCAGGCTCCAGAGCGCGGGCCATTCCGTACACGTCTGGACAGTGAACGCTCCCGAAGACGTTCAGCTGTGCGCTGATTTGGGCGTAGAAGCGATCATCACGAACAGGCCACGTCAGGTTCTGTCCCAACTGGGCCGCTGACGTCCCCATTTGCCCACCAGCACCTCCCACCCCGCCGGTAACAGGGTGTGCCCCGGCGCATCCGCTCCGCATCCGGACGGCACGAATGCGTCAGAGGGCTCCGGTTCGGCGGTTTCCGGTCCAGGCCATTGGGGCATCCAGACCATGCGTGGGGCTAAGGAGGTTCCGGGGGTGGCGTTGGTGGTGGCACAGGAAGTGCCCACGTCGTCGTGCATGGATGTACGCCATGGTCCTGCGGGTGTGGGCGAGGCGAGACACCGGATGCGTGAGCAACTGCGCATCAGCGGGGTGTCCGAATCGGTCGTGGACGATGCCGTACTGATCCTTTCCGAACTGCTCAGCAACGCTTGTCGACACGGCAGGCCACTGGCAGCTCGGGAAGTCGGGGACGGGGAGATACGCGCCGCATGGCGCGTCGACAAAGCGGGGCGACTGACGGTCGAGGTCACGGACGGGGGCGGACCCACCCGCCCGGTCCCGGCCACGCCTTCGGTGACCGCACGGGGCGGCCGCGGGCTGAACATCATCAGCGCGCTGGCCCAGGACTGGGGTGTCCGGGATGGAGCGGCAGGTGAGGTCACCGTGTGGGTGATCGTTGCCTGTGGGACCCGGCACGAGGATTTCGCTACGCGCGTTGCGCCCCCGGCGATCGACTTCAGTACGGCCTTCGACGACCTGGATCCGTGAACGCGGCTCCCCGACGGCCGACAAGCACCACGAACAAGAACAACCAACGAGAACAACGAACGACGAACGACGAACAGCACCACAGCAGTACCGGGCATCGCTCAGGCGGCCGTCCGGGAGCGCACGCCGACCGTGCTCCCGGCCGCACCCCACCGGTTCCGGCGGTACGAACGGCTAGGCTCGCGCCCAGACACGACGCCGTACCGCCGCAACCGGGAGACACGCACGATGGCCAAGAAGCGCCCCGCAGCCAAGACTGCAAAGCCGCAGCTCAACAACGGTGAAATCCCGGTGGTGGGCGCACGCGAGCCCTGCCCCTGCGGATCCGGGCGCCGCTACAAGGCCTGCCACGGGGCGGCCGCCGCGCACGCCGTCACCGAGCACGTACGGCGGCCCTTCGAGGGCCTGCCGGGCGAGTGCGACTGGGTCGCGCTGCGCGAGCTCGTCCCGGCGGCCACCGTTCCGCTGTCCCTCAAGGGCGGCCTGCCCGAGGGCGTCCCCTCCGTCACGCTGGTCACCGTGCTCCCCATGGCGTGGCCGGCCCTGCGCCGCGAGGACGGCTCCGTCCTCCTCGGCCTGCAGAACGACTCCACCACCGGGGACCTCGCCCGCGACATGGCCGACACCCTGGAGCGTGCACTCGTAGCGGATCCTGGTACTCCGATTGCGGCGCGCCGGGTTCCGGCCGAGGGTCCGCGACTTCAGGATCTCCTGGACACCGACGGCGTTTTCGAGCCGGTTGTGCACAGCGGCTTCGAATTCTGGATTCCGGAATCGGAGGGCGCCCAGAGCGCCTCCCCGGAGATCGCCGCCTCCCTGGAGCGGGCCAACGCGGCCGCCATTCCCACCGTCAAGCTGACGGGCGTGGACGCGGCCTACTGGTGCGAGACCCCGGAGAAGAACCACCTGCGCTGGGTCATGCCGCACCCCGAGGAGAAGCTGATCGACGCCCTCGCGCGGCTGCACGCGGCCGGCACGTCCTCGCTCGGCGAGGGGACCAAGCTCGTCGGCTCCTTCCGCGCGCACGGCCTGATGGTCCCCGTCTGGGACCTGCCCACCGGGGTCACCGCGGACGATGTGGAGAAGCCCGCTGCGGAGTTCGCGGAGCGGCTGGCCACGGCTCTGGCCTCGGACGCACCGCTGACCCCGGAGGAGCGCCGGGCGCGCGGCGGGCTCACCAACCGCCAGGTGACCCTCAGCTGACCTGCGCCCTCGCGCCGGTCCGGTGACAGGAGTCACAACTCCCGCTAACCGTCTGCAAATCGGTGTCTGAATATCAGAGATCGAATTTGCGTACAGGCGATCTCTTGTTACCGTTCTTGTAGCCCGGTCGCTGGTGCATCCCCCGTCGCCAGCGACCGGGCCCTTCAAATTCCGGCGGTACTCAACCGTCACGCGGTTCCGGTGAGTTGCTCCCGGACCGCAGGAGCAGCTGTCCTTCATCATCCGGAACTGCAAATTCCGCTACAGCCGAGTAGCTGTCCGGCTCTCCGGCCGAGTCCTCTTTGGGCGTCTCGCACAGTCCCGGCTCATCGCCCGGTCCGACGGCGCAATGGATCTGCACCGTACGCCCGGCCGGCCCCATCACCGTCAGCACGGCGTCCAGTGGGCGTCCACTGGTGTTCCGGTAGTAACTCCGGCCCCACGTCCGGCCCTCACCCACCAGAATGCACGTCTGCGCCTCCACGCCATGGGGCGAGGACAGCTCGGGGCCGCACCGGGAATCCGTACGGGGCTGCTCGACCGGCCCGGGCCGCTCGGGACCGACCGCCGGCGGCGGTGCCGCCGAACGCACGGGGGCCGTGGGGGAGGTACGCGAAGAGTCCGAAAGCCCGAGCGTCGAGAACAGGCCACCGTTTTTTCCGTCATCCTGACCGGCGAAATCCGGCCCGGCGATCGCTCCTGCGAGCGGGAGCGACAAGATGATCAGCACACCGGCGCCGATACCGATCAGGCGGAGATTCATTCGCCGAAGATAGCGATGCGGGAATGGGGCACGGAGATCCCCGCGCCCAATTCCCTTGGAAACTCGTCCCGCTGGCACCCGTACGAGTGATCCGCACGAGCGCCGGAGCACCTTCGATCAGCCGAACCGGGCAGGTCAGTAAGCGAGCCTGCTGCCACCGCCGGGCGCACCGCTGCTCGCCTCGACCAGCGCGTCCACGACCGCCTCCACCTGCGGGAGCCAGAGTTCCGGCGCGCCCGGCGGCGTTGCCGGCCGCGCGTACGGCTCCCGCTCCCACCGGACCTGGCCGCCGCTGGAGGCGGCGGACGGCGGCAGCAGGAGATAGCCACCCTCGCCGTGGAACCGCAGCGAGGACGGCACGTGGTCCTTGGCGTAAAGGAGTTCGCCGAGCCGCTCCAGCGAGTACGGCGCCACCAGCAGCGACCACCGGGTGGGCGTGGCCACGACCGGCCCGAGGCGCATGCCTTGCGCGTCCAGCCGTACGAGGGCCCGCGCGGCCGCGCCGGCCGGGAGGCTCACCGCACACGGAGCGGTGCCGCCGGTGGCCATGAGGACAGGTGCTGTGGGCCGGTTGGTCCACCACCAGGTCACCATCCGGGGATCGGTGGTGGCCGCGAGCAGCCCCGGGTCGAAGGGGTGTGCGCCGGGGACGACACAGTCGGGGTCGGGGCAGGCGCAGCGCGAGCCGTCCGTGGCGGACCGGCCGACGCCGGGCAGCACGGGCCACTGCCAGGTGGTGGCGCAGGTGAGCGCCGCGTCGAGGAGAGCCGGCGCGGCGCCGGTCTGTCGCGGGGTGGGGCGCAGGGATTGAAAGCGATCGCGGAGCCGCTGGAGACGCCTTCCGAGGATCTCGCGCATGAGCGCTCGTTCCTTTCCGTTGAACGCCGAGGGCCACATCACACCATGTAAGCGGTGTCTCACCACACGTACAGGTTTCGCGTCACTGTCCGCCATAAGGCAGGTTCACACGGTTCGTGCAGTTTTCTTATGGAACGCAAGCCGCACCGGCTGCCGCCGCTAAGGACGGCGGCCCGCTCCGGACGGTTCCCCGGCCCCCTTCGGGGCAGGCCGCACGGCGCACCGCAGCAGCGCCGAGGTCGTGCGGAGCGAGTCCGGGACCGCGCCAACTGGCCCCGGACACTACCGATTACGTACCCGGGCCCCTTGTAGAGCCCGCCCAGTCGATCGCAAAAACCACCTGCCGCCGACTTTTTCCGGCCAAGTTCTAGCCTTGGCTGGACAGTGAGTTGCCGTCCCACGGACACCAGGATTCCCACCTGGGCAATGCTGGACATGGATCCGTGTGTGCGTGTAGATGTGGATTCCTTGATGGCGGCGCAGCACGATCTGGGGGTTTGCGATGCTATATGGCGAATCGCACCAGGTGGAAAGGCGGACGCCATGAGCGCCCCGCATCTGCCGAAAGTGGCTGGAATCGATCCCACGGTTACGACGCCACCGCACACTGTGGCGCCCGCGCCCACCCGGACCACCCATGCCCCGTCCCCGGCGCCCGGACCGGGCGGTCTGATCCAGGACCGGCTCGCGGGCATGGTCTCGGACCTCACCACCCTCCATGAACTCACCGAGCGCCTGGCCCGCGCCCACGGTCTCGACTCCTCCCTCCACGAGCTCCTGCGCGCCGGTGCCGCCCTCGTCGGCGCCCGCCGCGGCCTGGTCGTCATGGAGCCCTCCGACGGACTCGGCCCCACGAGCACGATCGGCCTCGGACTCGGCCACGCCGACCTCGGCCACATCGAGACCGTGCCGCGCAGCGCCACCTCCTACGGCCGCATCCTCGACGGGCTCCCCGACGCCCACGGGGGCTCGGAGGTGCTCCCCGAACCGGGCGAGCCTCCCGGCGCCGGAGGCCTCGGCGCCCCCGTCGACCCCCGCCACCGCGAAGTGGCCGCCCGCCTCGGCTACGCCGCCAGCTACGCGCTCCCGCTCACCGCCGAGGCCACCGGCCGGCTCGGCGCCGCGGTCTGGCTCTACGACGAGCAGGCCGAACCCAACGACCGCCAGCGCGACCTCGTCGGACTGTACGTACGGCACGCCGCCGAGCACCTCGCCCGGATGCTGGAAGTGGAGCGCTCCCGCGCGCGCCTGGCCACCCTCACCGAGGAACTGCTGCCCAGCCGCCTCCCCCGGGTCCCCGGGGTCCAGCTCGCCGCCCGCCACCACACGGGACCGCGCGGCGGGGGCGACTGGTACGACGCCCTCCCCCTGCCCGAGGGCGCCCTGGGACTGGCCGTCGGCTCCGTGACCGGTTCGGGGCCCAGCGCCGTCGCCGCGATGGGCCGGCTCCGCGCCTCGCTGCGAGCCTACGCCGTGATGGAGGGCGAAGACCCGGTCGCCGTCCTGTCCGATCTGGAGCTGCTGCTGCGCCTGACCGAGCCGGCGCGCTCGGCCACCGCTCTCTTCGCCTACTGCGAGCCCGCCGAGCGGAAGATCATCCTGGCCGGCGCCGGGCACGCCCCGCCGCTGCTCATCGGCGAGCGCCGCACCGAGTACGTGGAGACCTCGCTCTCCGCGCCGCTGGGGATGCTGTCCTGCTGGGAGGCGCCGAGCGTGGAGATCGAGCCCGCACCGGGAGAAACGGTGCTGCTGTACACGGACGGGCTGCTGCGCCGCACCGGCGACCCGATGGACCGGGCCTACGCCCGGCTGCACGCGGCGGCCGCCACGGTGCCCCGTACCGCCCGGGAAGACCCGGCCGCCCTCTGTGAGCACATCCTGCGGACCGTGCTGCCCCAGGGAGAACCGGCCGACCTGCCCGAGGACATTGTCCTGCTCGCCGCCCGCTTCGAGTGAGCCGCGAGCTACGAGCTACGAGCTACTCAGCTACGAGCAGCGACTGTGACCTGCGACCAATGCCACGAAAACGGCTGTTTGTGCGATAAAGCACACGGGCTGCCGGGGGCTCGCACATACGATGGGCAAGGGCCCCACCCCGGTCCGTGCCTGTCGTCGTAGCTGAGGAGAATGACGTGGCTGACGAGCTCACCCCGGAGACCCCGGAAGAAGAGCAGCCCAAGAAGACGCACAAGCAGCGCAAGAACGGTCTGTACCCGGGCGTCAGCGACGAGCTCGCCGAGAGCATGCGCACCGGCTGGGCCGACACCGAACTGCACGGGCTGGAGCCCATCGCCCAGGCCGAGCACACCGCCGCCCGCCGCGCCGCGCTGTCCGCGCGCTTCCCCGGCGAGCGCCTGGTCGTCCCGGCGGGCCGCCTGAAGACCCGCTCGAACGACACCGAGTACCCCTTCCGCGCCTCGACCGAGTACGCGTACCTCACCGGCGACCAGACCGAGAACGGCGTCCTGGTCCTGGAGCCGACCGGGGAGGCCGGACACACGGCCACCATCTACCTGCTGCCGCGCTCCAACCGCGAGAACGGCGAGTTCTGGCTCTCGGGCCAGGGCGAGCTGTGGGTCGGCCGGCGGCACTCCCTCACCGAGGCCGAGCAGCTCCTGGGCATCCCCGCCAAGGACGTCCGCGAGCTCGCCGATGCCCTCACCGAGGCCGAGGGCCCGGTGCGGTGCGTGCGCGGCCACGACTCCGTGATCGAGTCCGCCCTCACCGACAAGGTGACCAAGGAGCGCGACGAGGAACTGCGCGTCTACCTCTCCGAGGCCCGCGCCGTGAAGGACGAGTTCGAGATCGGCGAGCTGCAGAAGGCCGTCGACTCCACCGTCCGCGGCTTCGAGGACGTCGTGAAGGTCCTCGACAAGGCGGAGGCGACCTCCGAGCGCTACATCGAGGGCACCTTCTTCCTGCGCGCCCGCGTCGAGGGCAACGACGTCGGCTACGGCTCGATCTGCGCCGCCGGCCCGCACGCCTGCACCCTGCACTGGGTCCGCAACGACGGAGACGTCCGCTCCGGCGACCTGCTGCTGCTCGACGCCGGTGTCGAGACCCACTCCCTCTACACCGCCGACGTTACGCGCACGCTGCCGATCAACGGCACGTACACCGACATCCAGCGCAAGATCTACGACGCGGTGTACGAGTCCCAGGAAGCCGGCATCGCCGCGGTCAAGCCGGGCGCCAAGTTCCGCGACTTCCACGACGCCTCGCAGCACGTCCTGGCCGAGAAGCTCGTCGAGTGGGGTCTGCTCGAGGGCCCGGTCGAGCGCGTCCTGGAGCTCGGCCTGCAGCGCCGCTGGACCCTGCACGGCACCGGCCACATGCTCGGCATGGACGTTCACGACTGCGCCGCCGCACGCACCGAGGCGTACGTCGACGGGACGCTGGAGCCGGGCATGTGCCTCACCGTCGAGCCGGGTCTGTACTTCCAGGCCGACGACCTGACCGTGCCCGAGGAGTACCGCGGTATCGGCGTCCGGATCGAGGACGACATCCTCGTCACCGAGGACGGCAACCGGAACCTTTCGGCCGGGCTGCCCCGCACCTCGGTCGAGGTCGAGGCCTGGATGGCGCGGCTCAAGGGCTGACGCACAGCCCCGGCGCAGTTCCTGCGCCACGATGGGCGGGATTCCGGCAAGGGGTCCCGCCCATCGGCGTTTCCCCGTGGGGTCCTTCCTCTACGACACCTTCAGCAGCGCGTCGTCGCGCCACTTCAGCATCTTGTCGAAGCTCACGACCGCGCCGCGGCCGGGCCGGTTGCGGAATCGGACGTGGTCGGCGAGCTCCTCGATCAGGTGCAGGCCACGGCCGTGCTCGGCCATCGAGGGTCTGCGGCGGGCCACCGCCGAGGGCGGGAATCCCGGGCCGGAATCCGTGACCTCGATGCGGCAGCGGTCCCCGTCCAGATAGGCCGTGACGTGGTACGCCTCGGTCTCGTCCGGGATTCCGCCGCACCCTCCGTGCTCCACCGCGTTCGCGCAGGCCTCGCTCAGTGCCACCGAGAGGTCGTAGGAGATGTCCGGGTCCACCCCCGCGGTCTCCATCGTCCCGAGCAGCAGTCGCCTGGCGAGCGGCACGCTCGCGGCTTCGCGCCTCAAGTGGAGAGACCACCAGATGCTCATACGGTTACGTATTGCCGCCCACGCGTGCCCGTAAGCGCCCGGAGGGCCTTCGAGAGCTCCATTGCCCTCGTTCGGCCGATGCGGCGCTCCGGGATCCGGTATAAGCGGCGGAGCCCGCCACGGTGGTCGGCCGGGCAGCCTCGCCAGGTCCCATGACGGACTCATGGGACCTTCCGGACCTGCCGTATGAAGGGCCCGAGGGCAGTGCGATGATGGCCCGGCCATGACTGACCCCCACGCGACGCACGCCGGAGCCGGCCTCCGGCTCATCCGGGCCGCGGTGTTCACCGCGGTCTGTGTCGTGCTGTCCGCGGCGGGCCACGCCCTGGCATCCTGCGCCACGGTGCCGTGGTGGTCCCTGTGTCTCGGCTTCCTCGCCGTCTTCGCGGTCGCCGCGCCGCTCGCCGGCCGCCGGCGCTCGCTGCCCGGCATCGCCGCCGGATTGGCCACGGGACAACTCGCGTTGCACACCGTGTTCGGCCTCGGCCAGCACACCGCCGCGGCGGCGTCGGCGGCCCGGGCCCCGGCCACCACCGCCACCACCGCCGACACCTCGCTCGCCGAGCTCGCCGCCAGACTGGTGTGCGGGGGCAACTCCGTACCGCTCAGCCCGGCGGACGCCCGGCAGATCCTGACGACCGCCGGCCTGGACCCGGCGGCCCTGGCCGCGGAGGCGGCTCAGGGCGGACAGCTCGCCGCACAGGGCCACGAGGCGCACGCCCACGTGGCCCAGGCCGCCGCCGCGGCCCCCGCGACCGGACTGTTCAGCCCGGCCATGCTGCTGGGCCACCTGCTCGCGGCACTGGCCGTCGGCTGGCTCCTCGGCCGCGGCGACGCCGCGCTCTTCCGGCTCGTCGAACTCTCCCGGCTCTCCGCCGAAGCCGCCCCGGTACGCCCGCTGCGCGCCGCGCTGGCCTTCGTACGCGCCCTCGGCGCCGGACTCCCGAGCGCGCCCGCCGGCACCCCGCAGGCCCCGCGGACCGCGGCCGACCCCGCGGCGGCCACCGGCCGGGAGGCACTCCACCACACGGTGATCAGGCGCGGGCCGCCCACGGCGCTCGCCCTCGCAGCCTGACGCGGCACCTCCTCCCCGGGACACACGACGGGACACCGGTGCCGCGAACTCCGCGCGCGCCCGTGCGCGGAGCCACCGTCACCACTGCTTCCGTGGAGTGTTTCTGCCATGAAGACCACGCGCGTCTCCTTCACCGCCGCCCTCGCCGCCGGTACCGTCCTCCTCCTGTCCAGCGCGGCCTCCGCCCACGTCGGCGTGCAGCCCGGCGAGGCCGCCAAGGGCGGTTACGCGACGATCAACTTCAAGGTCCCCAACGAGCGCGACAACGCCTCGACCACCCAGCTCGAGGTCAACTTCCCGATCGACCAGCCCCTCACGTCCGTCATGCCGCAGGACGTTCCCGGCTGGACCGTGACAGTCGAGAAGAGCAAGCTCGACAAGCCGCTCACCGTCCACGGCAAGCAGATCAACGAGGCCGTCACCAAGGTCACCTGGTCCGGCGGCAAGATCGAGCCCGGCAAGTTCCAGCAGTTCCCGCTCTCCGTGGGCAAGCTGCCCGAGACCGTGGACCAGATGGTCTTCAAGTCCATCCAGACCTACGACAACGGCGAGGTCGTCCGCTGGATCGAAGAGGCCAAGGAAGGCGCCGCGGAACCGCAGAACCCCGCGCCCGTCCTGAAGCTGACCGCCGCCAAGGGCGCCGACCACCACGATGCCAGCGACAAGAACGCCGACAAGAACGGCAAGGACGCGCAGCACGGCCACGACCAGGCCGACGCCCAGCACGGCTCCGACACGACCGCGCGTGCCCTCGGCATCGCCGGCATCGTCGTCGGGCTGGGCGGTGTCGCCTTCGGCGTCGCCTCCCGCCGCCGCTCCGCCTGACCGGCCGCGCTCCTTCGCGCCCCCGTTCCCGAATATCCGTCACATCCCCGAACCCAGGGACACCTCTCCATGCGCACCACACGCGTGACGGTCGCCGCACTCCTCGCGGCGGCCGCACTCACCCTGACCGCCTGCGGCGGCGAGTCCGCCAAGGCCGGCTCGGTCACTCAGATCTCGGGCGGCCAGAGCAAGACCAAGGCCGCCACCGTACTGGACCGCCCGTTCACCAAGCCGGAGCTGGTCCTCACCGACACCACGGGCAAGCCGTGGAACCTGCGCGAGCAGACCAAGGGCAAGCCGACGCTCATCTACTTCGGCTACACCCACTGCCCCGACGTGTGCCCGCTGACGATGAGCAACATCGCCGTCGCCAAGAAGGCACTCCCCAAGGCCGACCAGGACAACCTCCAGGTCGTCTTCGTCACCACCGACCCCGAGCGTGACACTCCCGACGTCCTCGGCGCGTGGCTCAAGGGCCAGGACCCGGCCTTCACCGGACTCACCGGAGACTTCGCCACCATCCAGGCCGCCGCCCGCTCGCTCGGCATCGGCATCGAGGCCGCCCAGAAGGAGGCCGACGGCACGGTCGTCTCCATGCACGGCGCCCAGGTCATCGCGTTCTCACCCAAGACCGAAGAGGGCTACGTCCTCTACGGCGAGGGCACCACCGTCGACGACTACACCAAGGACCTGCCGAAGATCATCAAGGGAGAGAACCCGTGAACGCCCGCACCACCCGCACCCTCGCCGCCGCCCTCTCCCTGACGGCAGCGCTCGCCATATCCGGCTGTTCCGGGTCCAAGGACGAGGCGTCCAAGCCCTCCCCGACGGTCAGCGGGGCCTTCATGCCCCAACCGGTCAACGACAAGATGGCCGGCGCGTTCATGATCATCAAGAACGACTCCGAGACCGCCGACAAGCTCACCGGCGTCACCTCCCCCCTCTCCGACGATCTGCAGATCCACGAGACCAAGAACCAGAAGATGCAGCAGGTCCAGTCCCTGGACGTGCCCGCCAACGGCGAGCTCAAGCTGGCGCGCGGCGGCGACCACATCATGTTCATGGGGCTCAAGAGCACCCCGAAGGTCGGCGACAAGGTCACCATCGAGCTGCACTTCGAGAAGGCCGACCCGGTCAAGGTCGAACTCGACGTGAAGGAACGGACGTACACCGCGCAGGCCCCGTCCACCGACGGCAACGCCCACTGACGGACCGAGGAAGCGACACGCCATGACGGCCACCGCCCCCGCCCCATCCACGGTTCACGCCCGGACCGCGGCGCTGCTGCCGCGCCTCGTGCTGGTCCTCGCGGCCCTGCTGGCAAGCCTGTTCACCGCGGCCTCCCCGGCCTCGGCACACGCCGCACTCACCGCGAGCGACCCCGCGGACGGGGCGGTGGTCGCCACGGCCCCCGCCCAGGTCTCGCTCTCCTTCTCGGAGCAGGTCGCCCTGGGCGACGACTCCATCCGCGTGCTGGACCCCCAGGGCAAGCGCGTGGACACCGGTGAACTGCGCGACATGTGCAGCGGGAACATCATCCGCTACGGCACCGCACTGCACGCCGGCCTGCCCAACGGCACGTACACCGTTGCCTGGCAGGCCGTCTCCGCCGACAGCCACCCGATCTCCGGCGCCTTCACCTTCTCCATCGGCGCGCCCTCGGCCACCGATGTCGCCCTGCCCACCGGTCAGGCGGGTGGTGGGCCCGTCGGGATCGCGTACGGGATCGCGCGGTACGCCGCCTACGCCGGCTTCGCCGTCCTCGTCGGCGGCGCGGCCTTCATCCTGCTGTGCTGGCGTCGGGGAGCGGCCGAGCGGCCGCTCCAGAAGCTCGTCGTGCGGGCCTGGGTGACGCTGACGGCCGCCACGCTCGCCATGCTCGTGCTCCGCGCCCCGTACACGGGGTCCGGGCGGTTCGCCGACGTCTTCGACCTGGAGGGTCTGAAGACCGTCCTGGAGACCAAGACCGGGGCCTCGCTGGTATCCCGGTTGCTCCTGCTCGGTGCCGCTGCCCTCTTCATCGCGGTCCTCTTCGGCGTCTACGCACGCCGGCTGGGCTCCGCTACCGCGCAGGACGGCACGGCGGAGACCGGGGACGCCCACGCCGGGGACACCAACGACCTCACCTTCGGCCTCGGCATCGGCGGCGCCGTGGTGTCCGCCGGTATCGCCGCGACCTGGGCCCTGTCCGAGCACGCCTCCACGGGCATCCAGCCCGGCATCGCCATGCCCGCCGACATCCTGCACCTGCTGGCCGTGGCCACCTGGCTCGGCGGGCTCGCAGCGCTGCTCATCGCCCTGTACAAGGTCCCCGAGATCGAGCGGACGGCCGTCCGGCGGTTCTCCCGGGTCGCCTTCGCCAGTGTCCTGGTGCTCGCGGTCACCGGCGTCTACCAGTCCTGGCGCCAGCTCGGCAGCTGGTCCGCGCTGACCGGGACCTCGTACGGGCGGCTGCTGCTCTTGAAGGTCGGCCTGGTCGCCGTCCTCGTGGGCATCGCGTACCTGTCCCGGAAATGGACCGCACGGCTCGCCGACGCCCCTGCGGCGGTCGCCGATGTTTCACGTGAAACGGCCGCGGCCGCAGTCGATGTTTCACGTGAAACAGAGGCCGCCGCAGCCGACCCGCGGCGCGCCGCCCAGCTCGCCCGGCAGCGCGCCGCCCTCGAGAACGCACGCGAGAAGCGGGTCCGCGACGCGGACCCGGACCGCGCGGGACTGCGCCGCTCCGTCCTCGCCGAGGCCGGTGTCGCCGTGGCCCTGCTCGCCGTCACCACGGTGCTCACGAGCACCGAGCCCGGCCGCACCGTGGAGCGGGAGGCCTCCCGCGGCTCCACCGCCACGGCCGTTCCCGACCGCGCCGTGAAGATCACCCTGCCCTTCGACACCGGCGGCCGGAACGGCAAGGGGAACGTGCGGCTCGAGCTCGACCCCGGGCGGGTCGGCGCCAACACCCTGCACCTCTGGGCCGACTCCGGCGACGGCACTCCCCTCGACCTCCCCGAGGTCAAGGTGTCCTTCACCCTCCCGGCGAAAGACATCGGCCCCCTGCCCCTCCTGCCCGAACGTGCCGGAGCCGGGCACTGGACGGCGTCCGGTGTCCAACTGCCACTCACCGGCGAATGGCGCATCGACGTGACCGTCCGCACCTCCGACATCGACCAGACAACCGTCCAGAAGACCGTGAAGATCGGCTGACCCGCGTGACCCAGACCAACCCCGACATCGAGATCTCCCGACGACGCCTGCTGGGCACCGTCGGGGCCGCAGGCGCCGCCGGACTCGCGCTGGGCGCGGCCGGCGGAGCCCTCGCGCACTCCGCGCTCGCCGACTCCGGGAGCGGTTCCGCCTCCGACGCCAATGCCCGCCTGTCCGCCCTCGGCGCCACCGAGGTGGCCTTCCACGGCGACCACCAGGCCGGGATCACCACGCCCTTGCAGGCCAAGGGGCACCTCGTCGCCTTCGACCTCGCCGCGGGAGCGGGCCGCACGGAAGCCGCCGCACTGCTGCGGCGCTGGTCCGAGACCGCCCGCCGGCTGATGGCGGGCGAGACCACCTCGAGCGGCGACACCGGCATCGCCCTCGACGCCGGCCCGTCCTCCCTGACCGTCACCTTCGGCTTCGGCCACTCCTTCTTCGAGCGCACCGGCCTCACCGCCCGCCGCCCCGCCGCCCTCGACCCACTGCCGGACTTCTCCTCCGACCGGCTCGACGCCCAGCGCAGCAACGGCGACCTGTGGATCCAGATCGGCGCGGACGACGGACTCGTCGCGTTCCACGCCCTGCGCGCCCTCCAGAAGGACGCCGGGGACGCCGCTCGCGTCCGCTGGCAGATGAACGGCTTCAACCGCTCGCCCGGAGCCACCGCCTCCCCGAGGACCGCCCGCAACCTCATGGGCCAGATCGACGGCACCGGGAACCCCAAGCCCTCGGAGCCCGACTTCGACAAGCGGATCTTCGTGCCCGCGGCCGGCCCCGGGCCGGCCGAGCACGCCTGGATGGCGGGGGGCTCGTACGCCGTCGTCCGGCGCATCCGGATGCTCCTCGACGACTGGGACAAGCAGTCCCTCACCCAGCAGGAGCAGGTCATCGGCCGTACCAAGGCCACGGGCGCCCCGCTGACGGGCGGCGGCGAGACCACCGAGATGGCCCTCGACAAGATCGGCGCCGACGGCAGGCCCGTCATCCCGGCCAACGCCCACGCCCGGATCTCCGCCCCCGAGCAGAACGGCGGAGCCGCCATGCTGCGCCGTCCCTTCTCCTTCCACGACGGGATCGGCGCGGACGGTACACCCGACGCGGGACTGCTGTTCGTCTGCTGGCAGGCCGATCCGCTGCGCGGGTTCGTCCCCGTCCAGCGCAAGCTCGACCGCGGTGACGCACTGTCCGTCTTCATCCGGCACGAGTCCAGCGGTCTCTACGCGGTTCCGCCCGGTCCGCGCACCGGTGAGTACGTGGGGCAGCGGCTGCTCGAAGGGTGAACTGCGCCCCGGCGGGCAGCACCCCGGCATTAGGCTGACCGCATGTCGGCCACCCGCTTCACGTATCTCGGTCCCGAGGGCACTTTCACCGAAGCCGCCCTGCGCACACTGCCGGAAGCAGCCACCCGGGAGCTCGTCCCGATGGTGTCGGTCCCTGCCGCCCTGGACGCCGTGCGCAACGGCGAGGCCGCTGCCGCCCTCGTGCCGATCGAGAACTCTGTGGAGGGGGGGGTCACCGCCACCCTCGACGAGCTGGCGTCCGGCGAACCGCTGATGATCTACCGCGAGGTGCTGCTGCCCATCGCCTTCGCGCTCCTGGTGCGCCCCGGCACGTCCCTTTCGGACGTCAAGACGGTCACCGGGCACCCGGTGGCCCAGCCGCAGGTGCGGAACTGGCTGCGGGCGAACCTGCCCGACGCGGTGTGGGAGTCGGCCGCCTCGAACGCCGACGGCGCCCGGCTGGTCCAGGAGGGACGCTTTGACGCGGCCTTCGCCGGCGCGTTCGCGGCCGCCACCTACGGGCTGGTCCCTCTGGTCACCGAGATCCACGACGCGGAGAACGCCGAGACCCGGTTCGTTCTGGTCGGGCGCCCGGCCCGGCCCGCCGCCCCGACCGGCGCCGACAAGACCTCCGTCGTGCTGTGGCTCGGCGACGACCACCCCGGTGCGCTGCTGGAGCTCCTCCAGGAGTTCGCCGTGCGCGGGGTCAACCTGATGCTGATCCAGTCCCGGCCGACGGGCGAAGGCATCGGCAACTACTGCTTCGCGGTCGATGCCGAGGGCCACATCTCCGACCGGCGCGTCAGCGAGGCCCTCATGGGCCTCAAGCGGACCTGCCCCCAAGTCCGCTTCCTCGGGTCATATCCGCGTGCCGGTGTCGCTCAGGGTGACGTGCGGGCTCCGCGGCCGGGGACCTCCGACGGTGACTTCACGGCCGCCTCCGACTGGCTGACGCGCTGCCTCGACGGCCGGGCCTGAGGCTTCGTCCACTGTCCACAGAGTTATCCACAGGCGCAGATGGGGACCTGGGGACAAGTCGACAGAGCGGCACGACAACGTCGACATATCGGTCCCATGGCTCGGGTTTCGCGCTGGGGAGCGGAAGGTGAACGGCGTCACCCCCGTATCGCGGATCAACTCTTTGGGGCGAGTGGTTCCCACCCGAATGAGTGTGTGAGGGTGGTTTGAACCCTGATTCGCCCCGAGCCGCCGGTGATCGGGAATGATCTATTTCCGTGTCCACAGATGCAGCACACAGCCTGTGGATAAGCTCTGAGTGCGGGCATTTCCTGTGGACAAAGAAGCCGCCAAGCCCTGCTCAGGCACCGGACACCGACTGCCCTTCTGCCCCTTTTCAGGGAATGGGCCCGCTTTTATCGACCCTCCGAGAAGGGATCACTTCCGGCCAGCAGCCGGGATTTATCCATTCGCGGCAATTGGGACATAGCGACACGCAGCGTGATATCGGTGTGATCCCAGGAACCCCAGCCCGGTAGCCTGGAGGGGTGATTGACCTCCGGCTGCTCCGTGAAGACCCTGACCGTGTCCGCGCCTCGCAGCGCGCTCGTGGAGAGGACGTCGAACTCGTCGACGCACTGCTCTCCGCCGACGAGCGCCGCAGGTCCTCCGGCATGCGCTTCGACGAACTGCGCAATGAGCAGAAGTCGCTCGGCAAGCTCATCCCGAAGGCCTCTCCGGAGGAGCGGGCGGAACTCCTGAAGAAAGCCGAGCAGCTCAAGCAGGACGTCAAGGCGGCCGAGAGCGAGCAGAACGAGGCGGACGAAGCCGCCAAGCGGCTCCTGCTCCAGCTCGGCAACATCGTCCACGAGGACGTCCCGGTCGGCGGCGAGGAGGACTTCACCGTCCTGGAGACGCACGGCACCATCCGCGACTTCGCCGCCGAGGGCTTCGAGCCCAAGGACCACCTGGAGCTCGGCGAGTCGCTGGGCGCCATCGACGTCGAGCGCGGCGCCAAGGTGTCGGGCTCGCGCTTCTACTACCTGACCGGTGTGGGCGCGCTGCTCGAGCTGGCGCTGGTCAACGCGGCCATCGCCCAGGCCACCGAGGCCGGCTTCATCCCGATGCTGACCCCCGCGCTGGTCCGCCCGCGCGCCATGGAGGGCACCGGCTTCCTCGGCCAGGCCGCGGAGAACGTGTACCACCTGGAGAAGGACGACTACTACCTGGTCGGCACCTCCGAGGTCCCGCTCGCCGCGTACCACATGGACGAGATCATCGACGCGGACAAGCTGCCGCTGCGGTACGCCGGCTTCTCGCCGTGCTTCCGCCGCGAGGCCGGCACGTACGGCAAGGACACGCGCGGCATCTTCCGCGTCCACCAGTTCGACAAGGTCGAGATGTTCTCGTACGTCGCTCCGGAAGAGGCCGAGGCCGAGCACCAGCGCCTCCTGGAATGGGAGAAGCAGTGGCTGACCAGCCTGGAGCTGCCGTTCCAGGTGATCGACGTCGCCACCGGTGACCTGGGCGCCTCCGCCTCGCGCAAGTTCGACTGCGAGGCCTGGATCCCGACCCAGGGCAAGTACCGCGAGCTCACCTCCGCCTCCAATTGCGACAGCTTCCAGGCCCGCCGCCTGTCGATCCGCTACCGCGACGGCAAGAAGACGCAGCCGCTGTCCACGCTGAACGGCACGCTGTGCGCCGTACCGCGCACGATCGTCGCGATCCTCGAGAACCACCAGCAGGCCGACGGTTCGGTGCGCGTGCCCCAGGTGCTCCGTCCGTACCTCGGCGGCCGCGAGGTCCTGGAGCCGATCACCAAGTGAGCGCGGCCCCGTTCCCGTACAAGCTCGTCGCGACCGATCTCGACGGCACGCTGCTGCGTGGCGACGACACCGTCTCGGAACGCACCCGTGAAGCGCTCGCCGCGGCCACCGCGGCGGGCGCGGCACACATCGTGGTCACCGGCCGTGCCGTGCCCTGGACCCGGCACGTGCTGGACGACCTCGGCTATCAGGGGATCGCCGTGTGCGGGCAGGGGGCGCAGGTCTACGACGCGGGCGCGCACCGGCTGCTGACGTCGGTGACGCTGGACCGGCAGCTCGCCGGTCTGGCCCTGTCGAAGATCGAGGCCGAAATCGGTCCGCTGGCCCTGGCGGCCAGCCGCGACGGCGTGGACGGCGACGTCCTGTTCGGGCCCGGCTACCAGGTACAGGAAGGCCTGCCGGCCATATACCTGGAGGACACCGCCGCGGTGTGGACGGCCCCGCTGAACAAGCTGTACATCCAGCATCCCGAGCTGGACGACGACACGCTCGTCAAGGTGGCGCGGGTGACCGCGGGCAGCCTGGTCGACATCGTGATGGCCGGTCCCGGGATAGTGGAGATCCTGCCGCTGGGCCTGACCAAGGCCACCGGCCTTTCGCTGGCCGCGCGCCGGCTCGGCGTGAAGGCCGCGGAGACGATCGCCTTCGGCGACATGCCGAACGACATCCAGATGTTCGGCTGGGCTGCGCACGGTGTGGCCATGGCCAACGCGCACCCGGAGCTCAAGGCGGTGGCCGACGAGGTGACGACCTCCCACCAGGAGGACGGCATTGCGGTGGTGTTGGAGCGTCTGCTGGGCGCCGCCTAGGGGGTGTCTGACGGAGGTCCGTGGTGAAGGAGCGGTGTCCGGTGCGTGCTCTCGGCGTGCCGGCCGGATGCCCGCGTACTGGACGTACGTGGGCTTTCGGCCGGTGCGGCGAGAGTGCGTGCCGGGCATCGCGACGCCACGGACCTCCGTCAGACACCCCCTAGCCCGACGACGTACGAGAGGTCCGGGGCTGCCCGCGCCGGAGGGCGCGCTCGAAGTGGCTGCCCCGGACCTTTTGTTGCTCCCCGCACGACTCACTCTGCCTCCGCCGGAAGCCCCGTACCAGCGAATTTCCGTGCGTCAGCGTGGACCAGGAGCCAGCGCCGGTGCGACGAAAGCGGAGGCCGGCTACTCACGTTTCACGTGAAACAGGGGTCGCGTTTCTTCCCCGCTGGACCCAGCGTGACGGGTGAGCGGCCAGGCGAGCAGTCCGACGCAGAGCGCGATGGCGTGGCCGAGGTCGGTGAAGGTCCCACCGGTGACGAGGGGGAGCCCGAAAAAGGCGGCGGCGCCGGCGAGGTAGAACCAGCGCCAGGGGCCGGGGAGCCGGTAGGTGAGGACTCCGACGGCGGCCGCGAGTCCGTAACTGACGCCGATGTCGACGACATGGGTCATGCTGCGCGGGGCGCGGTGGTCTTCGATGGCCATCAAGAGGACCTTTTGGCTGACCAGTGTGGCGACGATGTGGGCGGTCGCGACGACCAGCAGCCAGCGCAGGGTGCCGAGCCAGCGTTCGACGGGGGCGTGAAACACCTCGAAGAGCACGGCGTAGAGGGCGAGTGAAGCCGGGTTCTCGATCCAGAAGGCGCTGCTGAGGAGCGCCCGGACGGGGTGCTTGACCAGCTGGTGGATGTTGCTGCTGTTGCGGTGGAGCAGGAGGTGATCGACCCGGTCGGGCGCGATCACCACGATGATGCTGGTGATCGCGATGATCAGCAGCCAGATGTGCGTACCGGGCGAGGAGCGTATCCAGGACCACACGGGCCTGGACGGCTCGGGCACGGTGCGCTCGATCATGCACCGATGATGACGCGCGAAGCTGTGCCCCGCCTGGCCGGTGAGCCGGGCGGGGCACAGCTTCGGGCGGTGCGGCAGGACTTACTCCTCGCCCGCCAGGGTGAGGCGGCGCAGCTTCTGGCCCGCGTAGGCGGTGGCGCCGACCGTGACCACGGCGAGCAGGACCGCGGCGGTGGGCAGGCCGACGGTGGCATCGACGTATCCCTCGCCCGCGACCTTCTCGGCCAGGGACAGGGACCACTGCTGGACGCTGAGGGTCTTGGCGCCGGAGACCAGGCTGCCGAAGAGCGATTCCCAGATCAGGGCGTACACCAGGCCGAAGACGACCGCGTGCCGGCTGACGGTGCCCAGGAGCAGGAACAGCGCGCTGTAGGCGATCGAGGCCACGAGGGCCGCGATGGTGTAGGCGACGGCGATCTGCTGTCCGTTGCCATTGAGGATGAAGCCGGCGATCAAGGTGGGGATCGCGGAGAAGGCCATGGTGACGGCGATCGCCACGATCAGCTTGGTCATGATGATCGTCGGCCGCTTCACCGGCTTGGAGAGCAGGTAGACGATCGATCCGTCGTCGATCTCGGGGCCGATGGCTCCCGTGCCGGCGATGACACCGATCAGCGGGACCATCGTCGCGAGGGCGAAACCGCCGAGCAGGTCGGCGGCGACCTTGTCGTCCACACCCGTGAGGGCGCGGACGGCGATCGCGATCAGGATCAGCAGGGCGGGCAGCAGGAACAGGATCAGTGCCCTGCGGCGGCCGAGCAGGGCCCGGTAGGTGAGCCGGGCGACGGTGGGGTCGTACATGGGTGCCAGCTCCTTCAGGCCGCGACGAGGTAGGAGAAGACCGACTCGAGGGACTCGTCGGAAGGCGAGACCGTCAGCAGCCGGATGCCGTGCGCGCGGGCGACCCGCGGCAGCAGCTCGGTGAAGCGCCCGAAGTCGACGGCCTGGATGCGCAGGGCGCCTTCCTTCAGGTCGACCTCGATACCGGCCGTGGACGGGTCGGCGATCAGGGCCGCGGCGAGGGCCCGGTCGTCGGAGGAGCGGACGAGGTAGCGGTGCGGGCGGTCCGTCATCAGGCGGCGGATCTTGCGGAAGTCGCCCGAGGCGGCGTGCCGGCCGGCGACGACCACCTCGATGTGGGAGGCGAGCTGCTCGACCTCCTCCAGGATGTGGGAGGAGAACAGGACGGTGCGCCCGTCGGCGCCCATGCGGCGCAGCAGGTCCATCAGCTGCATGCGCTGGCGCGGGTCCATGCCGTTGAACGGCTCGTCGAGGAGCAGTACGGACGGGTCGTGGACCAGGGCGGAGGCCATCTTCACGCGCTGGCGCATGCCCTTGGAGTACGTGGAGATCTTCCGGTCCTGGGCGTACTCCATCTCCACCGTGGCCAGCGCCCGCTGGGCGTCGGCGTCACCGAGGCCGTGCAGCTCGGCGTTGGCGACGACGAACTCGCGGCCTGTGAGGAAGTCGTACATGGCCTCGCGCTCGGGCACGACGCCGATCTGCTTGTAGACCTGTTCGTTGCACCAGATCGGCGTGCCGTCGAGGGTGACGGTGCCCGTGGAGGGGGCCAGGAAGCCGCCCATCATGTTGATGAGGGTGGATTTGCCGGCGCCGTTGGGGCCGAGGAGGCCGGTGACGCCGGGACCGATGCGCATGGTCACGTCGTTGACGGCGACGACGTTCCCGAACCAGCGGGAGGTGTGGTCGATGTCGATGATGGTCACAGCCCGGCCTTCCGGTAGCGGGCCATCAGGGCGGCGTAGGAGCCGGCGATGAGGCCGAGGATGACGAGCAGGTAGACGATGCCGGTGCCGGCCGAGGGGCCTTCACCGCCGGGGAAGGCGGTGGTGGCGCCGAGGAAGGCCGTCTGGACCCCGTCGATCAGGGTGATGGGGGAGAACAGGCCCATCCACTCGATGGCTCCGGTGTTCCCGGTGCTGTGGGCGATCCCCTGGACGGCGGTCACCGCGCCGTACGGGATCAGGAGCACGGCGATGATGGCCGCGACGCCGAACCCGCGGCGGGGGGTGAGGGCGGCCATGACGAGGCCCAGGCCCGCGAACAGCAGCGACAGCAGCAGTACCGACACGAGTCCCTGCCCGAATCCCTTGGTCTGGTCAGCGAAGTCGAACTTCGCCAGCAGCGAGCCGATCCACATGATCAGCAGCGGGGTGGCGGTGAGGATGAACAGGGCCGAGGCCATGGCCGCGAACTTGCCCGCCACGTAGTCGACCCGCTCGATGGGCCGCGAGAAGTAGAGCGGAACGGTCTTGAAGCGCAGGTCCCGGGAAACCGACTGGGGTGCCTGGGAGGCCAGGTAGAGACCGATGACCACCTGGGTGGTCAGGGCGTACGTCGTGTACTTGATCGGCAGTTCGGTGGAGCCGGGGATGTTGATGGCCACCGCGACGATGATCAGCGCGGGGACGCACATCACCGCGAAGAGGATCATCGGCAGCACCTTGGACTTGGCGGAGCGGCCGAGTCCGTAGGCGCCGCGCAGGGACTGCGAGAACAGCGACGTGCGGGCGTAGCCGCGGCCGAGGCGGGGGCCGTCGTAGGACCGGTAGCCGATGTTGTGGATCTGGGTCGAGGTGTCAGGCGCCATCGGAACCGGCTCCCTTCTGCTGGATGGGCTGCGCGGGCTGTTCGGTGTCGCGGAAGACCTCCGCGATGTGGTGGCGGCGCTGCTCCATGCGGACCAGGCCGAGGCCGAGGTCGGCGACGGTGTCGCGGACGGTGTCGTACGTGTCCTCGCCCGTGGCCTCGACCAGGAGGATGTGGCCGGCGCCGGGCAGGCCCTGCTCCTCGGCCGCGTGCAGGCCGAGGCCCGCCTCGGTGAGCGCCTTGCGCAGGGCGGCGGTGCCGTCCGGGTGCGCGTCGGAGTCGGTGACCTCGACCGCGAGGGTCGTGGTGATCTGGGTGAAGTCGCTGGTGGAGCTGGAGCGCAGCAGTTTGCCGCCGTCGACGACCACGACGTGGTCGCAGGTCCGCTCCAGCTCGCCGAGGAGGTGGGAGGTGACCAGGACGGAGATGCCGAAGTCGGTGTAGACGCGGCGGATCAGGCCGAGCATCTCGTCGCGGCCGACCGGGTCGAGCCCGTTGGTGGGCTCGTCGAGGAGGACCAGCTGGGGGTCGTGGACGAGCGCCTGGGCCAGCTTGACGCGCTGCTTCATGCCCGTGGAGTAGCCGCCGATGGGGCGGTAGCGCTCCTCGTAGAGCCCCACGTGACGCAGGGTGTCGGCGGTGCGCTCCCGGGCAGCGGTCGGGGGGAGCCCGGACATGCGGGCCATGTGGACGACGAACTCGGTGGCCGAGACGTCGGGTGGCAGACAGTCGTGCTCGGGCATGTAGCCGACGCGTTCACGGATGGCGCTGCCATGCGTGGTGACGTCGAGGCCGAGCACGGCGGCGCTGCCCTCGGTGGCGGGGGACAGTCCCAGCAGGATTTTGATCAGCGTGGACTTGCCGGCTCCATTGGCACCCACGAGGCCGGTCACACCAGGCCCGATGTCCAGGGAGAGCCGGTCGAGGGCGGTCACTCGGGGGTACCGCTTGCTCAGGCTTTCGGTCGCGATGACAGTCACGGCTTCGACGTTAGTGGCGGAGCCCGCGCGAATCGTCAGACCTTGAGCTGGCTCCCGTCTCAGCCTTCAGGCGTACATGCCCGTACGGGAGGCTGATGGGGACCGGACAACTTTGTCCACAGTCTGTGCACGGCCCTTGACGTGATCTCCGGTCATTGTCACATTCATCAGTGTCAACTTACGGGTACGTACGGCGACCGAGACGGGTGCTCACCATGGCAGGGGACGATTTTCGCGGGTTCAGGGAAGTGCAGCGCCTCTCCTACGAGTGCGCGGAGACCGTCGCCGCGCAACTGCGGCCCGGGATGACCGAGCGCGAGGCCGCGCGAATGCAGCGGGAGTGGCTGCGCGAGCGCGGCGTGCGCGACTGGTTCCACCTCCCCTTCGCCTGGTTCGGGGACCGCACCGCCTTCGCGAACTTCCGCATCCCGCTGCAGTTCTTCCCGACGAACCGGAAGCTGGAGCCGGGGATGCCGTTCATCCTCGACATGGCGCCGGTCTACAAGGGCTATGCGGCGGACATCGGCTACTCGGGCAGCCTCGGACTCAATCCGGTGCAGGACCGGCTCATGTCCGATCTGCAGGCCCACCGCACCCTGATCCTGGAGCAGGTGCGGGAGCGCCGCTCCCTGCGAGAGATCTACGAGAACGTCGAGCGGCTCATGACCCGGCAGGGGTACGCCAACCGGCACCGCGCCTACCCCTTCGGTGTGATCGCGCACAAGATCGACCGGGTCAAGGAGCGGCGCTGGTCGCCGACGGCGTTCGGGTTCGGCACCCAGTCCCTGAAGGGGCTGGCGTCCGACGCCCTGCACGGGCACCGTGAGGGCTGGTCCCCGCTGTGGAGTCCGTACCGTTTCTCCGACCACCCGCCGCAGCCCGGCCTGTGGGCGGTGGAGCCGCACCTGGGCTTCCGGGGCACCGGTGCGAAGTTCGAGGAGATCCTGGTCGTCACCGACTCCCGGGACCCCGAGGAGAGCGCGTTCTGGCTGGACGACGATCTGCCGCACGTGCGGCGCTGGGCTGAGGAGAAGGCGGCATGAGCGGGATGAACGGGACGGCTGCGGCAGGACCGGCGGGCGCGCGCGAGCGCTGGGTGAGCACCGGCGGGGTGGAGCTGTGCGTGGCCGAACTCGGCGACGCCGCCCAGCCCACGGTGATCCTGGTGCACGGGTATCCGGACAGCAAGGAGGTCTGGTCGGAGGTCGCCGAGCGGCTGGCCGCCCGCTTCCACGTGGTGCTCTACGACGTACGCGGCCACGGGCGCTCGACCGCGCCGCAACCGCTGCGCGGCGGCTTCACCCTGGAGAAGCTGACCGACGACTTCCTCGCGGTGGCCGACGCGGTCAGCCCGGACCGGCCGGTCCACCTGATCGGCCACGACTGGGGCTCGGTACAGGGCTGGGAGTTCGCCACGGTCTCCCGTACCGAGGGCCGTATCGCCTCCTTCACCTCTATGTCGGGCCCCTCCCTCGACCACTTCGGGCACTGGATCAAGAAGCGGATGACCCGGCCCACCCCGCGCCGGGCGGCGCAGCTGCTGGGCCAGGGCGCCAAGTCCTGGTACGTGTACATGCTGCACACGCCCGTGCTGCCGGAGCTCGCCTGGCGCGGGCCGCTCGGCAGGCGCTGGCCGGCGATCCTCGAGCGGGTGGAGAAGGTACCGGCCGGCTCGTATCCGACGGCCTCGCTGCCCTCGGACGCGGCGCACGGAGCCTGGCTCTACCGTGACAACGTGCGCCCGCGGCTGCGCCGTCCGCGTCCGGACGCGTACGCCCACGCGCCGGTGCAGCTGATCACCCCGACCGGCGACGCCTTCCTGTCCGAGCGGCTCTACGACGACCTGGAGCGGTGGGCCCCGGATCTGGTGCGCCGCACGCTGCCCGCCAAGCACTGGGTGCCGAGGACCCGGCCCGACCAGCTGGCCGCGTGGATCACCGAGTTCGTCACGGCACGGGAAGAGCCCGCCACGCGGGCACCGGAGCAGAAGGCTCCGGGGAAGTACGCCGACCGCTTCAGCGGCCAGCTGGTCCTGGTCACCGGCGCCGCCAGCGGCATCGGCCGGGCCACCGCCTTCGCGTTCGCCGAGGCCGGGGCGCGGGTGGTGGCCGTGGACCGGGATGCCGAGGGTGCGGCGCGTACGGCGGACATGGCCCGCCTGGTCGGCGCCCCGGAGGCCTGGGGCGAGTGCGCGGACGTCAGCGACGAGCAGGCCATGGAGAAGCTCGCGGCGAAGGTGGCCGAGGAGTACGGAATCGTGGACGTCCTGGTCAACAACGCCGGGATCGGCCTGTCCGGGGCCTTCCTCGACACGAGCACCGAAGACTGGAAGAAGGTCCTCGACGTCAACCTGTGGGGCGTCATCCACGGTTGCCGGATCTTCGGAAAGCAGATGGCCGAGCGCGGCCAGGGCGGGCACATCGTCAACACCGCCTCCGCCGCCGCCTACCTGCCCTCCAGGACCCTGCCCGCCTACAGCACGTCCAAGGCGGCGGTACTGATGCTGTCGGAGTGCCTGCGCGCGGAACTGGCCTCGCAGTCGATCGGCGTCTCCGCCATCTGCCCGGGCATCGTCAACACCAACATCACCGCCACCTCGCGCTTCGCCGGCGTGGACGAGGCCGAGGAGAAGCGCCGTCAGGAACGCTCCTCACGGCTGTACGGGCTGCGCAACTTCCCGCCGGAGAAGGTCGCCGACGCGATCCTGCGGGCCGTGGTGCGCAACGAGGCCGTGGTGCCGGTGACTCCCGAGTCCAGGGGTGCCCTGTGGATGTCCCGCTTCGCCCCGCGCACCCTGCGGCGCCTGGCGAAACTGGAGCCCAGGCTGTGACCGCGGCGCTCCGCGGGCCCAACCGGGCCGTCGCCAGGGGCCTGCTGCCCCCGCGCAGAGAGCTCGGCACGGCCATACCCCGCTCCTTCCTGCGGTCGTACCATCCCTCGCAGGAGGCCTCGCCGCGCAGGGCGGTCGAGTGCCTCGCGGCGTCACCCGCCGCCCGGGCCGCGGCGGGCGCGGTCGGCCGAGCCGCGATGTCGTAGGGAGCCGGGATTGTCCGATCAGGCAGTAGCCGAGTACCGGATCGAGGATCTGGCACACCACAGCGGGGCGACGGTGCGCACGATCCGCGCGTACCAGGACCGGGGTCTGCTGCCGAAGCCGGAGCGGCGGGGCCGGTCCAACGTCTACCGGGACACGCATCTGGCGCGGCTGCGCCAGATCGCGGACCTGCTCGACCGCGGCTACACCCTGGCCTCCATCAAGGAGCTGCTGGAGGCCTGGGACGCCGGACGCGGGCTGGGCGGTGTCCTCGGTCTGGTCGCCGAGGTGCACGGGCCGTGGACCGACGAGGAGGCGGCCCGCATCAGCCGTGCGGAGCTGGACGAGCGCTTCGGCGGCAGGCCCGACGACGAGGCGGTGGACGAGGCCTGCGAACTGGGAGTGCTCGAGCGGATTCCCGGGCGCCCGGACCAGTTCCTGGTGCCCTCGCCGCAGGAGCTGGCGGTGGCCGCCGAGCTGTACGCGGCCGGCGTGCCGCTGTCGGCGATCACCGGTCACCTGCGGGAACTGCGCGGGCAGGTGGAGCACATCGCCTCGCGGTTCCTGGAGTTCACCACCGAGCACGTCTTCGCGCGCTACCTCGGGCAGGTGCCGCCGACCGATACGGACGCGGCGGAGGCGGCGACGATGGTGCGGCGGCTGCGGCCGCTGGCCCAGCAGACCGTGGACGCGGAGCTGGCGCGGGCGATGCGGCTGTTCGCGACCCGGCATCTGCAGCGGCACCTGGGGGCGGGCGGGCCGCTCCAGCCGTCGGGTCCCGCTCCGGTGGCGCTCCCGGCCGGGACGGTGCGGGCGGTACAGGATCTCGTCGGCGCCGAGCACGTGGCGGAGTTCGTCCGGGCCGCGACGGAGCGGGAGCTCCAGGCCCGGACGATGAACGATCTGGCGCGCCGTGCCGAGCCCGGCCGGTAGTCCACAGGGCGGATCACGCGTTTGCCGTCAAAACCCGCCCAAACGGCTGTGGACAAGTGCTGCTTTCCTGTGGGCAACAGGGCTGAGAGCTCAGCCGATGGTCTCGTACGCGGCCTTGGTGGGGGTCGCCCCGTCCACCGGCCCAGGCTCTGTCAGGGTCTCCACCGGCAGGGCCTTCGCGGACCGGGAGGTTCCGTACAGCAGGCCGGCCAGGGTCAGGCCGAGGATCCCGCCGACCAGCTGGGCCGCGACGAACCCGGGAAGCGACTGCGGCGCAATGCCGGTGAAGGAGTCGCTGAAGCTGCGCCCGATGGTGCCGGCCGGATTGGCGAAGGAGCCGGAGGAGGTGAACCAGATCGCCGCGGCGATGTAGGCGGCGACGGCGGCCGGGATGAGCCTCGGACGCCCGATGCGGCCCAGGCCCTGGATGACGAGGACGAGTCCGGCGGTGGCGACGACCTCGCCGATGAGCAGGTGCCCGCCGTCGCGGACCTGGGTGGCGAAGGTGCCGGGGGTCCGGCCGAACATGGCTTCCGCGAGGACCGCCCCGCCGATCGCCCCGGCCGTCTGGGCAGCGACGTAGGCCAGCGCCTCACGGCCGGTGAGGCCTTCCCGGCCGAAGCGCCGGGACCACCAGGAGGTGAGGGTGACCACCGGGTTGAGGTGGGCGCCGGACAGCGGCCCGAAGAGCGTGATGATCAGGCCCAGTCCGATGGCGGAGGCGATCGAGTTGGCGATGAGGGCGACACCGGTGTCGCGGCTCAGCTCGGCGGCCTGGATTCCGGAGCCGATCACGACCACGAGCAGGCCGGCCGTGCCGATCAGTTCGGCAGCCGCACGGCGTGGCAGAGAGGTATGGGCTGACATGGTTTCTCCCCCTGGACGGAAGTGGCAGCGGAAAATGTATTCCGTATCTTGGAAGAACGATAGAGGGCGTCCACGAGCGCCGCCGCCCCGAAAATCCCTGCCGGAGGACCGCCCGACCGGGCACGCTGGTGCCATGGACGACAGACGCACCGTGAAGGTGTCCAAATACGTCTCGAAACACCTGCGGCATCAGCCGGAACGGATCGGACTGGTGCTCGACCCGCACGGCTGGGTGGAGATCGACGACCTGCTGCGCGCGGCCGCCGCCCACGGTTTCGCCTTCAGCCGCGCCGAGCTCGACCACGTGGTGGCCGCCAACGACAAGCAGCGGTTCGCCGTCGACGGCACCCGGATCCGGGCCAGTCAGGGCCACACGGTGGCCGTGGACCTGGATCTCCCGGAAGCCGAACCGCCCGCGTACCTCTTCCACGGCACCGTCGCCGCCGCCCTGGACGCGATCCGCGCCGAGGGCCTGCGTCCGATGGCCCGGCACCACGTGCACCTGTCTCCCGACCGGGAGACCGCGACCCGGGTCGGCGCACGACGCGGCCGTCCCGTGGTGCTCAGCGTGGACGCGGGAGCGATGCGCTCCGCCGGGCACGTCTTCCGGATCAGCGCCAATGGGGTGTGGCTGGTGGACGCCGTACCACCGCAGTTCCTGCGCTTCCAGTAGGGCGCACCGGGCGCGCCTCCCGACGGGAATTCACGCAGAGATTGTCGGACCATCCCCCTAATCTGTTGCCCACTCCGGGATCCGTGAGGGGGGGACCTCGCGATCGCCGAACCATCCTGTACGTACGCGAGGTGACGCCCCATGACGTCCACACCCCATACCTTCCAAGTCGATCTGCGCGGCCTGGTCGACCTGCTCTCCCACCACCTCTACTCCAGCCCGCGCGTCTACGTGCGCGAGCTCCTGCAGAACGCCGTGGACGCCGTCACCGCCCGTCAGGCCCTCGACCCGCAGGCCGAGATCCGTATCCGGCTGACCGCCTCCGGCGGCCGCGTGACCATCGAGGACAGCGGCATCGGCCTGACCGCCGCCGAGGCCCACTCCCTGCTCGCCACCATCGGCCGCAGTTCCAAGCGCGGCGGCCGCCACGGACTGGAAGCAGCGCGGCGGGAGTTCCTCGGCCAGTTCGGCATCGGTCTGCTCGCCTGCTTCGTCGTGGCCCGCCAGATCCGCGTCGTCACCCGCTCCGCCCGGGACCTCCAGGCCCTGCCCGTCGAATGGCTGGCCACGGACGACGGTTCGTACACCGTGCGCGAACTGCCCCACGAGGCACGCGCGGAGCCCGGTACCACCGTCGTCCTGGAGACCCGCCCGGGCGCCGAGGAGTGGACCGTCCCGGCCAAGGTCGAGCAACTGGCCCGCGACTACGGCTCCCTGCTGCCCCACGACATCACCTTCGACGACGACACGGGCGGCGAGCCGCGTTCGGTCACCGACCGTCCCGCCGTCTGGGACCGGCCCTTCCCCACGCCCGCCGCCCGGCGCGTGGCCCTCGCCGGGCACTGCGCGGAGCTCTTCGGCTTCACCCCGCTCGACAGCATCGACCTCGACCTGCCGGTCGCCGGAGTACGCGGGGTCGCCTACGTCCTGCCCGAGCCGACCAGCCCCGCCCACCGGGCCGGACACCGCGTCCACCTCAAGGGCATGCTGCTGACCGACCGGGCCGACAACCTGCTGCCCGAGTGGGCCTTCTTCGTCCGCGCCGTCCTCGACACGGACACGCTGCGGCCCACCGCCTCCCGCGAGAACCTGTACGACGACGAGACCCTGGCCGCCGTGCGGGAGGCACTCGGCGCCCGCGTCCGCGGCTGGCTCGCCGAGCTCGCCGCGAGCGACCCGGAACGGCTGGCCGCCTTCCTGGGCGTCCACCACCTCGGGGTGAAGTCCATGGCCCGGCACGACCCCGAGCTGCTCGGCCTGATGCTGCCCTGGCTGCCGTTCGAGACCAGCGCCGGACCGATGAGCCTCGAACAGTTCGCTGCCGCCCACACCGAACTCCACTTCACCCGCACCGTCGAGGAGTTCCGCCAGATCGCACCGATCGCCGCGGCCCACGGCCTCGGCGTCATCAACGCCGGCTACACCTACGACGCGGACCTGCTGGCCCTGCTGCCTGCCGTACGGCCCGGGCTGAAGGTCAGCGAGCTGGACGCCGGAGCGGTCACCGACCGCCTCGACCCGGTGCCCACCTCCGCCGAACTGGCGCTCGCCCCCTTCCTCTCCACCGCACGCACCCGCCTGGAGCCGCAGGGCTGCGACGTCGTGCTGCGCGCCTTCCAGCCCGTCTCCGTCCCCGCGCTCTACCTCGACGACCGCCAGGCACGGCAGGAACGGGACCGGACCGCCGCACTGGAGAGCGCCGACTCCCTGTGGAGCGGCATCCTGGGCTCGCTGCGCGGCTCCGCACCCCGCGCCCGCCTGGTCCTCAACCACAACAACCCGCTCATCCGCCGGATCTCCGCGCTCCCCGACCAGGCGCTGACCGGCACCGCTGTCGAATCGCTCTACGGACAGGCCCTGCTGATGTCCCAGCGGCCGCTGCGTCCCACCGACTCCACCCTGCTCAACCGGGCCTTCCTCGGGCTCCTGGAATGGGCGACCCACTCCACCGAGGCCCAGGAGGACCAGAAGTGACGAGGCCGACCCGTCAGGAGATCGAGCAGGGGCTGGCGGAGAACCGTGAGGCCCCGGGCGGCGCCGCCCGCAACGCGCACGCCGAGGCCTTGGTCGCGGCCGCCGAGGCGAGCGGGGACCGCCCGCTGTTCCGGGAGGCCCTGGACAACCTGATCAACGCCTACGTGTGGAGCTCCGAGTCCTCGAAGCTGCTGGTGCCCTTCGCCCGGCTGCTCCAGGAGTACGACAAGGATCCCGGTGCCTTCTCGGGATGGGACACGCACTCGCTGTTCTGGCAGTTCAAATGGGTGGCCTCGGCCATCTCCGACTCCCCCGGGGTTCCCCTGGAGTCGGCCACCGGCTGGCTGGACGAGATGGAGCGGCGATACAGGATCGCGGGCTACAGCGAGCGTCCCGTACGTGAGGCCGAGCTGTGGCTCGCCGACGCGATCGGCGACGACGGGCGGGCGGAGCGGGCCTTCGAGCGCTGGCTGGGGGCCGAGCGCGACGACATGAGCGACTGCCGCGCCTGTGAGCTGGGCGGTCAGGGCCAGTACGCCGCCCTGCGCGGGCACGACGGCCAGGCCCTGGAGATCTGGGCGCCGGTGCTGGCGGGTGAGAGGACCTGCGCCGAGGAGCCGCACCGGGTGCTGGCCACCTCCCTGCTGCCGCTGCTGCGGCTCGGCCGGACCGACGAGGCCCGTGCGAACCACCTGCGCGGCTACCGCCTGGCCCGCGGCAACGACAGCCTGCTGCCGTCGGTCGCCAAGCACATCGAGTTCTGCGCGCTGACCGGGAACGAGTCGCGCGGCCTGGAGATCCTGGCCGAGCACGCCTCCCACGTCGGCCCGCTCGCCAATGCCGACGACCAGCTGGCCTTCCACGGCGGCATCCTCGTGCTGCTGCGCCGGCTGGGCGAGCTGGGGCACGGGCAGAGCCCGGCCGTCCCCTACGGCGGCACACCGCACACCGTCTCCGAGCTGTACGAGGTGTTGCGGGCCGGCGCGCTCGGCATCGCCCGGCAGTTCGACCTGCGCAACGGCACCACCCGGGTTTCCGACCGGTTCCTGGCGCGGATCGGACGGGAGCCGCTCGTCGGCCACCTGCCGCTCGGGGTGCGCAGTGCGCCGCTCGTACAGCCCGAGGGCCCTGCCGCTCCCGCCGCGTCCGCACCGGCAGCTCAGGCTCCCGCCGGGTTCGCCGAGCTGGTGGAGCGTGCCCGCCAGGCACGTGACTTCGGCCATCCGGGCGCCGACGCCCTGTGGGCCGAGGTGGCCGTACGGGTGGACGCGGAGCCGGAGCCCGATCCGCTGGTCTCGGCCGACCTGGCGGACCAGGAGGCGCTGGCCGCGGCGAAGCGGGGTGCCGTGGAAGCGCCCGAGCTGCTGACGGCGGTGCGCGACGGCTACCGGGCGCTGGGGCGGGCGGAACGGGCGGCGCTGGCCGACCTGCGGCTGGCGAGCGTGGCCGCGCAGTCCGGGGCCGCGCCCGCCGAGATCAGGAGGCTGCTCGAGGTGGCCGTACGGGCCGCGGAGTCGCTGGACGCCGCCGAGCCGCTGCGGACCCGCCGGATCGCGCTCGCGGAACTGGCGGCGATCCGGGTGGAGTCCTACCTGCGCTCGGTCGAGGCCACCGGGGCCGAGGAGCACGGGCACGGCCATGTGGAGCTGGCGGCCGAGCTGACGGCTTTCGTCGCCGCCTACGAGGGCGCGGCGGCGGATCTCGCGGCGGAGGCCGAGGAGATGCTGGGGCGGGTCGCGCTGTCGCAGGGCGACCCGGAGCGGGCCGTGGCCCTGCTGGATGCTGCCGCGGTACGGGCGGTCGCGGCGGGCCGGCCGTGGCAGGCGGTCGACGCGCTGGTGCTGCGGGCCGGGGTACTGACGCAGCTGGACCGGGCCGAGGAGGCGGAGCGGGCGGCGCGTTCCGCGCTGGAACATGCCGCCGAGGTGACCGATGCCGAGACGCAGGGCGTCGTTCGGCTGACCCTCGCGGACATCCTGCTGCGGCGGGGCGAGGCGGCGCAGGCAGCGGGACACGCGCTGGCGGGAGCCCACTGGTTCGACCAGGCCGGTCTCACCGCCGACGGCGGGGCGCAGGTCCGGCTGGTTCTGGCCCGGGCGTACGCGCAGGACGGGCGGCTCGCCGAGGCCGCGGAGGTGCTCCAGTCGGCCCTGCCGGATCTGCTGGAGCACGGCGAGGAGCAGGCTGTGTCCGCCCGGGAGTTCCTTGGGGATCTGCTGCGGCGGCTGAACGAGCTCCGGCCGGCGGCGGAGCAGTTCCTGTTGGCGGCCGAGACGGCCAGGGGCTGGGAGGATCCGCGGCCGCAGGCCGGTCTCGCCCAGTCGGCGGCCGACACCCTGTCCGACGCGGGGCTGACCGCGGAGGCGGTCGCGGCCTACGAGCGGGCCCTGGTGCTGCACCGTCTGACGGGGGAGGCCCCGGTCTCCGAGGCGCGGGTCTTGCGCTCTCTGGCCTGGCTGGGGCTGCGCGAGGCGGTGACCGACGCGGCCGTGAAGCGGGGAAGGGCCTTGATGGACGAGGCGGCCGGAGCGCTGGAGGCCGCCCTGGCGGCGGATCCCGGAGCTGCGCACCTGCGGTCCGAACTGGCCCAGACCTGGCACCAGCTGGCCCAGCTCCTCGACCGGCGCGTCAGCGCGGCCACGGACCGATTCGACGAAGAGGAAGACGAAGAGGAGGACGCAGACGGGGCCGAGGACGGGGGCGAGGACGCGCTGGAGCCGCTGAACGAGGCGGAGATCGACGCGCTGCGGCTGGAGGAGATCGACCTCTGGGACCGGGCCGCCTCGGCCTACGCGGAGCTCGGCCCGGACCATGTGCAGGACCGGTTCCAGTGCCTGAACAACGCTGCCTGGACCGAGCACGAGCGGGGCCGGGCGGACGCGGGGGCCTCACGGGTCGCCGCGCTGATCGACGAGGTGAAGGCGCTGCCCGAAAGCACGGTGCCCGACTGGCTCCTGCCCTCGGCCGAGCGCCTGCTCACGCAGCTGACCGGCTGAGCCGGCCTCCGCCGTCGCCGCCGGTCGTCACCGCCTTCCGCCGGGTGAGGCGGCGGCGACCGGGGAGCGGAGGATCAGCCGTTCAGTTGGGTCATCGCCTCCATGGCGATCTTTTCGAAGATGGACTCGTCCGCGGCGAAGTCGGAGTCCGGGATCGGCGCGTGGATCACCAGCTCGGTGAAGCCCAGCTCGAGGTGACGGCCCGCGAAGTCGACGAAGGCGTCCACCGACTCGAGCACCGTGTTGGCTTCGGGCGTGAAGCCGGTCAGCAGGATCTTCTCCATCGCCGCGGAGTCCCTCCCGATGTCCGCGCAGGCCTTGCCGAGCTTCTCGATCTGGCCGCGGATGGCTTCCACCGACTGCTCCGGAGTGCCGTCCGCGAAGAGCTTCGGGTCACCCGTGGTCACCCACGCCTGCCCGTGCCGTGCGGCGAGCCGCAGACCGCGCGGGCCCGTGGCGGCAACCGCGAACGGCAGACGCGGCCGTTGCACGCAGCCTGGGAAGTTGCGGGCCTCCTCCGCGGAGTAGAAGGCGCCCTGGGAGCTCACCGCACCCTCGGTCAGCAGCGTGTCCAACAGGGGTACGAACTCCGCGAACCGGTCCGCCCGCTCGCGCGGGCTCCACGGCTCCTGGCCCAGTGCGGTCGCGTCGAAGCCATTGCCGCCCGCGCCGATACCGAGGGTGAGACGCCCGCCGGAGACGTCGTCCAGGGTGATGAGCTCCTTGGCGAGGGTCACGGGGTGGCGGAAATTCGGGGAGGTGACCAGCGTGCCCAGGCGCAGCCGCTCGGTGGCCCCGGCTGCCGCGGTCAGGGTGGGCAACGCTCCGAACCAGGGCCCGTCGCGGAAGGTCCGCCAGGACAGGTGGTCGTAGGTGTACGCGGTGTGGAAGCCGAGCTGCTCGGCCCGGAGCCACTGGTCGCGCCCCCCTTCGTGCCATCGACGTACCGGAAGGATCACCGTGCTCAGACGCAGACTCATGCATTCGAGCCTACGGCCGTGCCGATGTTTCACGTGAAACACGCCGCCGAAGCGATGTTTCACGTGAAACATCGGCGGTGGCTGAGCGCGACGGCCCCACCGTGGTCAGGGCCGTCGCGGGCGATGGGCGAAGATGGGGCGGTGACCTCGGCTCCCCAGCGCCCGGATGGGCCAACCCCCACCCCCCGCCTCATCGCCACCGACCTCGACGGCACTCTGCTGCGCGACGACAAGTCCGTCTCCCTGCGCACCGTCGCCGCTCTCGCCGCCGCCGAGGAGGCCGGGATCGAGGTCTTCTTCGTCACCGGCCGGCCCGCCCGCTGGATGGACGTGGTCAGCGACCACGTCCACGGTCACGGCCTCGCGATCTGCGCGAACGGCGCGGCGGTCGTCGATCTGCACGCCGGGCGGGAATTCGTACAGGTCAGAGCGCTTCCCCGAGCTGCCGCCCTGGCGGTCGTGAACGCCCTGCGCAGCGCGGCACCCGGCACCTCCTTCGCGGTCGAGCTGACCACCGGCATCAACTACGAGCCGGCGTACCCGCCGTTCTTCAAGGACCCCGGCGCCCACGTGGCCATCGCCGAGAAACTGCTCGCCGAGGACGCGGACGCGAGCAGCGCGCCCGTACTCAAGCTGCTCGCGCACCACGCCGAACTGGCCCCCGACGAGTTCCTCGCCCTGGCCCGCTCGGCCGCCGGCGAGTACGCCTCCATCACCCGCTCGAGCCCCACCGCCCTCCTGGAGGTCAGCGGACACGGCGTCTCCAAGGCGAGCACCCTGGCGCTGTGCTGCGCCGAGCGGGGCATTTCCCCCGCCGAGGTCGTCGCCTTCGGAGACATGCCGAACGACGTGGAGATGCTCAGCTGGGCAGGCACCTCCTACGCCATGGGCAACGCCCACCCGGACGTGATCGCGGCCGCGTCCGGCCGTACCACCGCCAACAACGACGACGGGGTCGCCGTCGTCATCGAGCGCATCGTGGCCGACCTGATCGCTCAGCGGCAGCACACGGACTCCACCCCCCGAGGCCCGCAGCACGGGTGCTAGAGCGGGGCCTCCCACACCAGGGTGGTCCCGCCGCCTTCCTCTCCGATACCCGGGCCGTACGAGCTCGTGCCACCCAGGGACTCGGCCCGCCGGCGCAGATTCCGCAGCCCGCTGCGCCGGCCGCCCGCGGGGATTCCCACCCCGTCGTCGGCGACCTCGAGCCGGACGCCCGGGCGTCCGTCGGCCAGCGTGACCGTGGAGTCCACGACCACCTCGATGCGGGAGGCGTCGGCGTGGCGGAACGCGTTGGACAGGGCCTCGCGCAGCGCGGCGATCAGGTTCTTGCCGACCAGTTCGCCGACGACCGCGTCGATCGGGCCGAGGAAGCGGTGCGCGGGCTTGAAGCCGAGCGGCACCGCCGCCATGTTGATCTCCCGGAGCACCCGGGTGCGCAGCCCCGAGGGAGCCTCGGCCGGGCCCTGCTGGAGGGCGAAGATCGCCGTACGGATCTCCTGGATCGTCACGTCCAGCTCGTCCACGGCCTTGCCGACCCCGTCGCGGACCTCCGGGACGATGGACCGGCGCTGGGCGCCCTCCAGCATCATCCCGGTGGCGAACAGCCGCTGGATGACCAGGTCGTGCAGGTCCCGGGCGATCCGGTCGCGGTCCTCGAAGACGGCGAGCCGTTCCCGGTCGCGCTGCGCCTCCGCCATCATCAGCGCCAGCGCGGCCTGTGAGGCGAACTGCGTGGCCAGTGTCCGCTCGGCCTCGCTGAACGGACGCTTGCCGCGGGCCCGCGGGGTGACCAGGGCCCCCAGCACCCGGCCGCCGCTGTGCAGGGGGAGCATCATGCAGGGCCCGTACTGGCTGGTCATCTTGCTGACCATGCGCGGGTCGGACGCCGCGTCGTCCACGAAGACCGGCTCGCCCTGGAGCAGCCTGTGCACGACCGGGCTCTCGGCGGGAATCACCACGCCGAGCGAGGTGGCCGGGTTCTCTGCGGAGACGGCGACGATCTCCATCCCGCCCTCCTCGGCCGGCAGCATGACGATCCCGGCGGAAGAGTCGGCCAGGCGGCGGGCCTGCTCGGCCACCACGGCGAGGGCGTCGTCGGCGTCCCCGCCGGACAGCAGGGCCGTGGTGACGGCCACCGAGCCGTCGATCCAGCGCTCTCGCTGGGTGGCAGCCTCGTACAGCCGGGCGTTGCCGATGGCGATGCCCGCCTCGGTGGCCAGTACCCGGACCATGTGGACGTCGTAGTCGTTGAACGGGCCGCCGCCGTTCTTCTCGGCAAGGTAGAGATTGCCGAAGATCTCGCCCTGGACCCGGATCGGGACACCGAGGAACGTCTTCATGGTCGGGTGGTGGGACGGGAAGCCCGCGGAGCGCGGATCCTGCGTCAGATCCTCGAGCCGGACCGTGTCGGGATGCGAGATCAGCGCTCCCAGCAGGCCCCGCTTCCCGTCCGGCCGGTGACCGATCTTCCGGGCCAGCTCGGAGCTGATGCCGAACGTCACGAAGTCCGAAAGTCCGCGGCCCTCCATGTCGACGACGCCGATCGCCGCGTAGCGGGCGTCCGCGAGCTCGGCGGCGGTCTCGCAGATCCGGTCCAGCGTGGAGTGCAGTTCGAGCCCGGTACCGACCGACCTCATGGCCTCCAGCAGCTGCGGTACGCGGGCCGTGAGCTCGGTGGACAGGCCGTGCAGACTCCTGGTGGCCTGGGTCGCGGCCTCCAGAGGGTCCGGCGTTCCCGGTGATGGTTCCGGCGGTTCCTGGGACTCCTGCACTGACATGCCCTTGAGCCTAGTTAGGCCCGATTGGTGAGGAAAGCGCAGCGTGGGGAAAGTCGGCACGGACACACCCGGCCACCGTCCCGTCGGCTTCCCGTTCCCGGTCCAGCAGGCGCCGCAGCGGCCCCTCGGCGGCGGCCAGCTCGGCGTACGGACCGCGCTGTACGACCTCTCCGCCGTCGAGCACCAGCACCTCGTCGACCGCCTCCAGCCCGGCCAGCCGGTGTGTGATCAGCACGGTGGTACGGCCCTCGGTCGCCGCCAGCAGGTCCGCGGTCAGCGCGTCCGCCGTGACCAGGTCCAGATGCTCGGCCGGCTCGTCCAGCACCAGTACCGGGAAGTCCGCGAGCAGCGCCCGGGCCAGGGCCAGGCGCTGGCGCTGGCCGCCGGAGATCCGCTCACCGTGCTCGCCGACCAGCGTGTCGAGCCCGTCCGGGAGTCCGTCGGCCCACTCCAGGAGCCGCGCCGCGGCCAGCGCTTCCCGCAGCTCCTGCTCACTCGCGCCGGTACGGGCCAGCCGCAGGTTCTCCCGTACCGAGCTGTCGAAGAGGTGCGCGTCCTGGGCGCAGAGCCCCACGAATGCGCGGACGTCGTCGCCGTCGAGCGCGCACACGTCGGTCCCGCCCACGGTGTACGTGCCTTCGCGCGGGTCCAGGAAACGCAGCAGGACCTGCGCGAGCGTGGTCTTGCCGGAGCCCGAGGGGCCGACGACGGCGATGCGCCGACCGGCTTCCAAGGTCAGGTCCACGCCCCGCAGCGCGTCCCGCTCCTGGCCGGGGTGCCGGGCGGCGAGCCCCGTCAGCCGCAGCGGGAAGGGCGAGCCGGGGGCCTCGGCGGCCTGCTGCGGCTCGGCGACCGGCGCCGGTGCGTCGATGACCTCGTAGACCCGCTCGGCGCTGCGGCGCACCCGCTGGCGGTACTGGACCGCGAGCGGAAGGCCGTTGACCGCTTCGAAGGCGGCGAGGGGTGTCAGTACGGCGACGGCCATGGCCACTGCCGACAACCGTCCGTCGTGCACCGCGTTCGCGGCCGCGGCCGCAGCGGCCACGACGGTCAGCCCGCACACGAGGGCGGACAGCCCGCCGCCCAGCCCGGCCGCGGCCGCTCCGCGCGCGGCGATCCGCGTCAGCACGCCGTCGCTCTCCCTCGCCCGGCCCTTGCGGTCCTCCAGCGCCCCGGCGACGGTCAGTTCCGCGGTGCCCGTGAGCAGATCGGCCACCCGGGTGGCGAGTTCGCCCCGGGCGGGCGCGAGCCTGCGCTCCGCACGCCGCGCGCAGGCCCCGCTGACGAGCGGAACGCCGATGCCGGCGGCGAGCAGTCCGACGGCGAGCGCGGCTCCCGCCTCCGGCAGCAGCCAGGTGGTGAAGGCGACCGAGCCGGTGCCGACGAGCACCGCGGTTCCGACCGGCAGCAGCCAGCGCAGCCAGTAGTCCTGGAGCGCGTCCGCATCGGCGACCAGGCGGGTCAGCAGGTCGCCGCGCCGGTGCTCGCGCAGTCCGGCGGGGGCGATGCGTTCCAGCCTGCGGTACACGGAGACCCGCAGATCGGCGAGCATCCGCAGGACGGCGTCGTGCGAAACGAGCCGCTCGGCGTAGCGGAAGACGGCCCGGCCCATTCCGAAGGCCCGGGTGGCGGTCACGGCCACCATCAGATGGAGCACGGGAGGCTGCTCGGAGGCCCGCGAGATCAGCCAGCCGGACACGGCCATCAGCCCCACGCTGCACCCCACGGCCAGCGCTCCGAGCAGCAGGCCGAGCCGGAAACGGCCCTGCCACGCCCTGGCCACGGCCCGTACGCGGCTCAGCGGATCACTCCCGCCCGAGTCGGTCCCGCCGACGGCGCGCGCCCGTTCGGCCGCGGCGCCGAGGATCCACTCCCCGGCGTCGGGTGCCGACGGGCCGGGAGCTCCGGCCCGGGCGGCGGCAGGCCGGGGGAGCGGCGCGGCGGCCGCTCCCGCCGTGGCGATGGGGACCACGCGGTCGGCGACGGCGAGCAGCGCGGGCCGGTGCACGACCAGCAGGACGGTCCGGCCCACGGCCAGCCGCCGGACCGCGTCCGCCACCGCGGCCTCGGTCTCGCCGTCCAGCGCCGCGGTCGGCTCGTCGAGCAGCAGCACGGGCCGGTCCGCCAGGAACGCCCGGGCGAGCGCCAGCCGCTGCCGCTGCCCGGCGGACAGTCCCACGCCCCCCTCGCCGAGGGTGGTTTCGATCCCGCCGGGCAGCGCGGCCACGAACTCCCAGGCTCCCGCGTCCCGCAGGGCCCGGACCACGTCCGCAGCGCAGGCCTCGGGGCGGGCCAGCCGGACGTTCTCGCCGATGGTCCCGGCGAAGAGGTGCGGGCGCTGCGGCACCCACGCGACTCGCTGCCGCCACTGTTCCGGCGACAGTTCGGCGAGGTCCGCCCCGGCGATCCGCACCTGTCCCGCGGTCGGGGCCACGAACCCCAGCAGCACCTGGAGCAGTGTGGACTTCCCGGCTCCGCTCGGGCCGGTGAGGGCCACGCACTCCCCCGGTTCGATGGTCAGCGAGACCGGCCCGGGCGAGTCCTCGCCCCGGCCCTCGTAGCGGACGGCGACTCCGTCGATCTCGATGCGCAGGGGAGTGCCGCTCGCCAGGGCGGCCCCGCCGGACGGCCGCGCGGCAGGGGTCTCGAGGACTTCGAAGATCTCCTCGGCGGCCGCCAGCCCCTCGGCGGCCGCGTGGTACTGCGCGCCGACCTGCCGCAGCGGCAGGTACGCCTCGGGAGCCAGGATCAGGATGACCAGCCCGGTGTAGAGGTCGAGCTCACCGTGGACAAGCCGCATTCCGATGGTCACCGCCACCAGCGCCACCGACAGGGTCGCCAGGAGTTCCAGCGCGAAGGAGGAGAGGAACGCGATGCGCAGGGTCCGCATCGTCGCGCGCCGGTAGTCGTCGGTGATCTTCCGGATCGACTCGGCCTGGGCCTTGGCCCGTCCGAAGACCTTCAGGGTCGGAAGTCCGGCCACCACATCGAGGAAGTGCCCCGACAGGCGGGACAGCAGCCGCCACTGGCGGTCCATCCGGGACTGGGTGGCCATGCCGATGAGGACCATGAACAGCGGGATCAGGGGCAGGGTGACGACGATGATGGCCGCCGAGACCCAGTCCTCGGTGACGATCCGGGCCAGCACCGCCACCGGCACCACCACCGCGAGGCCGAGCTGGGGCAGGTAGCGGGAGAAGTAGTCGTCGAGCGCGTCCACGCCCCGGGTGGCCAGGGCGACCAGTGACCCGGTCCGCCGGCCGTTCAGCCAGCCGGGTCCCAGGTCCGCGGCCCGGTCCAGCAGCCGGCCGCGCAGTTCCGACTTGACCGCCGCGCCGGCCCGGTGGGCGGCCAGTTCCGTGAGCCAGGCGATCAGGCCGCGGCCCAGGGCCACCGCCGCGAGCAGCAGCAGCGGCGTCCGGAGCGCGGCCCCGTCCCTCCCCTCCTCGAAGGCGCCGACCACGATCTCGGCGATCAGCATGGCCTGACCGACGACCAGCCCTGCCCCGGCAAGTCCCAGGGCCACCACCGCGCCCAGGAACAGGCGGGTGGAACGGGCGTACCGAAGCAGGCGCGGGTCGATCGGTTTCACGTGAAACATCCCCCAGGCAGGGTCGGCCGGTCAGGCAGGAGGGTCAGGGCGGCGGGGCCGCCGGCGTCCGGACTCAGTGCGCGTCGACGATGTGCTGCGTACCGATCCGCTTGCGGAACACCCAGTACGTCCAGCCCTGGTAGAGCAGGACCAGCGGCGTGGCCACTCCGGCGCACCAGGTCATGATCTTCAGGGTGTACGGGCTGGACGAGGCGTTGGTGACCGTGAGGCTCCAGGCATCGTCGAGCGAGGACGGCATGACGTTCGGGAACAGCGTCAGGAAGAGCATCGCGACGGCCGCCGCGATGGTGACCCCGGACAGGGCGAAGGCCCAGCCCTCGCGGCCCGCCCGGGTGAAGCCGAGGGCCCCGAGCAGTGCGAGCACCGCGACGGCCATGGCGACGAGGCTCTTGGCGTCGCCGCGCGTGAACTGGGTCCAGGTCAGGAAGACCAGGGCCAGTGCCGTGGTGGCCACACCCAGCCGGTTCGCGAGCCTGCGGGAGCGGTCGCGGATGTCACCGACCGTCTTGAGCGAGGTGAAGACCGCGCCGTGGAAGGTGAACAGGGAGAGGGTGACCAGGCCGCCGAGGAGCGAGTAGCCGTTGAGGAGGTCGAGGAAGGTGCCGACGTACTCCTTGTTCTGATCGATCTTCACACCGCGGACGATGTTGGCGAAGGCCACGCCCCACAGGAACGCGGGGATCAGCGAGGTCCAGAAGATCGCGTGTTCCCAGTTGGTCTGCCAGGCGTCCTCGGGGCGCTTGTGCCGGTACTCGAACGCCACCCCCCGGATGATCAGGCAGACCAGGATGAGCAGCAGCGGCAGGTAGAACCCGGAGAAGAGGGTGGCGTACCAGTCGGGGAACGCGGCGAAGGTCGCACCGCCCGCGGTGAGCAGCCAGACCTCGTTGCCGTCCCAGACGGGCCCGATCGTATTGATCAGGACCCGCTTCTCGGTGCGGTCGCGGGCGAGCAGCTTGGTCAGTACGCCGACTCCGAAGTCGAAGCCCTCCAGGAAGAAGTAGCCGATCCACAGAACGGCGATGAGTACGAACCAGACGTCGTGGAGTTGCATCGTGTGGTCTCCTCAGCCTCAGTACGAGAAGGCCATCGGCCGGTCGGGGTTCTTGTCGTCCCCGCCGATCTTGGTGGGCGGGTTGAGGTCGGCCTCGGTGAGCTCGGGGGGCCCGAGCTTCACGTACTTCACGAGCAGCTTGACCTCGATCACGGCGAGCACCGCGTACAGGAGCGTGAAGCCGATCATGGACGTGAGGACCTCGCCCTGGGAAACGCCCGGCGAGACGGCGTCCCGGGTGCGCAGGACTCCGTAGACCACCCAGGGCTGGCGGCCCATCTCGGTGAAGATCCAGCCCCAGGAGCTGGCGATGAGCGGGAAGCCCATGGTCCACAGCGCGACGATCCAGTAGAGCCGTCCCCACTTGGGGCTCAGTGCCTGCCGGAAGAGGACCAGGTGGGGGACCTCGTCCTCCGAGGTCCGCAGCCCCGGCGGCAGCATGAACTTCCTGCGGGTCAGCCACAGACCGAGCACCCCGATGCTCAGCGAGGCCATGCCGAAGCCGATCATCCAGCGGAAGCCCCAGTAGGCGACGGGGATGTTCGGCCGGTAGTCACCGGGGCCGAACTTCTCCTGCTCGGCCTTGTTGACGTCGTTGATGCCCGGGACGAAGGAGGTGAAGTCGTCATTGGCCAGGAAGGACAGCAGGCCGGGAATCTCTATGGCGACCTTGTTGTGGCCCTTGTCGACATCGCCGTAGGCGAAGATCGAGAAGGGTGCCGGCGCCTCGCCGTCCCAGAGCGCCTCGGCAGCGGCCATCTTCATCGGCTGCTGCTTGAACATGACCTTGCCGAGCAGGTCGCCGCTGATGGCGGTGCCCAGTCCGGCGATGATCAGCGTGACCAGGCCGAGCCGCAGCGAGGTCCGCATCACCGGAATGTGCTTCTTGCGGGCCAGGTGGAAGGCGGCGATGCCGACCATGAACGCGCCGCCGACCAGGAACGCGGCCGTGATGGTGTGGAAGAACTGGGTGAGCGCCGTGTTCTGGGTGAGCACCAGCCAGAAATCGGTGAGCTCGGCCCGGCCGCGCTCCTCGTTGATGCGGTATCCGACCGGGTGCTGCATCCACGAGTTGGCCGCGAGGATGAAGTAGGCGGACAGGACGGTGCCGATGGACACCATCCAGATGCAGGCCAGGTGGATCTTCTTCGGCAGCTTGTCCCAGCCGAAGATCCACAGACCGATGAAGGTCGACTCGAAGAAGAAGGCGATCAGCGCTTCGAAAGCGAGCGGCGCCCCGAAGACGTCACCGACGAACCGCGAGTAGTCGGACCAGTTCATGCCGAACTGGAACTCCTGGACGATGCCGGTGACGACACCCATCGCGATATTGATCAAGAAGAGCTTTCCCCAGAACTTCGTGGCCCTGAGGTACTTCTCCTTCTCGGTGCGCACCCACGCGGTCTGCAGGCCGGCCGTGAGCGCGGCGAGCGAGATCGTCAGCGGGACAAAGAGGAAGTGGTAGACGGTGGTGATACCGAACTGCCATCGCGCCAGTGTCTCTGGCGCCAACGCTAGGTCCACGTCGTCGTCTCCTTCGGGTCGCCGTGGTCACAGCCGCACTGCCTGGTGTGTCCCACTCAATTCAGGAGGAAGCGGGACACGCTTGTGAACGCGTTCACATTCACAAGCATTATCGCGCACCGCCGATCGGAGCTTTCAGGCGGGGTCCCCTCTAGCCAAGAAATTCAACAGATTGTTGAATGCGTTGCATGAAGATTCGAATCTCCTGGCCTGCGGGCCAGCTCACCGCCACCCTCGAGGAGACCCCGACCAGCAAGGCGCTGACCGAGGCCCTTCCGATCTCCGCCTCCGCGAACACCTGGGGTGAGGAGGTCTACTTCGACACCGGTGTCTCCGTGGCCCTCGAGCACGACGCCCAGCAGGTCGTCGAGCCCGGCACGGTCGCCTTCTGGACCGAGGGCGACGCGCTCGCCCTGCCCTACGGCCCCACTCCCATATCGCGCGCAGGCGAGAGCCGCCTGGCGAGCCCGTGCAACGTGCTCGGCTCGTTCGACGGCGACCCCCGCCTGCTGTCGACCATCCGCGAGGGCGATCCCATTCGCGTGGAACTGGCCTGACCAGGCCTACAGCTCTTTGAAGAAGGCCTCTGCCGTGTGCAGGAAGAGGTCGTTCGCCTCGGTCTCACCGATCGTGACCCGCAGGCCCTCGCCCGCGAAGGGCCGGACCACCACACCGGCCTTCTCGCAGGCCGCCGCGAAGTCCGCGGTCCGCTCCCCCAGCCGCATCCACACGAAATTCGCCTGCGTGTCCGGCACGGTCCAGCCCTGCGCCAGCAGCGTCTCGTGGACCCGCTTGCGCTCGCACACCAGCGCCCCGACGCGGCCCATCAGCTCGTCCTCGGCGCGCAGCGAGGCCACCGCCGCGTCCTGGGCGAGCTGGCTGACGCCGAAGGGCACCGCCGTCTTGCGCAGTGCAGCGGCCACCGGCTCGTGCGCCACCGCGAAGCCCACGCGCAGGCCGGCGAGCCCGTACGCCTTGGAGAACGTCCGCAGCACGCAGACGTTCGGGCGGTCCCGGTACAGCTCGATGCCGTCCGGTACGTCGGTGTCGCGCACGAACTCGCGGTAGGCCTCGTCCAGCACCACCAGGACGTCCGAGGGCACCCGGTCCAGGAAGCGCTCCAGCTCGGCGCGGCGCACGGCGGTGCCGGTGGGGTTGTTGGGGTTGCAGACGAAGATCAGCCGGGTCCGCTCGGTGATCGCCTCTGCCATCGCGTCCAGGTCGTGCACATCGCCGTCGGTCAGCGGCACCTGCACCGAGGTCGCACCCGAGATCTGCGTGATGATCGGGTACGCCTCGAAGGAACGCCAGGCGTACATGACCTCGTCGCCCGGGCCGGCGGTCGACTGGATCAGCGACTGGGCCACTCCCACCGAGCCGGTGCCGGTGGCGACGTGCTCGACCGGCACCCCGAAGCGCTCCGCGATCTCGTTCACCAGGCCGGTGCAGGCCATGTCCGGGTACCGGTTGAAGTTCCCGGCCGCCGCGACCGCGCTCTCCAGCACCCCGGTCAGCGGCGGGTACGGGTTCTCGTTCGAGGACAGCTTGTACGCGACGGCCCCGCCCGCGGCAGCCGGCTTGCCCGGCTTGTACGTGGGAATGCCGTCCAGCTCGGCGCGCAGCCTCGGGCTCTTCTCGCTCACCGCAGGTCCTCCTCGACCATCCCGTCCGACGTCGCCGTCGACTCAATACTGCTCACCTTATGAGGATTCCGCTCTCCCGAGAATGGGGGCGCCTGGAATGCGGGGGAGCGCGCGCATATATGCGCGCGCTGGTGGCCTGCGCCGTGGCGCGCATCCCTCGTGCAGGTGAGTTGAGACCGGCCCGAGACGGCACCGTTTTGGCATGCCCGTGGCCGCCGACAAGCTTCACCAGAGAGCACTTCGCTCAAATGGCTTCAGTTCCAAGGTCATTGGGATGACTGACCATGCAGAAACGTGCCTGTCAACGCGTGCATATGCACACGGACCGCCCACCCCACCGAGCCCTACTATCGGCTCGCCATGACAGCAGCAGGGAAGCATCAGGTGAGCCGGACCGAGACCACCCGGCGGGCCGCCGGCCGACAGGGCCGGGCAGGCATCAGGGACGTGGCCGCCGCGGCGGGCGTCTCCATCACAACCGTCTCCGACGCGCTCAATGGCAAGGGGCGGCTGCCTGACGCCACCCGCCGCCACGTTCGCGAAGTGGCCGACAGACTGGGCTACCGCCCGTCCGCCGCCGCCCGAACCCTCCGTACGGGCAAGTCGGGCCTCATCGGCCTGACCGTGACGACGTACGGGGATGAACCTTTCACCTTCACCGAATTCGCCTACTTCGCCGAGATGGCCAGGGCCGCCACCTCGGCCGCGCTGGCCCGCGGCTACGCACTCGTCATCCTCCCCGCCACGTCCCGACACGACGTGTGGTCCAACGTCGCCCTCGACGGCACCGTCGTCATCGACCCCTCCGACCACGATCCCGTCGTCACCGAACTGGTCCGTCAGGGCCTGCCCGTGGTCTCCGACGGCCGCCCGGCAGGCTCCCTCCCCGTCACCGCCTGGGTCGACAACGACCACGAGGCCGCCGTACTGGGCCTGCTCGACCACCTCGCCGCCGCCGGGGCCCGCAGGATCGGGCTGCTGACCGGCACCACCACCGACACCTACACCCGGCTCTCCACCACCGCCTACCTCAACTGGTGCGAGCGCGTCGGACAGGACCCGGTCTACGAGTCCTACCCCGCCCACGACCCCTGCGCGGGCGCCGTGGCCGCGGACCGGCTCCTCGCCCGCCCCGACCGGCCCGACGCCGTGTACGGGCTCTTCGACCCCAACGGCACCGACCTGCTCGCCGCCGCCCGGCGCTACGGCCTGCGCGTTCCGGAGGACCTGCTGCTCGTGTGCTGCAGCGAGTCCACCGTGTACGCCAACACCGAACCCCCCATCACCACCCTCTCCCTCAAACCGCGCCGCATCGGCACCGCCGTCGTGCAGTTGCTCATCGACGCGATCGAGGGGGTGGACACCGGACGCCCCGTCGAACAGGTCGTCCCGACCGAGCTCATCATCCGTACCTCGTCGCTGCGCAGGCAGCCCCGTACGACCGTCAGTCCGCCCCGCTCCCCGGCACAGGACTGACCCGCCGCACCGCATCCTGGGCGGTGCCAGCGGCTCCGCCCAGGATTCCAGGAACACAGATATCGGGAGAAAGTGGTAGGAACGACTGGTTCCGGAGAGGATTCACCACCCCTGGTGCGTCACACAGCGCGAACCGCATTCCTATGATGGGCGCACGACATCACGGACCCTCCTCCCTGGAGGTCAGGAGGGTCCGCAGGTGTACGGCAGCGCGACGGTGGTGGAGGGGTCGATGACTCAGGGGGCCGGTCAGGGACCCGCGATGCGGACGGAAACGCTGCGGGACTTCCGGGTGCCGGTCACCGAACCCGCTCCGTACGCCGTATCCGCCGGGCTGCCCGATGAAGCCCCCGTCTACGGCGAGTACCCGGCGTACTACGAGGACGGCGCACGGAGCGTACCCCCGCAGCCGGGCTACACGCCGCAGCCGGCCACGCGGCCCGCCGCACCGCCCGCACCGCAGCGCGAGGCGTACACGGCCCACGAGCCGTACGAAGCGCGCGACGTGCACGAGGACGCGGAGCCGGCACCCGAGGACGACGACCTCGGCGGCTACACGCCGACCCACCGCGACCTGCCCGTCATCGGGCGCGGCGCACTCGGCGGCCCCGGCGACACCGTGCAGGTCCAGTACGTGCCCCAGGAACCGGCGGCCGCCGGTCCCGGCCCGCTCTACGTCGTCGGCGACGTCCACGGCTACCTCGACGAACTCGTCACCGAACTCCACGCCCAGGGTCTCATCGACGCGGAGCGCCGCTGGTCCGCCGGCAACGCCCGGCTCTGGTTCCTCGGCGACTTCACCGACCGCGGCCCCGACGGCATCGGCGTGATCGACCTCGTCATGCGGCTGTCCGCCGAGGCGGCGGCCGCCGGCGGCTACTGCAAGGCCCTCATGGGCAACCACGAGCTGCTGCTCATCGGCGCCAAGCGGTTCGGAGACACCCCGGTCTCCTCCGGCGCCGGCACCGCCACCTTCCAGGCCGCCTGGCTGCTCAACGGCGGCCAGCGCACCGACATGGAGCGCCTGCAGGACGTGCACCTGCAGTGGATGTCCCGGCTGGACGCGGCGGTCCTGGAGGAAGGGCACCTGCTCCTGCACTCCGACACCACGGCCTACCTGGACTACGGCGACTCGATCGAAGACGTCAACGACACCATCCACGAGCTGCTCAACCGCAACGACGCCGACATCACCTGGGACCTCTTCCGCAAGTTCACCAAGCGGTTCGCCTTCCGCGACGAGGAGACCGGCCCCGGGGCCGTACGCGAACTGCTCGGTACCTACGGGGGCAGCCGCGTCGTGCACGGGCACAGCCCCATCCCCTACCTGCTCGGCGAAGTGGGCACCGAGGACGGTGACGAGTCGCGTGGGCCGGAGGCCGTGGACGGCCCGCACGTGTACGCGGAAGGGCTCGCCATCGCGATGGACGGCGGCGTCACGATGGCGGGCAAGCTGCTCGTCGTGCAACTTCCCTTGAGTGACTGAGGGTTTGTCACGCAGGGGGTATTTCTGCAAAGCCCCTGTCAACCTGCGGTGTGGGCCCTCTACCATCGCTCTATCCGTAGCAGGCTCTCCTCCGTTTGTGCCGGCGCCCGGGTCTACGCGGGCAAACCGGCCTCCACGGAGCATCGGGGGATGCACATGACCAGCGCTCCGCACCTGCTGACCGAAGACCGACCGGAGTTCGATCGGCTCCTCGACGAGGCGCTGCGCACCGCACACGAACGGCCCGAGCTCGCCGCCCTCGGCGAACGGCTGAACGCCGAACAGCTGCGCACCATGGCCCTGGGGGCCAGCGCCCTGCTGACAGCAGCAGCCGCCACCGAATACGACCACTACGTGAAGGTCCGCGAGGAACGGCGCGACGTGGCCCTCTCCACGCCCGGGACGAACGGGGAAGAGGCCGGCGGACAGGGCGGCGCGGGCCTCGGCGCCGTGATCGCTGTCCTCGCCCCCGTCCTGGCGGGCGCCGCCATGCTGATCTTTCTGCTGGTGGGCTACATCCTGAAGTTGATCGAACCCGAGCCGGCCTTCGCCGACACCATGCTGACGGCGGGCTCGTTCTTCGGCGTGCTCACCGCCGCCTCCCTGGTCTTCGCCGTGATCGGCCTGCTGGTGACAGCCGTACGCAACAGATCCACCGAGGTGGCCGCGGACGGGGCCGAGGCGATACCGGACGAGGTCGCGCAGGCCCGCGAAGCCTGGCGGCACGCACTGCTGGAGCGCGGCATCATGCCGTTCCTGCGCGACGCGCTGGCCGACCCGAGCGCCGGACAGGGTTTTCCGGCCCCTCGCAGACGCGGCAGCCGTATACCCCACCTGGGGTATACGGCTCCGGACTTCACCAGTCCGGGATCCCCCTCCGAGGGACCCCGGCCCGGCTACACGCCGCCGGACTTCTCGAGTCCGGACTTCGGCGGCCCGGAACACGGGCCGCGATAGACCCCGTCGACTGCCGTCGGTGTTTCACGGTCGATGTTTCACGTGAAACAACGGCGCCCCCCGGCTCGACGGGGCCGCCCCCCAGCTCGACGGCGCCGCCCCCGGCTCGACCGGCCGTGGAGCGGTGCCCTCGCGCGTGAGCGGTGCGTCAGTCGGCCAGCGGCAGGTAGACGCGGTTGCCCGAGGCGGCGAACTCCGCGGACTTCTCCGCCATGCCCGCCTGGATCTCCTCGGCCTTGAGGTCACCGCCGTGCTCGCGGCGGATGTCCTGCGAGATCTTCATCGAGCAGAACTTCGGACCGCACATGGAGCAGAAGTGCGCGGTCTTGGCCGGCTCGGCGGGCAGGGTCTCGTCGTGGAACTCACGGGCCGTGTCGGGGTCGAGGGCCAGGTTGAACTGGTCCTCCCAGCGGAACTCGAAGCGGGCGTCCGACAGCGCGTCGTCCCACTCCTGGGCTCCGGGGTGCCCCTTCGCCAGGTCCGCTGCGTGCGCGGCGATCTTGTACGTGATGACGCCGGTCTTGACGTCGTCGCGGTTGGGCAGGCCCAGGTGCTCCTTGGGCGTGACGTAGCAGAGCATCGCGGTGCCCCACCAGGCGATCATCGCGGCGCCGATGCCGGAGGTGATGTGGTCGTACGCGGGCGCGACGTCCGTGGTCAGCGGGCCGAGCGTGTAGAACGGCGCCTCCTCGCAGATCTCCTGCTGGAGGTCGATGTTCTCCTTGATCTTGTGCATCGGGACGTGGCCCGGGCCCTCGATCATCGTCTGCACGTTGTGCCGCTTGGCGATGGTGTTCAGCTCGCCCAGCGTCTTCAGCTCCGCGAACTGCGCCGCGTCGTTGGCGTCCGCGATGGAACCGGGGCGCAGGCCGTCACCCAGCGAGTACGTGACGTCGTACGTCGCGAGGATGTCGCAGAGCTCCTCGAAGTTCGTGTAGAGGAAGTTCTCCTTGTGGTGCGCCAGGCACCACGCGGCCATGATCGAACCGCCGCGCGAGACGATGCCCGTCTTACGGCGGGCCGTGAGGGGCACGTACGGCAGCAGCACGCCGGCGTGCACCGTCATGTAGTCGACGCCCTGCTCGGCCTGCTCGATGACCGTGTCCTTGTAGATCTCCCAGGTCAGGTCCTCGGCGCGGCCGTCGACCTTCTCCAGCGCCTGGTAGAGCGGGACGGTGCCGATCGGGACGGGGGAGTTGCGCAGCACCCACTCGCGCGTGGTGTGGATGTTGCGGCCCGTCGAGAGGTCCATGACCGTGTCGGCGCCCCACTTGGTCGCCCAGGTCATCTTGTCGACCTCTTCCTCGATGGAGGAGGTGACCGCGGAGTTGCCGATGTTGGCGTTGACCTTCACCAGGAACCGCTTGCCGATGATCATCGGCTCGATCTCGGGGTGGTTCACGTTTGCCGGAAGCACGGCGCGGCCTGCGGCGATTTCCTCGCGGACGACCTCGGGGGAGACGTTCTCCCGGATCGCGACGTACTCCATCTCCGGGGTGATCTCGCCCCGGCGGGCATACGCGAGCTGCGTGACGGCGGCGCCGCCACGGCCCCGGCGGGGCTGGCGGGGGCGGCCCGGGAAGACCGCGTCGAGGTTCTTGAGCCCGCCCCGCGGCGAGGTGTGCTTGATTCCGTCGTCCTCGGGGCGCACGGGACGGCCCGCGTACTCCTCGGTGTCTCCGCGGCCGATGATCCAGTTCTCGCGCAGCGGCGCGAGACCACGGCGCACGTCGGTCTCGATCTGGGGGTCGGTGTACGGCCCGGACGTGTCGTAGAGCGTCACGTCCTTGCCGTTGGTGAGGTGGACCTGGCGGACCGGCACCCGGATGTCGGGGCGGGAGCCCGCCACGTAGCCCTTGTGCCAGCCCGGCTGGCGCTCGGTCTGGCCGTCGGCGTCCTGGCCGGCGGCAGGCGTGCGTGCGTCCTGAATGGTCATGAGACCTGATCTCCCTACGCCGGCATTACCCGGTAACAGGTTCGGCGGTCGGCGCAGCCTCTTCCCGTACGCATCCGTGATGCTCGTACGGTGATCAGCGCCCTCTCAGCCCGGTGCTCCGAGCTCCCGCGTTGTGCAAAGGTGCCCCCACGCTAGCGTCATCTAGGGCGTGCTGAACAGTGGGCCCCCTCATCTCTTGCGATGATCTGCCAGTGACGACCTCGCCGCAGCCCCCCACCGACCCCTCGGATCCCACCGGCCGCACCGGCCACACGGGCCACGGACACTCAGGCGCCGGGCACTCGGATTCCGGGCATTCCGCCGGCCATGCCCACAGCCATGCCCACGGTCCGGCGGCCCCGGTCTCGAAGCACCTGCGCAAGGTCATCGCGGCCGTACTGATCCCCTTCGCCGCCGCCGTCTTCATCGGAATGGCCGTGCTCTGGCCGGGCGGCGCCCCCGCGCACGAGCGCTCGGGCGTCGGCTTCGACCGCCAGACCCAGCAGGGCACGGTCGTCTCGCTCGAGCACGTCGACTGCAAATCGGTGAACGCCTCGCAGGTGCCGCCGACCGGAGACACGTCCACCCCCGAGGGCCGCGAGGCCCAGGCCGCGCAGACCGGCGAGTGCAAGAAGGCCACCGTGAAGGTCGGCACCGGGCCGGACCAGGGCCGCACCTTCATCGAGATCGTCCAGCCGGGCGCGCCGCGGCAGTTGGCGAACGGTCAGGAGGTGGTGGTCGCGTACGCGCCGGACGCCCCGCGGGACCTCCAGTACTCGGTGATCGACGTGAACCGCAAGTTCCCCATGGCGCTGCTGGCGGGCATCTTCGCCGTCGCGGTCGTCGTAGTCGGCCGGATGCGCGGGCTGTTCGCGCTGATCGCGCTGGTCGTCAGTTTCGGCGTGCTGACCCTCTTCATCCTCCCGGCCATCCTGCAGGGGTCGAACCCGCTGGTCGTCGCGGTGATCGGGGCGAGCGCCATCATGCTCATCGCCCTCTACATGTGCCACGGACTCACCGCCCGCACGTCGGTGGCGGTCCTCGGCACGCTCGTATCGCTGTTGTTGATCGGGTTGCTGGGCTCGCTGTTCATCGGCTGGGCGTTCCTCAGCGGCAACACCGATGACAACACGGGTCTGATCCACGGGCTCTACCCGGACATCGACATGAGCGGTTTGCTGCTCGCAGGCGTGATCATCGGATCACTGGGCGTGCTCGACGATGTGACGGTCACCCAGACGTCGGCGGTCTGGGAACTCCACCAGGCCGACCCCTCGATGGGGCCGCGGGCCCTGTACAAGGCAGCCATCCGGATCGGCCGCGACCACATCGCGTCGGTGGTCAACACGCTGGTGCTGGCGTACGCGGGCGCCGCACTCCCCCTGCTCCTGCTGTTCTCGATCGCGAACAGCAGCATGGGTTCGGTGGCGAACAGTGAGCTGGTCGCGGAGGAGATCGTACGGACTCTCGTCGGCTCGATCGGTCTCGTGGCCTCGGTCCCCGTGACGACGGCGCTGGCCGCTCTGGTCGTCTCGGCCGACCGGCCGGGTACCCCGGACAGCGGAGCGGTCTCGGCACCGGTCCGCGGCGGCCGGGGCCGTCGGCGCAAGCGCTGAAGGTGTTCGGGGTCCGGGAGGCCGGGGTTCGGGAGGCCGGGAGGGAACGGGCGCTCAGCGCGTCGGCACGCTGAGCCCGTCATCCCGTGGGTCGCCCCGGAGGACGTACGGGGGAACGCCCGTGGTCAGCGGACTCCCCCACGTGGTGCGCCGGCTGGTCAGCCCGCGTTCTGCTCGTTCTGCCGGGATTCGGCGAGGATCTTGCCGAGCTCCTCGTCAAGGTTCTCCTCGAAGTCGCCCAGGTTCCGCTCCTGGCCGAGCGGAACGAGCCGGTCGGTGCGGTCGAGGAACGCGACGAGCGGCGCCGCGCCGGCGCGGAACAGAGCCCGGTCGCCGCCGACCTGGAGGCGGATATGGACATCGGACAGCTCCTCGGGATCGGTGGGGGCGATGTGCACATCGCCGTCACCGCACGGCTTGTTGATGCCGTCGAGGAGGAGTTCCCGGCCGAACGCCCAGGTCACGGGCGCATCTCCGGGAAGGTGGAAGGTCAGGCGGACTGCGTAGGGATCACGAGCGTCGTACCGGAGTTCCACCGGAATCCGGAACGAGAGCTCCTCGGACACGAGAAAACTCATCATGACCTCTGCCTGTACCGACTCGCGCATTGCCTACCCCGCTGTAGTGGAAGTGGCCAGGAATGATCCCCCAGGGCCCTCTTGACAAGAGTGGTGGAAGCGCTAGCAGATCACAAGGAGTGAGTTTTCAGATACTGATAGAGAACGAGAGGGTGCTCAACAGCGCGCCTACTTCACTCCGTAGTCGATTGACCACACAGAGCAACCGATCTTCCTGGTGCAGGGGGAGAGAAATCGCCATGGTCGCGGCCGCATCGCCTGCGGTAATCGGAATGGCGGCGCATACCGTGCCCAAGGCATATTCCTGTCGCTCGATCACCGGCTGCATTCTTTCCAGGGATGCGATCCGGTGCTCCAAGGACCGTTGATCCGCCACGGTGTAGGGGGTGAGGGCCTCGACCGGGTGCCGGTCGTAGTAGTCCTTGCGCGTCTTCTCGTCGAGCTGGCCGAGCAGGCACTGCCCGATGGCGTGCGCGTGACCGGTCGCACGGAAGTCGGCCCACTCCTCGCAGGCCGGGTTGGCCGGGGTGTCCGAGACGCCCAGCAGCTCGATCTCACCCTCACGGAACATCGCGAAGTAGACCGGCGCCCCGACGGCGTCGCGGAAGTGCGCGAGCGAGTCGAGGATCATGCTGCGACGTTTCTGCTGGAGCCCCCCGCCGGCCAGCCGCCCCGCCGCGTCGCCCAGGACGAAGACTCCGCTCTCCCGGCGCAGATAGCCCTCGTGGGTCAGGGTCCGCAGCAGGTGGTACGCGGTGGGGAGCGGGAGCCCGGCCTCGCGCGCCAGCTGCTTCGCCGGGGCTCCCTCGCTGTGCGAACCGACCGCTTCGAGCAGCCTCAGCGCCCGCTGCACCGAACCGATCAGCGTCGGCACACCGGCGTTGTGAACCGAAGACAAAGCTCACCCCCAGGCATGGCGGCGGGCTGTGGGGGCCCGCCCTGCGGGGGCCGCCCCCGCGCGTGCCGTGAGTCCTGGGGGTCGTGCTCAGCACCTATGTGAGACAACCGCAGTTCAGAGCGGCAGTACCGGACTTCGGTGCCCAGGGAACGGCACAGATTGCCACTCTATCCACCGATTCCTGTGGTGTGAGCGGTTTCGCGCACCACGTTCCCTCGCCTGGCCCAATCCGGAATCGTCAGGTCCGATTCCTTTACCACTCACCGGAGGTGGAGGACTTTGAGCCGCTGCCGCGGAACTTCTTCACCATGAAGATCAGGCCGCCGACGAGGCCGACGAAGAGGAGCAGCTTGAAGACGAACGAGATCAGCGCGCCAAGGACGCTCGTGATCACACCGCCGAAGACGAACAGCGCCAGGAGCGGGACCGCGACCCACTTGACCCACCAGGGCATGCCTGCGAATACCTCTCGGATGCCGTCCATGTCCTCGACCTCTTCCTCGTCTTCTGCGTCCGTGACTTCCTGCTCCCGATGCTAGGAGGCGGCGGAGCCGGGCGGGGGCCCGCGAGCCCCCGCAGGCCCCTGATCCGCCCCCTAGGGGGCCGGGGCCGCGACCCTCATCCCGCGCGTCCGCCGCGGAGCCGCTCAGCCCTCCGGCGGGGAGAACACCACCATCACCCGCAGGTCCTCGCTGATGTGGTGGAACTTGTGAGGGACCCCGGCCGGCACGTAGACGACGCTGCCGCGCGCCACCGTCGTGGTCTCCTCGCCGACCGTGATCGAGGCCCGGCCGCTCACGACGAAGTACACCTCGTCCTGGCCGTGCGGCTGCTGCGGGTCGCTCTGTCCGGCGTCGAGGGCGTACAGCCCGACCGACATGTTCCGCTCGCGTACGAACTGCAGATAAGCGCCGTCGTTGGCGGCCCGCTCCGCTTCGAGCTCGTCAAGCCGGAAGGCTTTCATCGTTGTTGTGCCCCTTGTACTCGATCGTTCCCTCGCATCCGCTGATCTGCGGATGTCCCACCGGGATCTTCTCTGCCACGATCAGACACATGACGAATTTCGTAGTCAAGACGCTCGCCAACGCGGCAGCCCTGGCCGTCGCCATCTGGCTCCTCGCCGGCATCACCCTGGACGACGGCAGCAGCATGGGCCGCCGGACGCTGACCCTCATCCTGGTCGCCCTGGTGTTCGGCCTGGTCAACTTCATCGTCAAGCCCGTGGTGAAGCTGTTCTCGCTGCCGCTCTTCATCCTCACCCTCGGCCTGTTCACCCTCGTTGTGAACGCCCTGATGCTGCTGCTGACCTCGTGGCTGGCGAAGCAGCTCGACCTCAGCTTCCACGTCGACGGCTTCTGGACCGCGGTCGTCGGCGGTCTGATCATCTCCGTCGTCTCCTGGGCCGTGAACATGGTCCTGCCCGACAAGAAGTGAACAGGCCGCCCATGTACCGCGTGTGCTTCGTCTGCACGGGCAACATCTGCCGCTCCCCCATGGCCGAGGCGGTCTTCCGCGCGCACGTCGCCGAGGCCGGGCTCGGCGACGTGGTCGAGGTCGACAGCGCCGGCACCGGCGGCTGGCACGAGGGTGACGGCGCCGACCCGCGCACCGTCGCCGTCCTGGAAGGCGCCGGGTACGAGCAGGACCACCGGGCCCGGCAGTTCCGGGCCTCCTGGTTCGACCGCCTCGACCTCGTCATCGCGCTCGACGCGGGGCACCTTCGGGATCTGCGGGCGCTCGCCCCCACTCCGCAGGACGCAGCGAAGGTCAGGCTGCTGCGGTCCTACGACCCGGCAGCCACGGCCGCCGAAGGCGACGTACCCGATCCGTACTACGGCTCCCTGGACGGCTTCGAGGAGTGCCTGGAGCTCGTCGAGGCGGCGAGCCCCGGTCTGCTGGACGCCGTACGCGAGGCCGTGCGCGAAGACGTGCGCGAGGACGTGCGCGAGACCGCGCTCAAGGACGTGCACGAGGCCGCCGAGGAGCAGATCGCATGAACCAGGACACGTACGAGGACGCCCACGGGACCGCCCGGCTCGGCGACGGCACCCGAGCCGTCCGCGCCGGGCTGCCCGAACCCGTCAAGAACGAGCCGCCGCTGCCCGGACCGGTGTTCGCCGCCCACTTCCACCTCCCCGGCGAGGTCGAAGGCCCGTACACCTACGGCCGCGACACCAACCCGACCTGGACCCTCCTGGAACGGGCCATCGGCGAACTGGAAGCCCCCGGCCAGGACGTGCACACCGTCGTCTTCGCCTCCGGCATGGCCGCCGTCTCCGCGGTCCTGCTCTCCCAGGCGCGCACCGGCGACACCGTGGTCCTGCCCGACGACGGCTACCAGGCGCTGCCCCTGCTCCGCGAGCAGCTGGAGGCCTACGGAATCCACGTGCGCACCGCCCCGACCGGGGACGACGCCCAGCTCGCCGTGATCGACGGCGCCCGCATGCTGTGGATCGAGACCCCCTCCAACCCCGGGCTCGACGTGTGCGACGTACGCCGCCTCGCGGAAGCGGCGCACACCGGCGGGACCCTGGTCGCCGTCGACAACACCCTGGCCACCCCGCTCGGCCAGCGGCCGCTCGAGCTCGGCGCGGACTTCTCGGTCGCCAGCGGCACCAAGGGCCTGACCGGCCACGGCGATCTGCTGCTCGGCTACGTCGTATGCCGCGACCCGGAACTCGCCGCCCGGGTCCGGCAGTGGCGCAAGATCGTCGGAGCGATCCCGGGCCCGATGGAGGCCTGGCTGGCCCACCGCTCCCTGGCCACCATCCAGCTGCGCGCGCAGCGCCAGTGGGCCAACGCACTGGCCGTCGCCGAGGCCCTGGGCGACCGCGCCGAGGTCACCGCAGTGCGCTACCCGGGCCTGGCCTCGGACCCGTCCCACAAGACGGCCTCCCGGCAGATGCGGGGCTTCGGGTCGGTGGTCTCCTTCACGCTGCCGGGCCGCGCGCACGCCGAACGCTTCATGGCGGCCCTGCGCCTGGTCGAGGACGCGACGAGCTTCGGCGGAGTACGGTCGACCGCCGAGCGGCGCGGGCGGTGGGGCGGCGACGCCGTGCCGGAGGGGTTCATCCGGTTCTCGGCCGGCGCGGAGGACACCGAGGATCTCGTCGCGGACGTCCTGCGCGCGCTCGACCGCGCACTCCCGGCGCCCGAAGGCGGCTGAAACGGGCAGGGAAGGGCGGTCCGAGCCTCCCCCCTCGTGGCTCGGACCGCCTTCGGGTTCTGTCGGCGAAGAACCACGTGACAAGGCTAGTTGACTCAGCGTCAGAGTCCAATCACGGTAACGACAGGGGGCTATCGGCATATTTATAGTTGAAGGCCCCCACCGAGAGGTGCCGCGATGGACCTGTCCCTGCTGCGCACCTTCGTCGCCGTACACCGGGCGGGTTCCTTCACGCGGGCGGCCGCGCTCCTGGGGCTCTCCCAGCCCGCCGTCACCTCGCAGATCCGCACGCTCGAACGCCAGCTGGGCCGCCCGCTCTTCCACCGGCGGGCCCGCGGTGTCACACCGACCGCCATGGGCGACGAGCTCGCCCACAAGGCCGCCCCGCACCTCGACGCGCTGCTGCGGATCACCGAGGCCGAGCGCGTGACCGCCGGCGCCTTGCGCACCCTGCACGTCGCCGGGCCCCCCGAGTTCCTGTGCCTGCGCGTACTGCCCGCCCTCGCGCCCCTGGTCGGCCAGGGCCACACCCTGCGCGCCGCACTCCAGACCGGCGCCGAGGAGGCCCTCGACGGACTCGCCTCCGGCCACCACGACCTTGTGGTCACCACCGCCCGCCCCCGGGGCGGGCTCTTCACCGCCACGGCGCTGTGGGACGAGGAGCACGTGCTGGTCGCCGCGCCGTACTGGGCCGCGCTGATCGGCACGGACCGGTTACGCGAAGCCGGTGCCGCCGCTCTCGCGGGGATTCCGTTCGTCGAGGTCCACGAGAGCCTGCCCCTCGTCACCCGCTACTGGGCCGCCGTCTTCGACGCCCGGCCCGATGCCGGTGACGCCGCCGCCAGCGTGGTCGCGCCCGATCTGCGGGCGGTGCTCGCATGCGTGGAGGCCGGTGCCGGGTTCGCGGTCCTGCCCCGCTACCTGTGCCAGGACGCCCTCGACAGCGGCCGGATCGTGGCCCTCGCGGATCCCCCGGTGCCTCCGCTGCGCACCTGGTTCCTCGTCGTGCGGACCGGCAGCCTCTCCCTCGCCCACCTCGCCCGCGCCCACGAACGGCTGCTGCACGCCGCCGCACGCTGGTGAGCCCCGCTTTCCGGCCCGTGGCGCGTTTCAGAAGGGGAGCCGTGGGCCACTCTTCTCCCATGACCGAACGTCCCGTGGTCAAACGCACCGCCCGCGCGATCCTGCTCGACGGTGACGACCTGATCCTCATCAAGCGCACCAAGCCCGGCGTCGATCCGTACTGGCTCACTCCCGGAGGCGGGGTGGAGCCCTCGGACGCCACCGTCGTCGACGCCCTCCACCGGGAGGTCCACGAAGAACTCGGCGCGAAGATCATCGATGTGGTGCCCTGCTTCGTCGACACCGTCGAGCACATCGCCGACGGGGGAGTGACGGGCGTGAAGGTGCAGCACTTCTTCGTCTGCCACCTCGAATCGATGGACCCCAGCCAGCGGCACGGTCCCGAAATGGACCATCCCGAGGGCGAGTACGAGATCGTCCGCGTGCCCTTCAGCCGGGTGGGCATCGCCGCCGTCCACCTCGTTCCGCTGTCCCTGCGGCACTACCTCGACGGCAACATCGAGGGCGTGCGCGCCATGCACGCCCCCGACCTGGGCTGAGACGGCGGCCGGCCGAGGCTGGGGCCGGTGCGGGCGTGGCCGCCGGTCTCAGCCGGCCACGCCCGCCAGTTCCTCCACCGCGTCGTGGCGGATCCGATCGCCGGGGATCCCGATCCGCTTGAGCTCGTCGACTCCGCTGCGGATCATCGCGGGCGGCCCGGATATGAACGCGTCGTACGAACTCCACGGCCCGTGTTCGCCGACCGCCTGCGGCAGCTGCCCGGCGAGCCAGTCGCCGACCACCGGGCGCACCGACAGCCAGGGGTGTGAGCGCTGCAGCCCCAGCAGGGTGTCCTTGTCGTACAGGTCGTGGTCGCTGCGCGCCCCGAAGAACACCTCCACCGGGCGCCGCTCACCGTGTTCGGCCACGTCCTCGATCAGCGCCTTGATCGGGGCGATTCCGGTGCCACCGCCCAGGCAGAGCATCCCGTTGTCCGTCGTGTGGTCCACCACCATCGATCCGGCCGGGGGTCCGAGGCGCAGCACGTCCCCCGGGCGGGCGTGGCGCACCAGGGCGTTGGAGACCCAGCCCGCGGGCACGGCCTTGACGTGGAAGGAGAGCAGTCCGTCGGCGCGCGGCGCCGAGGCGAAGGAGTAGTGCCGCCACACCCGGGGCCACCACGGGGTCTCCAGGCTGGCGTACTGGCCGGCCAGGAAGGCGTACGGCTGGTCGGGACGGACGGTCAGCACCGCGATGTCCGCAGTGCGCAGGTCGTGCGAGACCACTTCCGCCTGCCACCACGCCGGGCTCGTGACCTCGTCCTCCGCGGCCGCGTCGATCATGATCTGGGAGATGGCGGTGTAGGCCCGTACCCACGCCGCCTCGGCCTCCGGTCCCCAGGTCGCCTGCGCGTACCGGGCCAGCGCACCGAGGAGGGCCTCGCCCACCACCGGGTAGTGGCCCGCCATGGTTCCGTACTTGCGGTGCCCGGTGCCCAGCCGGCGTAGATAGGGCGTGAGGACGGCCGGGTTGTCGATGTGCTCGGCCGCGGTCAGCAGTGCCTTCAGCAGCCGGTCGCGCTGGACGTCCATGGCGGCGGGGAACATGCCGCGCACTTCCGGGTGCCCGGTGAACACCAGGGCGTAGAAGTACGAGGTCACCTTGTCGGCGACGGGTGCGATGTCCGCGAGGGTCCGGCGGATCAGCACGGCATCCGGTGAGGGCTCGGCCGCACCACCCTCGGCGGGTATCCGGCCTGTCCCCCCTCGGGCCGATCTGGTGGGCGGAGCGTCCATGCGGTGCCTCGCTTCGAGCATCTCGGTCGGTCTGCAAGGCCACGGTCTGTGAATCCGTGGTTCCGGGTTTTACAGCGTGCCAGCCGGTCCGGAGGCCTGCGGGGAAATGCGGGAATTCCGCGTTTCGAACCCACTTTCCTCTTAAGATGCCTCAACTCCCGGGCGTGCCCCGCCCACCAGCTGGTAGGCCTCCCGAAGGTCCCGCCCCTCGTAGACGTGGGTGGCACGGTCCGCCAGATACGGCCGCGCGTTGACCGCCACCGAGACCGGCACCGCCTCGAAGAGCACCGCGTCGGTCATCGAGTCCCCGTACGCGACGCAGTCGCCGCGACTCACCCCGAACCGCCGGCACAGCCGGTCCGCCACCGTGACCTTGCCCTCGGGCGTCAGGATCCCGGACACCTCCATCGGCCCGGTGAACGGCACCCGTGGGAACACCGAACCGTGTGCCGCGTGGGCCCCCCACTCCAGCAGCAGTTCCACGAAGAAGGACGGCGACAAGGAGATCACCGCGCAGTAGTCCCCGCGCTCCCGGATCTCCCGCCACACCTCCTGGATGCCCCTCAGCCACGGGGAACCGTCGAAGGCCGCCCGGACGTGCTCCGGCGTCAGCTCCGACCACAGCGCATGAGCGGCCACCGAGAACTGCTGCGGCCCGATCTCCCGCGCACTGAACGATCGCTCCAGTTCGGCGATCTCGACGCTCAGTCCGAGCTGCCGGGAGATCTCGACCGGCGCCGCGGAGCCGAACATCAGGGTGCCGTCGAGGTCGAAGAGGTGCAGGGTGGCCATAGCCAACGAGGCTAAACCGTCCGCCCCACCCGGGCCGATGTTTCACGTGAAACATCGGCCCGTTTCTCCCCCCGGCCACCGCTGGGAGACACCCCGGTGAAACCCCTGTCCCAAATCCTCTGGACGGCTCCCGACCGCATGATCCAGTCTGAGTCGGTGACACCTCCACACCTGACCGAGCTGCCGATCCGAGCGCTGACCATGGACGATCTCCACCACTGCGCCGACCTCTCCGAAGACCGCGGCTGGCCCCGCGAAGACCACAAATGGAGACTGCTGCTCGCCGCCGGAAGCGGCTTCGGTATCGACGCCCCGGACGGACAGGGACTGGCTGCCGCCTGCATCGTCACCCGGTACGGCGGCACGCGCGAGGAGCCCGAACTCGCCGCCATCGGCATGGTCCTCATCGCCGACCGGTACTCCCGCCAGGGCCTCGGCCGCCGTCTGATGACCCACGTCTGCGACGACGTCCTCAAGGGCGTCCCGCTCACCCTGCACGCCACGCCCTACGGCCGCCCGCTCTACGAGGACCTCGGATTCGAGACCACCGGCCGCGCCGAGATGCTGAGGGGCGCCTTCCGCCCCGGCCCCGCGGCCGAGCCGGCCGGCAGCACCACCGTCCGGCCCGCCACCGCCGAGGACCTTCCGCGGATCCTCCGGCTGGACACCGAGGTCTTCGGCACCGACCGGACCCACATGATCACCCGGCTGCCCGCCTTCACCGACCGGCTGCTCGTCGCCGAGGACCGGGCGGGTTCCCTCACCGGCTACGCCGCGATCTGGCCCAACATGGAGACCCATGTCATCGGCCCGCTGATCGCCCGCGACACCGCCGGAGCCCAGGAGCTCGTCACCGCCCTCGCCGCCACCACCGACCGGCCGCTGCGCACCGACGTCGACGTACGGCACGAGGAGCTCATCGCCTGGCTCAAGGACCGCGGTCTCGGATCCGTCGCCTTCAACGCCGTCATGACCCGAGGCCTCCCGGGGTTGCCCGGCGACTGGACCCGCCGCTGGGCGCCGCTCACCGTGGCCGCGGGCTGAGAGAGGAACACCCCACCATGACCGACGCCCCCGAGCCGGACATCCGTCCCGCCACCGAGGCCGATCTTCCCGCCATCGTCGCCATGCTGGCCGACGACCCCCTGGGCGCCACCCGGGAATCCCCGGACGACCTCACCCCGTACCTCGCGGCTTTCAAGCGCCTGACCGAGGACCCGAACCAACACCTCGTCGTCGCCGTCCGGGAGGACCGCGTCGTGGGCACGCTCCAGCTGACGATCGTCCCCGGGCTCTCCCGCAAGGGGTCCACCCGCTCCATCATCGAGGGCGTCCGCGTCCACGCCGACGAGCGCGGCAGCGGCCTCGGCACCCGCTTCATCGAATGGGCGATCGAGAAGTCCCGGGCCGAACACTGCAGCCTCGTCCAGCTGACCTCGGACGCGACCCGCACCGACGCCCACCGCTTCTACGAGCGGCTCGGCTTCGCCGCCTCCCACGTCGGGTTCAAGCTGCAGCTCTGACCGGCCGCACCCGCAGGCCGGGCCGTCGTGTCAGCGGCCCGGCCTACGATCGGGAGGATGAGCCCCAGCCTGCCCCTCGTCACCACCGCCGAGCGCCGCCACCGCCTCGGCCGACGCCACCGACTGGCTCCTTCGGCCCGCGCCGCAACGGTCCCCGAGACCGCCGACGCCGTCGTCGCCCTGCACGCCACCGACGCCGCGACCGTCTTCCTCTCCGCCCGCGCCCGGCTCGTGGAAGGCAGCGCGGGCACGATCGAGCAGGCGCTCTACGAGGACGTGAGCCTGGTCCGGATGCTGAGCATGCGCAACACGCTCTTCGCCGTCTCGACCGGGCTCGCCCCGCACGTCGATTCCTCCACCGCCCGCGCCATCGCCGTCAAGGAGCGCCGCACCCTCCTCAAGCACCTCGAGGAGGACGGCCAGGGACTGGACGCCGCCTGGCTGGCCCAGGCAGAGACCGCGGCGCTCGAAGCCCTCGACAGCGGCGGGCCCTGCACCGGCAGCCAACTGTCCGCCGCCGTCCCCGCCCTGCGCCGGAAGATCACCATCGGCCGGGGCAAGAAGTACGAGACCGAGACCGGGGTCGCCACCCGCGTCATCCGCCTGCTGGCCGCCGACGGCCGGATCCGCCGCGACCGCCCGCGCGGCTCGTGGACCTCGAGCCAGTTCCGCTGGGTCCACACCGAGCCCTGGCCCGCCGTCCCGGCGGCCGAAGCACGCGCCGAGATCGCACGCCGCTGGCTCCACGCGTACGGGCCGGCCACCGAGGCCGACCTCAAGTGGTGGACGGGCTGGACGCTCGGCGACGTACGCAAGGCCCTCGCGGCGGTGGGTCCCGACCACGTGCGCCTGGAGGACGGGACCACCGCCCTCGTCAGCCCCGGGGACACGGCCCCCGAACCGGCACCGGAACCCTGGGCCGCCCTGCTGCCCGGCCTCGACCCCAGTGGCATGGGCTGGGCCGACCGCGGCTTCCACCTCGATCCCGCCCACCGGCCCGCTCTCTTCGACTACGCCGGCAACATCGGCCCCACGGTGTGGTGGAACGGCGAGATCGTCGGCGGCTGGGCCCAGCGCGGCGACGGCGAGATCGTCTGGCGGCTGCTGGCGGACCCCGGCCGCGCCGCCGAGCAGGCGATCACCGCCGAGGCCGCCCGCCTCGCCGCATGGGTCGGCGACGCCCGCATCACCCCGCGCTTCCGCACCCCGCTGGAGCGTGAACTCGTCGCCTGAGCCGGACCGTCAGCCGATGCCCCGCCAGCCCTGCGGGTCCACCCCGCCGGGCACCGGGCCCTGGGCGTCGTACGGCTCCCGCGTGAAGACGAAGGACGCCAGATCCAGGTGGCTGACCGAGCCGTCGCCGCGCCGCACCGCCCGCAGCGTCTCCCCCGCGTAGTAGCCGGACAGGCCGGTCCAGGTGCCGTCCGGCTCCGCCCGGAAGCGTGCGGACCGCCCGCTCGCGCCGACCGGCCCCAGCTCCAGCGATCCGTCCGCCTTCAGCCGCACCACCTGGGCCGACGTCCCCCAGTACCAGGTACCGCACACCTCCAGCGGCACCTGCTCGGCCTCCGTGAAGGGCCGCCACGGCTGCGGGAACCGCGGCTCGGCGTCCGCGACGACCGCCACCAGGTCGGCGGCCACCGACGAGGCCGGCAACCCCGAGGTGCAGTTCGCCAGCACCACTGCCGCCACGTCGTCCGCCTCGCTCAGCCACAGCCCCGCGACGAACCCGGGGAGCGATCCGCTGTGCCCCGCGAGCCGGCGCCCGTCCTGGACCGTCAGCTGCATGCCCAGCCCGTAGCCGGCCTCGGCGATGCCCGGCTCCGGCGGCGCCGCCGAGGTGCGCATCTCCCGTACGGAGTCCGCGCTCAGCACCCGCTCGTCACCGCGCAGCAGGAAGTCGGCGAACCGCGCCAAGTCCCTCGTCGTGGACCACAGCTGACCGGCCGGAGCCATCAGCCCCAAGTCCTCCAGCGGCTCGGGCATCATCAGGTCCGCCCACGGGTGCACCGCCCAGCCGCCCGCGTGCGGCGCCTGCGGCGACCCGCTCGTCCGGTCCAGCCCCAGCGGCTCCAGCACCTCCGCCCGCAGCACCTCTTCCCACGGCTTACCGCGCAGCGCCTCGACCAGCGAACCCAGCAGCGTGTAGCCGGGGTTGGAGTAGTGGTGCCGGCTCCCGGGCGCGTGCCGGAACGGCTCGTCCCCGAGCACGTCGGCGAGTTCGGGCCGCAGCGCACCGGGAGTGCGCTCCCACCACTCACCGGGCGTCTCCGCTGCCAGACCACCGGTGTGGGCCAGCAGTTGGGCGACGGTCACCTCACCCGCGCCGGTCCCCGGCAGGTGCTTTTCCAGCGGATCCCCGAGCGCCAGCAGGCCCTCGTCCCTCAGCCTCATCACCAGAACAGCGGTGAAGGTCTTGGTGATCGACCCGATCCGGTACTGGACGTTGCCGTCCGGGCCGTGACCCTCCACCGAGGTCCGGGAGCCCTCCCAGACCACCTTGCCGCCGCGCACCACGGCCGCCACCACGGACGGAGCCCGTCCCTCGCTCTGCGCGACGGCGATCCGGTGCAGCAGCGCACGCCGGGTGCCGGGAAGGATGTCCAGGTCTTCAGAGAGCTCGTCCATGATCGGATGCTACGTGTTGGCCATGTCCACGAACCGCGAATAATGGCCCTGGAAGGCGACCGTGATCGTCGCCGTGGGACCGTTTCGGTGCTTCGCCACGATCAGGTCCGCCTCACCCGCACGGGGGGACTCCTTCTCGTACGCGTCCTCGCGGTGCAGCAGGATCACCATGTCCGCGTCCTGCTCGATCGAGCCCGACTCACGCAGGTCGGAGACCATCGGCTTCTTGTCGGTGCGCTGTTCCGGACCACGGTTCAGCTGGGACAGCGCGATCACGGGGACCTCGAGCTCCTTCGCCAGCAGCTTGAGGTTTCGGGACATGTCCGAGACCTCCTGCTGGCGGCTCTCGGGACGGCGCGAGCCGCCCGACTGCATCAGCTGGAGGTAGTCGATGACCACGAGGGAGAGGTCGTTGCGCTGCTTGAGCCGGCGGCACTTGGCCCGGATCTCCATCATCGACAGGTTGGGGGAGTCGTCGATGTAGAGCGGGGCCGCGGACACGTCCGGCATCCGCCGGGCCAGCCGGGTCCAGTCGTCGTCGGTCATCGTGCCCGAGCGCATGTGGTGCAGAGCCACCCGGGCCTCGGCCGAGAGCAGGCGCATCGCGATCTCGTTGCGCCCCATTTCGAGGGAGAAGATCACGCTCGGCAGGTTGCTCTTGATGGAGCAGGCACGCGCGAAGTCCAGCGCGAGCGTGGACTTGCCCATGGCGGGACGGGCCGCGATGACGATCATCTGGCCGGGGTGCAGGCCGTTGGTCAGCGAGTCGAGGTCCGTGAAGCCGGTCGGCACGCCCGACATCTGGCCGCTGCGCGACCCGATCGCCTCGATCTCGTCGAGGGCGCCCTCCATGATGTCGCCGAGTGGCAGGTAGTCCTCGGAGGTCCGCTGCTCGGTGACGGCGTAGATCTCGGCCTGGGCGCTGTTGACGATCTCGTCGACGTCGCCGTCGGCCGCATAGCCCATCTGCGTGATCTTGGTACCGGCCGCGACCAGGCGGCGCAGGACGGCGCGCTCGTGGACGATCTCCGCGTAGTACTCGGCGTTGGCCGCGGTCGGGACCGACTGCACCAGCGTGTGCAGGTACGAGGCTCCGCCGACCTTGCTGATCTCTCCGCGCCGGGTCAGCTCGGCGCCGACGGTGATCGGGTCGGCGGGCTCTCCCTTGGCGTACAGGTCGAGGATGGCCTGGTAGATCGTCTCGTGCGAGGGCCGGTAGAAGTCGTGGCCTTTGAGGACCTCGACGACATCGGCGATCGCGTCCTTGGACAGCAGCATGCCGCCGAGCACCGACTGCTCGGCGTCGAGGTCCTGCGGGGGGACGCGCTCGAAGCCGCCGGCACCGCCGCCGTCCCAGGAGCCGCCCTCGCGGCCCCGGTCGTGCTGCTCTTCCCCGCGTCCGCGGCCTTCGGTGTTGCGGCGGGGACGGGGCGGCAGACGGTCACCCGGACCGCTGTCGGCCCAGGGGTCGTCCATGGGCTCGGGCATGCTCACCGGGCCGCCTCCTCACGTCCGCAACGCGGACCTTGCCGTGCCACTCTTTCTACGGCACGGCTCTGACATTTTCGGGCGCCCGAATCGGCTGTCGGCGAGTCGGGCAACGCACCACGGTAGGGCCGACGGCGGCGTCAGCCAATCTTGTTATCCACAGGCTGTGTGGATGAGATGTGGACGACGGCGCCAATGCTGTGGGTAAGTCCCCGGAAGCTGTGCACGGACCAGGGGACGACGCTGTGGACAAAATCACCCGCCCCACCCTTCCACCCCCTCTGACCTGCGGTTTCCTGTCAGGAAGAGCCGGCTGCGGAAAAATCTTGGCCGTGGTTCCGAGATCGCCTCCAATGGGTGGGGAGGAACGCGCAAGTCAGCGCCTTGGTAAGGATCTAAACAGGGTTGCATCTATTACCTGTGGAAGATTAGATTGAGCACATGACACAGGCCCCCGCCGCATCGAAGACTGCGCTCAGACGGCACGACCGAGAGATCTTCGCGCTCGCCGTCCCCGCCTTCGGCGCCCTCGTCGCCGAACCCCTCTTCGTGATGGCCGACAGCGCCATCGTCGGGCACCTCGGGACGCCCCAGCTGGCGGGCCTCGGCATCGCGGCGGCTCTGCTCACCACCGCCGTGAGCGTCTTCGTCTTCCTCGCCTACGCCACGACCGCGGCCGTCTCCCGCAGGGTCGGAGCGGGCGACCTGCAGGCGGCCATCAGGCAGGGCATGGACGGCATCTGGCTCGCCCTCCTGCTCGGCGCGGCCGTCATCGCGGTGTTCCTGCCCGCCGCTCCCTGGCTGGTCTCCGTCTTCGGCGCCTCCGACACCGTCGCCCCGTACGCGATCACCTACCTGCGGATCTCCGCGCTCGGCATCCCGGCCATGCTCATGGTCCTGGCCGCCACCGGTGTGCTCCGCGGCCTCCAGGACACCCGTACGCCGCTCTACGTCGCCGTGGCCGGCTTCGCCCTCAACGCGGGCCTGAACGCCCTCCTCGTCTACGGCGCCGGCCTCGGCATCGCCGGCTCCGCCTGGGGCACGGTCATCGCCCAGTGCGCCATGGCGGCCGCCTACCTCGTCGTCGTCATCCGCGGGGCCCGGCGGCACCACGCCTCCCTGCGACCGGACCTGGCGGGGATCCGGGCCTGCGCCCAGGCCGGCGCACCCCTGCTGGTCCGCACCCTGTCCCTGCGCGCCATCCTGGTGATCGCGACCGCCGTGGCCGCCCGGCTGGGCGATGCCGACATCGCCGCCCACCAGATCCTGCTCTCCCTGTGGAGCCTGCTCGCCTTCGCGCTGGACGCCATCGCGATCGCCGGGCAGGCGATCATCGGCCGCTACCTGGGCGCGGGCGACACCGACGGCGCCAAGGCCGTCTGCCGCCGCATGGTGCAGTGGGGGATCGTCTCCGGGATCGTGCTCGGCCTCCTGGTGGTCCTGGCCCGCCCCGTGTTCATCCCGCTGTTCACCAGCGATCCGGCGGTCGAGGACGTCCTGCTGCCCGCCCTGCTGGTCGTCGCGCTCTCCCAGCCCGTCTCCGGCATCGTCTTCGTTCTCGACGGCGTCCTGATGGGTGCGGGGGACGGCCGCTACCTGGCGCGGGCGATGCTGGTGACGCTGGCCCTGTTCACCCCGGCGGCGCTCCTCGTACCGGTGGTGGGAGGCGGCCTGACGACGCTGTGGTGGGCCATGACGCTGATGATGCTGGTCCGGATGGTCACTCTCCAGCTGCGCGCCCGCTCGGGCCGGTGGCTGGTGGCGGGAGCCACCCGCTAGACGGTGTTTCACGTGAAACATCCGCCGTTTCACGTGAAACATGCGCCCCGGCTCGGCCGTGTTTCACGTGAAACATCGGCCGAGCTCCCGCAGGACCCGCAGGACCCGGCAACGACGAAGGGCCGCACCCCAGCGGGGTGCGGCCCTTCGTGTGCGCAGCCTTAGGCGGCGACGACCTCGACGCCCACGTTCGCGGCCACGTCGGCGTGCAGACGCACGGAGACCTGGTACGAACCGAGGGTCTTGATCGGGGAGCCCAGCTCGACGCGGCGCTTGTCGACCTTCGGGCCGCCCGAGGACTCGATCGCCGTGGCGATGTCGGCCGGGGTCACGGAACCGAAGAGGCGACCGGCGTCACCCGCGCGGGTGGCCAGACGGACCTTCACGCCCTCGAGCTTGGCCTTGACCTCGTTGGCCTGCTCGATGGTCGCGATCTCGTGGATCTTGCGGGCGCGGCGGATCTGCGCCACGTCCTTCTCGCCACCCTTGGTCCAGCGGATCGCGAAACCACGCGGGACCAGGTAGTTGCGAGCGTAACCGTCCTTGACGTCGACGACATCGCCGGCGGCACCGAGGCCAGAAACCTCGTGGGTCAGGATGATCTTCATTAGTCGGTCACCCTTTCCTTATCGCGCGGTGGACGTGTAGGGCAGCAGCGCCATCTCACGGCTGTTCTTCACGGCCGTGGCGACGTCACGCTGGTGCTGCGTGCAGTTGCCGGTAACGCGGCGGGCACGGATCTTGCCGCGGTCGGAAATGAATTTCCGCAGCATGTTCGTGTCCTTGTAGTCCACGTAAGCGGTCTTGTCCTTGCAGAACGCGCAGACCTTCTTCTTAGGCTTGCGCACAGGCGGCTTCGCCATTGTGTCTCTCCTGTGTGATCAAGAAGTGTGGATGCGAGCTGCCCTAGAAGGGCGGCTCGTCCGAGTAGCCACCGCCGGAGCCGCCGGAGCTTCCGCCCCAGCCGCCCCCGCCGCCGCCCTGCTGCTGGCCGCCGGCCGGCGCGCTGGACGCCCACGGGTCGTCGGAGGGAGCTCCGCCGCCCTGCGGGGCGCCGCCGCTGGGGGCTCCGCCCCAGCCACCGCCGCCGCCCTGCTGCTGCTGTCCGCCGCCGTATCCACCCTGGCCACCGCGACCGGTGGTCTTGGCGACCTTGGCCGTGGCGTTCTTCAGGCTGGGGCCGACTTCCTCGACGTCCAGCTCGTAGACCGTGCGCTTGACACCCTCACGGTCCTCGTACGACCGCTGCCTCAGCCGGCCCTGCACGATGACGCGCATGCCCCGCTGGAGGGATTCGGCGACGTTCTCCGCCGCCTGCCGCCACACCGAGCAGGTCAGGAACAGGCTCTCGCCGTCCTTCCACTCATTGGTCTGACGGTCGAAGGTGCGGGGGGTGGACGCGACACGGAACTTCGCGACCGCCGCACCCGAGGGGGTGAAGCGCAGCTCGGGGTCGTCGACGAGATTGCCGACGACCGTGATGACGGTCTCGCCTGCCATGGATGAACCTCTCGGCGGGGATTGCTGCTGGGCTGCTGTGCTACTCGATCCCGATTACCGCTGAACCGAAGTTCAGTGGGTCTCGGGGCGAAGGACCTTGGTCCGGAGAACCGACTCGTTCAGGTTCATCTGTCGGTCAAGCTCCTTGACGACCGCAGGCTCGGCCTGAAGGTCGATGACCGAGTAGATGCCCTCGGGCTTCTTCTTGATCTCGTAAGCGAGACGACGACGGCCCCAGGTGTCGACCTTCTCGACCTTTCCGTTGCCCTCACGGACGACGGAGAGGAAGTTCTCGATCAGCGGGGAGACAGCGCGCTCCTCGAGATCGGGGTCGAGGATGACCATCACTTCGTAGTGACGCATGTGGAACCCACCTCCTTTGGACTCAGCGGCCACGGTCGTTCCGTGGCAGGAGGGTCGTGATGCGTGCGCACGGTGTCCGAGACCAGACACCGCGCAGCTGTACAGACTACCTCCTCGACTCCTTCCGGTTGAAATCCGGCGCCAGGGGGACACAATCTGTATCCATCGGGTGTGCTCGGTGCTATGCCCCCCGGCTCCGCCGGAGGCGGCCCCGCGCACCGCTCTGCTTCAGCCAGGAGGTGCCTTCCGATGGCACAGGCCATGCGACCCCAGTCCACACAGCCGCCGATCTCGCTCTTCTCGACCGACGGCAAGCCCCACCCGCTGCAGGACACCCTGATGGCGGTCACCCTGGTCCTCGGCGCCGTGGCGTTCGTCACGGCGTTCTTCCACCACCTGCACCTGCTCAGCTCGTGGACCGGGCTGATCGGAATCCTCACCGGTGCGTACGGGCAGTTCATCTCCGTCACGACACGCGAGCGCTTCGCACTGATCATCGGCCTGGGCGCAGCGGGCATCGGCTTCTTCCTCGGCATGGCGCACGGCGGCCTGTTCGGCGGCTGGCTGGGCTGACCGGGGTACCTCCGCGACAGGGGCCCGCCCACACCGGGCCGGGCCTGCGGCCCGTCCCCCAGATGGGTGGTGCCCCTGTCGCAGTAGGCTTCGCGCCATAGCCAGCGAAGCCGCCGGAGGAGACACCCCGCATGAGCCTGTCCCTGAGCACCATCAGCCGAGAGCAGCATCTGGCCTACCTCCAGAGCCTGCCTTCGGCTAGCCACTGCCAGGTCCCGGCATGGGCCGACGTCAAGAACGAATGGCGTTCGGAGAACCTCGGCTGGTTCGACAAGTCCGGCGAACTCGTCGGTGTGGCCCTGGTGTTGTACCGCCAGCTGCCCAAGGTGAAGCGGTACCTCGCCTACCTGCCCGAGGGCCCGGTCATCAACTGGTACGCCCCGAATCTGGAGGACTGGATCCAGCCGATGCTGGCCCACCTCAAGAACCAGGGCGCCTTCACCGTGAAGATGGGCCCGCCCGTCGTCATCCGCCGCTGGAACTCCGCCGCCATCAAGGCCGGCATCCAGGACCCCGACGTCAAGCGCCTGCGCGACGTGGAGGCCTCGGTCATCGAGCCGCGCGCCTTCGAGGTGTCCGACAAGCTGCGCCGGATGGGCTGGCAGCAGGCCGAGGACGGCGGCGCCGGATTCGGCGACGTCCAGCCCCGCTACGTCTTCCAGGTGCCGCTGGCCAACCGCTCGCTGGACGATGTCCTCAAGGGCTTCAACCAGCTGTGGCGCCGCAACATCAAGAAGGCCGAGAAGGCCGGCGTCGAGGTCGTCCAGGGCGGCTACGACGACCTGCCGACCTGGCAGCACCTGTACGAGATCACCGCCGAGCGCGACAAGTTCCGCCCGCGCCCGCTCAGCTACTTCCAGCGCCAGTGGACGGCCCTCAACTCCGAGGACCCCAACCGGATGCGGCTGTACATCGCCACGCACGAGGGGGAGCCGCTGGCCGCCGCCACGATGCTCACCGTCGGCCAGCACGTCTGGTACTCGTACGGCGCCTCCGCCAACCATAAGCGCGAGGTGCGCCCGTCCAACGCGATGCAGTGGCGCATGCTGCGCGATTCGTACGCACTGGGCGCGAGCGTCTACGACCTGCGCGGCATCTCTGACACGCTGGACGAGAACGACCACCTGTTCGGTCTGATCCAGTTCAAGGTCGGCACGGGCGGCGAGGCCGTCGAGTACGTCGGCGAGTGGGACTTCCCGCTCAACAAGGTGCTGCACAAGGCGCTCGACATCTACATGTCGCGTCGCTGACTCCACCCCACCCCACACACGAGAGGCTCCGGACGGGCATGGCGCTCACGCTCTACGTCGACACCGCGCGCTGGCGTGCGCACCAGAAGCAGATCCAGGACCAGTTCCCCGGAATGATCCCGGTCTGCAAGGGCAACGGGTACGGCTTCGGCCACGAGCGCCTGTGCGAGGAGGCGACCCGGATGGGCGCCGACGTGCTGGCCGTCGGGACGACGTACGAGGCCGCCAGCATCAAGGACTGGTTCGGCGGCGACCTGCTGGTCCTCACCCCGTTCCGGCGGGGCGAGGATCCGGTGCCGCTGCCCGACCGGGTCATCCGCTCGGTGTCCTCGCTGGACGGGGTCCGCGGTCTGGTCGGCGCCCGTGTGGTCATCGAGTGCATGAGCTCGATGCGCCGCCACGGCATCTCCGAGCAGGACCTGGGGCAGTTGCACGCGGCGATCGAGGACGTGCGGCTGGAGGGCTTCGCGCTGCACCTGCCGCTGGACCGCCCGGACGGCTCGGACGCCGTCGAGGAGGTCATCGGCTGGATGGACCGGCTGCGCGCGGCCCGGCTGCCGCTGCACACCATGTTCGTCAGCCACCTGCGCGCCGAGGAACTGGCCCGGCTCCAGCAGCAGTTCCCGCAGACCCGCTTCCGCGCGCGGATCGGGACCCGGCTGTGGCTGGGCGACCACGACGCGACCGAGTACCGCGGCGCGGTCCTCGACGTCACGCGCGTGGCCAAGGGCGACCGCTTCGGCTACCGCCAGCAGAAGGCCGCGTCCGACGGCTGGCTGGTCGTCGTCGCCGGCGGTACCTCGCACGGCGTGGGACTGGAGGCCCCCAAGGCCCTCCACGGCGTGATGCCGCGTGCCAAGGGCGTTGCCCGGGCGGGCCTGGCCACCGTCAACCGCAACCTGTCGCCGTTCGTGTGGGCGGGCAAGCAGCGCTGGTTCGCCGAGCCCCCGCACATGCAGGTGTCGATCCTGTTCGTGCCGTCGGACGCTCCGGAGCCCAAGGTGGGCGACGAGCTCGTGGCACACCTGCGCCACACGACCACGCAGTTCGACCGGGTGCTCGACGCCTGACCGGCTGCCCGCCGACCGGTCCTGACCGGCCGGCGCGCCGGGGTCAGTCCTTGGGGGCCGTGCCCCAGTCGACCCGCTGTCCCTCCGAGGGCGTCGCGTACCGCGGCGCCCTCGCCGCGTCCGAGAGCACGAACACGTCCTCGGCCCCGTCCAGGACGCCGCCGGAGGGGTCGTCCGAGCCGTCCCGGCGCACGACGTCCCGTTCGGGCATCAGGATGTCGCGGACGATGACGGCGCACAGGTAGAGGGTGCCCAGCAGATGGGCGGCGATCGCCAGCTGGTAGCCCTCCGTGGGCAGTCCCTGGTGCTTGTCCCCGCTGCTCGTGTAGGCCAGGTAGAACCAGATCCCGAAGAAGTACACGACCTCCGTGGCCTGCCAGATCAGGAAGTCCCGCCAGCGCGGCCTTGCCAGCGCCGCGAGCGGGATGAGCCACAGCACGTACTGCGGCGAGTAGACCTTGTTGCACAGGATGAAGGCGGCGACGACCAGGAAGGCCAGCTGGGCGAAGCGGGGCCGGCGCGGGGCGGTCAGGGTGAGCAGGCCGATGGCTCCGCAGAGCAGCAGGGTCAGCCCGGTCGCGTACGTGTTGGCGCCGTCCAGGGGGTTGCCCGAGCGCTGGGAGATCAGCAGCCACACGGAGCCGAAGTCGATGGGCCGTTCCTGGCTGAAGGTGTAGAACTTCGTCCAGCCGTCCCAGGCGAGGACCATGACGGGCAGGTTCACCACGAGCCAGGATCCGGCCGCGCCGAGCGTCGCGGCGCCGAAGGCGCGCCACGCGCCGGCCCGCCAGCACAGGACGAACAGCACCCCGAGCAGCAGGACCGGGTAGAGCTTCGCCGCCGTGGCCAGGCCGATGAGGACTCCGAAGAGCAGCGTCCGGCCACGGGACCACATGAGCATCCCGGCGGCGGTCAGGGCGATGGCCAGCAGGTCCCAGTTGATCGTCGCGGTGAGCGCGAAGGCCGGCGCGAGGGCGAACAGCAGGGCGTCCCAGGGGCGGCGGCGGTGCGTCCGGGCCACGCACACGGCGATGACCGCCGTGCAGGCCATCAGCATGCCCGCGTTGACCATCCAGTACATCTGCTCGCGGTGCTGGAGCGAGCCGCTGCCGGGTGTCAGCCAGGAGGCGATCTCCATGAAGAGCCCGGTGAGCACCGGGTACTCCAGGTACTCCATGTCGCCGGGGAGCCGGTCGAAGTACGGGGTCAGATTGTCGGCGAAGCCGCGTACCGCGTAGAGGTGCGGGATGTCGGAGTAGCAGGCGTGGGTGTACTGGGAGGCCGCACCCCGGAACCATGCCCAGTCGTAGCAGGGCAGCTTCTGCACCATGCCCAGCGCGAACACGCCGATGGCGATGAGGGCCACCACGCGGACGGGCCCCAGCCAGTGGCCGCCGAGCCGGGCGTGGCGGCCGAGCGGGCCGCCGAGGAACTCACTGCCCGCTGCGGCGACCTCGTCCTGCTGGGTGGGCAGTACGGGGCTGTCCTCGTGCACCTTGGTCATGGGCTCATCCTGCCGTACCGGGGCGGACATGGGGGAAGGCCGTCGCACCCTGTGCGACGGCCTTCCCGTGTCGGTCGGCGGCCCGGTCAGCGACCGGGCCCGGTCATTCGGCCGCAGCTCCGGTGGGCCAGCCCGTGGTGCCGCCCGGACGTCCGGGTCTGGCGGTGCTCGTCGGGGTCGGCGATCCGCTGGGACCGCCGATGATCCCGCCGTCCGAGCCCCCGGTGGCACTGCCGGTGGGGGTCGGCTCGCAGTACAGCTCCCACGGCTTGCAGGAGGGCTTGCCGCCCTTCGACGGGGTCGGGGACGGCGTCGGGGAGCTCGACGGCGAGGGCGACGGCGAGGCGGACGGCGACACGGGGGCCGAGGGGGTAGGGGAGGGGGCGCCCGCCGAGTCGGCCTTCACACCGATCTCCTCGGCTTCCGGGAACTGCGTGACCGGGGTGTCCTTGAGCGCTTCGCGCATGTAGTCGGTCCAGATCACGGCAGGGATGTCACCACCGTGGATGGAGTCGACACCGCCCACCTTGTTCATGGAGAGCAGCTCCTTGTCCCGCGAGTTGGGGTCGGAGCGGAAGAGGGCGACGGAGGTGGCCAGTTCCGGGGTGTAGCCGACGAACCAGGCCGACTTGTTCTTGTCGGTGGTACCGGTCTTGCCCGCGGCGGGCCGGCCCAGCTTCTTGACCTTGGTACCGGTACCGTTCTGGACCACGTTCTCCAGGACCTTGGTGATGTTGTCGGCGATGGCGTTGTCCATGGCCCGCTCGGCCTTGGGTGCCTCGAACCCGCTCAGCGCCTCCCCGTCCTTCTCGACCTTGGTCACGGAGAACGGCTCGCGGTGCGTACCGGAGGCGGCGAAGGTGGCGTAGGAGTCGGCCATGCGAATGGCACTCGGGGTGGAGGTGCCCAGCGCGAACGAGGCCGTGTTGTCCTTGTCCATCGACTCTTCGAGGATCCCGGTCGACTTGGCCAGCTCACGCACCTTGGAGTGCCCGACGTCGAACACGAGCTGGGCGAAGGGGACGTTGATGGACTTCTCCATCGCCTCGGTCAGGGTCACGTAGCCGTAGGCCGTGGGGCTCTCGTTCTTCTGCCGGAAGGGCTTGCCGTCGGGGCCGGCGAGCGGGTCGCCCTTGCGGCTCTTGATCACCGTGAGGTCGTCGGCCATGTACTTGCTGTCGGGCGAGATGCCCTGGCCGTTGGAGTTCTGGGTGCCGTGCTGCATCGCGGCGGCCAGGACGTAGGGCTTCCACGTCGAGCCGACGGGGACACCGATGGTGTTGGCGTTGTTGCTGAAGTGCTTCTTGTCCATGCCGGGCCCGCCGTACAGGGCCACGATGGCACCGCTCTTCACATCGACGGAGGCGGCGCCGAACTGCACGAAGGTGTCGTACTCGGGGCGCTTCTTCTCGTCGAGGAAGGCGTTGCGGGTGTCCTCGACGGCCTTGGCCAGGGCGTCCACCTTCGGCTTCTGGAAGGTGGTGTGGATCTGGTAGCCGCCCAGGGCCATCTGCTCGACCGTGATGTTCTTGGTCTTCATCACGTACTGCTTGGCCGTCTCGACCAGGTAGCCGATCTGGCCGGTCATGCCGCGGGCCTGTTCCGACTCGACGCGGGCGGGGAAGTCGGAGTCCTTGTACTTCGCCCGCTCGTCCTTGGTCATCCGGCCCACCTCGACCTCGCGGTCCAGGACCCAGGCCCAGCGCTTCCTGGCCCGCTGCTCGTTGAGGGCGGGGGTGGCCGCGGCGCCGATGCCGCCGTCCGGGTTGTACAGGTTGGGGCCCTTGAGCACGGAGGCCAGGAAGGCGCACTCGGCGGGGTTCAGGTCCTGGCTGTCCTTGCCGAAGTAGGCACGGGCCGCTGCCTGGATGCCGTAGGCGTCGCGCCCGTAGTAGGCGGTGTTGAGGTAGCCGGCGAGGACCGTGTCCTTCTCCTCGGAGACACCCAGCTTGACCGCGATGAACAGCTCGGTGACCTTGCGCTTGAGCGTCTGGTCGGAGTCCAGGTAGGTGTTCTTCACGTACTGCTGGGTGATGGTCGAGCCGCCCTGCGTGGAGCCGCCCGTGGCCATGTTCCACACGGCGCGGGCGATGCCCATCGGGTCGACGCCCTTGTCCGTCTCGAAGGACTCGTTCTCCGCCGCGATCACGGCGTCCCTCATCGCCCGGGGGATCTTGTCGATGGTCACGATCTGCCGGTTCATCGAACCGCCGGTCGCGACCATCTGGGTGTCGTCCGCCCAGTAGAAGACGTTGTTCTGCGCCTGCGCCGCCTTGTGCGGGTCGGGCGTGCCCACCATGGCGATGCCGATGCCCGCTCCGGCGGTGATGATCGCGAAGAAGCCCAGCGCCGTGCCGGACACCAGCTTCCAGGAGGGCACGAAGCGCTTCCAGCCGTCCCGATCGGACCGCGGGTAGTTGATGAGGCGCTTGTCGGGGCGCCCGGTGCCCCGGGCGGCGCGGCCGGAGCCCCGGCCGTGGCCGGCGGACCCCCTCTGGGCGGCCCGGCGGGCCTCGGCGCGGCTGCCGTGGGCGGACGGTTCCGCATACGGCCCGCTGGGCGAGGCGGTAGGGACGTCCCGTCCGGATCCGGCACCCCGGCCGGGACGCTGCTGGGCAGCCCGGCGGGCCGAGGCTCGCCCACCACCTTGGGGCTGCGACGGTTTGCGGCGGTGCTCGCTCATCGAACGACTACTCCTCGGGCAGGCGAGTGGCCTGGAAGCGGCAGGTGAATTCCGGTTCCCCCTGTGTCCTGGCGACAGACTACGCACGCCCAAAACCCAATCAGTGCCGAAGTTCACCCCAAATCAGGCAACCTGCGTCGTACGAATTGGTGATGTGATGCCGGTCACCACGTCACCCCTTGTCGCCGGACGCACACCGTTCTATCGTCTGGATGTATCGAGTCGATACATCAGCTCGGCATAAAGGCTCGGAGCGAGGGCTCGGAGTCAGAGTCGGAGGAGAGGCAGGCGGATGAGCAGGCGCTCAGGCATCCTCGAATTCGCCGTCCTCGGCCTGCTTCGCGAATCCCCCATGCACGGGTACGAGCTGCGCAAGCGGCTCAACACCTCGCTCGGGGTGTTCAGGGCCTTCAGCTACGGGACGCTCTATCCCTGCCTCAAGACGCTCGTCGCCAACGGCTGGTTGATCGAAGAACCGGGGAACGCCCCGGAAGACGCGCTCGCCGCTTCACTCGCAGGGCGGCGTGCCAAGATCGTCTACCGGTTGACGGCCGCGGGCAAGGAGCACTTCGAGGAGCTCCTCTCCCACACGGGACCCGACACCTGGGAGGACGAGTCCTTCGCCGCCCGGTTCGCCTTCTTCGGCCAGACCGAACGAGAGGTGCGCATGCGGGTGCTGGAGGGCCGCCGCAGCCGGCTGGAGGAGCGTCTGGAGAAGATGCGCGCCTCACTGGCCCGCACGCGGGAACGCCTCGACGACTACACGCTTGAGCTGCAGCGGCACGGCATGGAGTCCGTGGAGCGCGAAGTGCGCTGGCTGAACGAGCTCATCGAGAGCGAGCGGGCGGGACGGGATCGGATGCGACCCGGTCCGTCCGACGAAACTGAAAAATGAGGCCTGCATCTCGCAGACCTCGTCCGAGAACAAACAGGGAGCAACCGGAATGGGTTCGGTTCGCGTAGCCATCGTCGGCGTGGGCAACTGCGCCGCCTCGCTGGTGCAGGGCGTCGAGTACTACAAGGACGCCGACCCGGCGTCCAAGGTCCCCGGGCTGATGCACGTCCAGTTCGGCGACTACCACGTGCGTGACATCGAGTTCGTCGCCGCGTTCGACGTCGACGCGAAGAAGGTCGGCCTCGACCTTTCGGACGCCATCGGCGCCAGCGAGAACAACACCATCAAGATCTGCGACGTCCCGAACACCGGTGTGACCGTCCAGCGCGGCCACACCCTGGACGGCCTGGGCAAGTACTACCGCATGACCATCGAGGAGTCGGCCGAGGCTCCGGTCGACGTGGTGCAGATCCTCAAGGACCGCCAGGTCGACGTCCTGATCTGCTACCTCCCGGTCGGCTCCGAGGACGCGGCGAAGTTCTACGCCCAGTGCGCCATCGACGCCAAGGTCGCCTTCGTCAACGCCCTCCCGGTCTTCATCGCCGGCACCAAGGAGTGGGCCGACAAGTTCACCGAGGCCGGTGTCCCGATCGTCGGCGACGACATCAAGTCGCAGGTCGGCGCCACCATCACGCACCGCGTGATGGCCAAGCTGTTCGAGGACCGCGGTGTCCGTCTTGAGCGCACCATGCAGCTCAACGTCGGCGGCAACATGGACTTCAAGAACATGCTCGAGCGCGACCGCCTCGAGTCGAAGAAGATCTCCAAGACGCAGGCCGTCACCTCGCAGATCCCCGACCGTGAGCTCGGCGAGAAGAACGTCCACATCGGCCCGTCCGACTACGTCGCGTGGCTCGACGACCGCAAGTGGGCCTACGTCCGCCTCGAGGGCCGTGCCTTCGGCGACGTCCCGCTGAACCTCGAGTACAAGCTCGAGGTGTGGGACTCCCCGAACTCCGCCGGTGTCATCATCGACGCCCTGCGCGCCGCGAAGATCGCCAAGGACCGCGGTATCGGCGGCCCGATCCTCTCCGCGTCCAGCTACTTCATGAAGTCCCCGCCGGTGCAGTACTTCGACGACGAGGCCTACGCGAACGTCGAGAAGTTCATCAAGGGCGAGGTCGAGCGCTAGTCGAGCCCCAAGGGTCCGCGAGGACACCTGGACTTCGGCTGTTCTTCCGCGGAGGGTCCCCGGGCAATATGCCCGGGGACCCTCCGCGTATGTGACCCTTGCCCTCATGCCCGTCGTACGTGATCTGCGCGTACTCCTGCGCCTGAGGGACTTCCGCAACCTGCTCGCCGTACGGCTGCTCTCCCAGGCGGCGGACGGCGTCTACCAGGTCGCGCTCGCCACCTACGTCGTCTTCTCCCCCGAGAAGCAGACCTCGCCGGCGGCCATCGCCTCGGCCATGGCGGTGCTCCTGCTGCCGTATTCCGCGATCGGCCCGTTCGCCGGGGTGCTGCTCGACCGCTGGCGCCGCCGTCAGGTCTTCCTCTACGGCAACCTGCTGCGGGCCTTCCTCGCCTGCGTCACCGGCATGCTGATCGTGGCCCAGGTTCCCGACTGGCTGTTCTACGCGTCGGCGCTGTCCGTGACGGCCGTCAACCGCTTCGTCCTGGCCGGGCTCTCCGCCTCCCTGCCCCACGTCGTGGGACCCGGCCAGCTCGTCACCGCGAACGCCCTCTCCCCGACCGCCGGAACCCTCGCGGCGACCGCCGGCGGGGGACTGGCCTTCCTCGTCCGGCTGCTGGCCGCCGACGCCGACGCCCTCGTCGTCCTCCTCGGCGCCGGGCTCTACCTGACCGCGGCCCTCGCCTCCCTGCGCCTGGCCATCGGCCTCCTGGGGCCCGACCACCCCCCTGGCCCGCTCTACCCTTCAGTCGCCGAAGGGGTGGCCCACACCGTCCGCGGCATGGCCGAGGGACTGCGCCACCTCGCCTCCCGCCGGGAAGCCGCCCAGGCGCTCACCGCGATGACGATGATGCGGTTCTGCTACGGGGCGCTGTTCGTCATGCTGCTGATGCTCTGCCGCTACGCGTGGTCGGACAACGAGTCCGACGGACTCGCTCTCCTGGGGGTCGCGGTCGCCGTGTCGGGGGCCGGTTTCTTCACGGCCGCCGTCGTCACTCCCTGGCTGGTGGACCGGCTGGGCCCGCTGGGCTGGATCACCGCCTGCTCAGCGGGCGCCGCGGTCCTGGTGCCCGGGCTCGGACTGTTCTTCGCCCCCGCACCCATGCTGATCGCCGCGTTCGTCCTCGGCCTCGCCACCCAGGGCGCCAAGATCTCCACCGACACGATCGTGCAGTCACGGGTGGACGACGACTACCGCGGCCGCGTGTTCTCCGTCTACGACGTGCTCTTCAACGTCGCGTTCGTCGGCGCGGCGGCGGTGGCCTCCCTCATGCTCCCCGCCAACGGGCAGTCCGTGCCGCTGGTCCTGTGCGTGACCGCCCTCTACGCCGTCACCGCGGCGCTGCTGGGCCGCGAAGGCCGACGTTTCACGTGAAACATCACCGCCCGCATCTCGCCGGGGGCGATGTTTCACGTGAAACATCGCCCCCGGCCCTTCCGCGTCAGGCCTGCGCGGCCCACCACTCCTTGAGGGCGGCGACGGCCGCATCCCGTCCCATCGGCCCGTTCTCCAGCCGCAGCTCCAGCAGGAACGCGTACGCCTTCCCGATCACCGGACCGGGGCCGACGTCCAGCACCCGCATGATCTCGTTGCCGTCCAGGTCGGGCCGGATCGCGTCCAGCTCCTCCTGCTCCTGCAGCTGCGCGATGCGCTCCTCCAGCCCGTCGTAGGTGCGGGAGAGCGCATTGGCCTTGCGCTTGTTGCGCGTGGTGCAGTCGGAACGGGTCAGCTTGTGCAGCCGCTCCAGCAGCGGGCCGGCGTCGCGCACGTAGCGCCGTACCGCGGAGTCCGTCCACTCGCCGTCGCCGTACCCGTGGAACCGCAGGTGCAGCTCCACCAGGCGGGACACGTCCTTGATGATGTCGTTGGAGTACTTCAGCGCCGTCAGACGCTTCTTGGTCATCTTCGCGCCCACCACCTCGTGGTGGTGGAAGGAGACCCTGCCGTCGCTCTCGAAGCGCCGGGTACGGGGCTTGCCGATGTCGTGGAGCAGGGCAGCGAGACGCAGCACCAGGTCCGGGCCGTCCTCCTCCAGCGCGATCGCCTGCTCCAGGACGATCAGCGAGTGGTCGTAGACGTCCTTGTGGCGGTGGTGCTCGTCGCTCTCCAGCCGCAGGGCGGGCAGCTCCGGCAGGACCTGGTCGGCCAGCCCGGTGTCCACGAGCAGGCCCAGGCCCTTGCGCGGGTTGGCGGAGAGGATCAGCTTGTTCAGCTCGCCCTGCACCCGCTCCGCCGAGACGATCTCGATGCGGTCGGACATGGCCTTCATGGCCGCGACGACCTCGGGAGCGACCTCGAAGTCCAGCTGCGCGGCGAACCGCGCCGCCCGCAGCATGCGCAGCGGATCGTCGGAGAACGACTCCTCAGGGGTGCCGGGGGTCCGCAGCACGCCGGCGGCCAGATCCTCCAGACCGCCGTAGGGGTCGATGAACTCCTGCTCCGGCAGGGCCAGCGCCATGGCGTTGACCGTGAAGTCGCGCCGGACCAGGTCGTCCTCGATCGAGTCGCCGTAGGAGACCTCGGGCTTGCGCGACGTACGGTCGTAGGCCTCCGACCGGTATGTCGTCACCTCGATCTGGAAGGACCGCTCAGTGTCTTCCACGTGGGCGGCCTTGTGCGCGCCGACCGTGCCGAAGGCGATGCCGACGTCCCACACCGAGTCGGCCCACGGACGGACGATCTTCAGAACGTCCTCGGGGCGGGCATCGGTGGTGAAGTCGAGATCGTTGCCGAGACGCCCGAGCAGCGCGTCGCGGACGGACCCGCCGACCAGGGCGAGGCGGAAGCCCGCCTCCTGGAAACGGCGGCCGAGCTCGTCGGCGACAGGGGCGACCCGCAGCAGTTCACTCACCGCGCGGCGCTGCACCTGACTCAGGGCACTGGGATTGTCTTCGTTGGCGTTCGGCACAACAGAAAAGGGTACGTGTCCCGCCCGGCGCGGGCTCCCCCGTTTATGGCGACCCCGGTACACGGCAGCCCCGGGGCTGAGCCGATCATGTGGAGCAAGGGGCGGCACTCGCGCACAGCGGGTCTCGTTACCATGCGTGGACGCACACACGACGACCACTGACACTTCGAGGGACGGGCTAACGCGTGGCCGAGGCGGCAGACATCCTGGGGGCGTCCCCCACTCCTGTCCGGCGCCGATGGCTGCGGCGCACGGTGGTCCTGCTCGCCGGGACGCCCGTCCTCGCCGCCCTGGTCTACTCTCCCGCCCCCGAGGCGGAGGCCGCCCAGGCGGCCACCGTAGACGTCCAGCTGACCTCGATGACCCCCGCCGCCCCGGTCAAGGGCGACACCCTGACCATCTCCGGCACCGTGGTCAACAACGGCTCCGAGACGATCACCGACGCACATGTGGGCCTGCGGGTCGGGCCCCTCCTCGCGGACCGGTCCTCGATCGACGAGGCGGCGGAGCGCACCAGCTTCCGGGCCGGCACGGACCCCGGGGAGATCGACCCGGCCCACGCCGTGAAGATCGCCTCGCTGCCCTCGAAGGTCAACCATTCGTTCACGCTCACGGTCCCGGTGAACAAGCTGGAGCTGGACAAGGACGGCGTCTACCAGCTGGGCGTCTCCCTGTCCGGGGAGACCGAGAGCCGCCCGTCCGAGCAGGTCCTCGGCATCAAGCGCACCTTCCTGCCCTGGCAGCCGGAAGCGGCGGCCAAGCGGGCCCAGCTCACCTATGTGTGGCCGCTGATCTCCACCACCCACGTGACCGCGGAAACCGGCTCTGACGAAACCCAGACCCCCGTCTTCCTCGACGACTCCCTCGCCGAGGAGCTCAAGCCGGGCGGTCGGCTGGAGCGGATGGTCGCTCTCGGCAAGGACCTGCCCATCACCTGGGTCATCGATCCCGACCTGCTGTACACGGTCGACGCGATGACCAAGGGCTACCGGGTCCGCGTCCCGGGCGGAAAGCCCGTCCAGGGCAAGAACAAGGCCCTCGCCGAACAGTGGCTGAGCTCCCTGGAAGCCGCCGTCCAGGGCAAGAAGGTCGTGGCTCTGCCCTTCGCGGACCCCGACCTCGCCTCCCTCGCCCACCGGGGCAAGGACGTCTCGGGGACCCTGGGCCAGCTGCGCCCCGCCACCGACAAGGCGAAGCAGGCCGTCGAGACGGTCCTGCACGTCCCGGCGTCCACCGATTTCTCCTGGCCCGTGGACGGCGCCATCGACCCCTCGATCGTCAACGTCGCCACCTCGGCCGGCGCCCACAACATCCTCACCCGCAGCGACAGCCTCTCCGAGAGCGGCGCCCTCGGCTACACCCCCTCGGCCGCCCGGCCCATCGGCGCGGGCGCGACCGCCGTCGTCGCCGACGCGGAACTGTCCACCGCCTTCGAGGGCGACATGCTGAGCGCCGGGAACTCCACGCTCGCCGTGCAGCGGTTCCTGGCCCACAGCCTCGCGCTGAACATGCAGAAGACCGACGAGCAGCGCAGCTTCGTCGTCACCCCGCAGCGGATGCCCGGCGTCAGCCAGGTGCAGACGATGGCCGACGCCATCCGCGCCCTCCAGGCCGGCCGCTGGATCCAGCCCGTCGACCTCGAGGCCGCGGCCGCGGCCAAACCCGACCCCGCCGCCGCCACCCAGGTGCCGGGCGCCGGACAGTACCCCGAGGACCTGCGCAAGCAGGAGCTTCCGGTGGCGGCCTTCGAGAAGATCCGGACCACCCAGAACACCCTCGACCACTTCAAGGTCATCCTGGCGGCACCCGACCGCGTCGAGATCCCCTTCGGCAACACCACCAACCGGGAGATGTCCACCTCCTGGCGCGGCCACCCCGCGGAGGCCGCGCTCTACCGGGACCAGGTCCAGGACTATCTGATCGGCCTCACCGAGAAGGTCAAGGTCGTCCCCAAGTCCGACGCCACCCTGTCCGGACACAGCGCCACCATCCCGGTGAGCGTCCAGAACAGCCTCGTCCAGGACGTGCGCGACCTCGTCCTGCGGGTGAAGTCCGCCAACCCGACCCGCTTGATGTTCGGCGACAAGGGCGAGGCCGAACAGCAGGTCACCGTTCAGGGCGACCACACCCAGACCGTAAAGTTCATCGCGAACGCCACCGCGAGCGGCCCCGTCGAGGTCACCGCGCAGCTGTTCACCAAGGACGGCGTCCCCTACGGCAAGGAACGGAAGTTCACCGTCGACGCCACCGAGATCACCCCCACCGTCATGCTCGTCATCGCCGGCGGTGTGCTCCTCCTCGTCCTGGCGGGCATCAAGATGTACGCCAGCCGCAAGCGCGTCGCCGCGCGCGCGGCCGCGGAGGAGAGCACGCAGCCGAGTGACGAGTCCCCGGACACCGGACCGCAAAGCACCGAGGGGTCCGGCACGGGTGAGACAGTGGACCGTTGAGCGATGCCGTGGCCGGTCGGCCTGGGGACGATGAGGTGGGGTTTCGATGAACGCGCCGTACGACGGTGACCGCGCGCAGGGCACTGGTGGGCCCGCGCCCTCCCAGGGCACTGCACCGGGCACCCCGGTGCCCGGGCAGGTTCCCGCGCCTGCGCCCGCGCCGGAACGCGACCCGTATGTCCAGGACGCCTACGACTACGACCCGTACCGGTCCCAGGACCTGTCCGCACAGGACCCCGTGTCCGAGGTCCTCTACGACAGAGCCGCGCACCCCCCGCCACCGCCCGGCACCTACCAGGAGGCCGGCCCGCTCTACGCGGCGCCCACCGCGCCCTCCTACGCCCCCGATCCGCGCGTCTGGGCCCAGACTCCGCCGCCCGAGCCGGACGGCCCCTCCCGCCACCTGCCCTACGGCGACCGCCCCACCACGACCGAGTTCGTCGGCGTGGACTCCCTCGTCACCAGGGCCTCGGACGAACAGCCCGAACCCGACGCCTTCGCCCACCTGTACCGGGACCAGGAGGCGGCTCCCCGCACGCCCGCCGAAGACGCCCCCGTGGCCGCCCCGGCCCCTGCCAAGCCCGCCGGACGCGCCTCCAGCCTGCTGAAGTCCAGCGCGCTCATGGCGGCCGGCACGATCGTCTCCCGCATCACCGGCTTCCTGCGGACCCTGGTCATCGCCGGAGCCATCGGCGTGGGCACCTTCAACGACACGTACCAGATCGCCAACACGCTGCCCACGATGATCTACGTGCTGGTCGGCGGCGGCGCCCTCAACGCCGTCTTCATCCCGCAGCTCGTGCGGGCCATGAAGAACGACAGTGACGGCGGCCAGGCGTACGCCAACCGGCTGCTGACCCTCGTCGTGGTCCTGCTGGCCGCCATCACCACCGTCTGCGTCCTGGCCGCACCGGTGTTCATCACGATGATGTCGCCGAAGATCGCATCCGACCCCCAGCAGATGGAGGTCGCGGTCGCCTTCGCCCGCTACTGCCTGCCCACCATGTTCTTCATGGGCGTGCACGTGGTGCTCGGTCAGATCCTCAACGCCCGCGGCCGCTTCGGCGCGATGATGTGGACCCCGGTCCTCAACAACATCGTCGTCATCGCCACGTTCGGCGCCTTCATCTGGGCCTTCGGCGGCTTCACCACCTCCGGAGTCAACGCCACCACCGTCACCTCCGACGGGGTGCGCCTCCTGGGTCTCGGCACCCTGCTGGGCCTCACCGTCCAGGCCCTCGCCATGCTGCCCTACCTGCGCGACGCCGGCTTCAAGCCGCGTCTGCGCTTCGACTGGAAGGGCCACGGCCTCGGCAAGGCCGCCCGCCTGGCCAAGTGGACGTTCTTCTTCGTCCTCGCCAACCAGATCGGGCTCGTCGTCGTCACCCAGCTCGCCACCTGGGCCGGATCCGTCGCCGAGAAGCAGGGCCACCCCGGCACCGGCATCACCGCGTACAACTACGCGCTGCTGCTGTGGCAGATGCCCCAGGCCATCATCACCGTCTCCGTCATGACGGCCGTCCTGCCGCGCATCTCCCGGTCCGCCCACGACGGGGACGCGGCCGCCGTGCGCGACGACATCTCCTACGGGCTGCGCACCTCCGCCGTCGCGATCGTGCCCTGCGCCTTCGCGTTCCTCGCGCTCGGCGTCCCCATGGCCACCCTGCTCTACGCCGGTTCCGGCTCCGGCGCCCAGAACATCGGCTACGTCCTGATGGCCTTCGGCCTCGGACTGATCCCGTACTCGGTCCAGTACGTGGTCCTGCGCGGGTTCTACGCCTACGAGGACACCCGGACGCCCTTCTACAACACCGTCATCGTCGCCGCCGTCAACGCGGCGGGCTCCGCGGCCTCCTTCTTCCTCCTCCCCGCCCGGTGGGCCGTCGTCGGCATGGCCGCCGCGTACGGCCTCGGGTACGCCGTCGGCGTGGGAGTGGCCTGGCGCCGCCTGAAGGCCCGCCTCGGCGGCGACCTCGACGGTGCCCACGTGATGCGCACCTACGCCCGCCTCACCGGCGCCTGCGTGCCCGCGGCCGCCGCGGCCGGGGGCGCCGCTTACGGGGTCACCCAGTGGCTGGGCAGCGGAGCCGCCGGCTCCGCCGCCTCCCTCGTGGCCGGAGGCATCGCCCTGGCAGCCGTGTTCCTCATCGCCGCCAAGCGGATGCGGATCGAAGAACTCAACTCGATGGTCGGTATGGTCCGCGGACGACTGGGGCGCTGATGCGCACAACCGTCGCCCCCTTTCGTGTGTCGTGCATAGCGTCGGACTGTGGGCACAATTGGCATGGCTTCGCAGACTGGCCGACAGTGCGCAACGGATGGGGAGGCGGGAACGACGGTGGCGGAACGTAGCACGGCTGCCGTCGACGTGGCCGACACCAGTGGCGACAAGCCGCTGGCCGCGACAGCGGACAAGGCCACGGCCGACGGGGTGGACACCCAGAACGGACGAGCCGCGGACGGACCCATGACCGAAAAGGACGGCGAACGCACGACCGCGGCCCCCGCGGCCGCACCGGAACTCCACAGCGGCCACAAGCTCGCCAGACGCTACCGGCTCGAAGAGTGCGTCACCCGTGTGGACGGCTTCAGCAGCTGGCGTGCGATGGACGAGAAGCTGCGCCGGGCCGTCGGCGTCCACCTGCTGCCCGCCGACCACCCGCGGGCCCGTTCCGTCCTGGCCGCCGCACGCTCCTCCGCCCTGCTCGGCGACCCCAGGTTCGTCCAGGTGCTCGATGCCGTGGAGGAGAACGACCTCGTCTACGTCGTCCACGAATGGCTGCCCGACGCCACCGAACTCACCGCGCTCCTCGCCGCGGGCCCGTTGGAGGCGCACGAGGCCTACCAGCTCGTCAGCCAGGTCTCCCAGGCCATGACCGCGGCCCACCGCGAGGGCCTCGCCCATCTGCGTCTGACGCCCAGCGCGATACTGCGCACCTCCACCGGCCAGTACCGCATCCGCGGCCTCGCCGTGAACGCCGCCCTGCGCGGCATCACCAGCGAAACGCCGCAGCGCGCCGACACCGAGGCCATCGGCGCACTCCTGTACGCCGCGCTCACCCAGCGCTGGCCGTACGAGAGCGACGCGTACGGCCTCGCCGGCCTGCCCAAGGGCGTCGGCCTGATCGCCCCCGACCAGGTCCGCGCGGGCGTCCACCGGGGCCTGGGCGAGCTCGCCATGCGCGCCCTCGCCAACGACGGGGCCACCGCCTCCCGTCAGGAACCCGCCTGCACCACCCCCGAGGAGCTGGCCAAGGCCGTCGCCGCGATGCCGCGCATCCGGCCGCCGGAGCCCGCGTTCACCGCGCCGCCCGAGTACCAGCACACCACCTACCAGCAGGGGAGCTACGGCCGCCCCGCGCAGCCTGGACTGACCACGGCGCAGCCCGCGGTCGTCCCGCCGCCGCCCCCGCTGCAGAGCCGCACCGGCCGCGCCCTCAAGTGGGGTGTCGCCGCCCTGCTGATCGCCGCCCTCGGCCTCGGCAGCTGGCAGCTGGCCGACACCCTGCTGGACCGCAACAGCGGCGGCACCAACGGCCCGAACCACACGCAGCCCGAGTCCGACGACGCCCAGAAGGGACCCGCCCCCGCCAAGCTTCTGGAGATCAAGCACGCCTCGGTCCTCGGGAACTCGGTCAAGCCGGAACTCGCCGAGAAGACCATCGACGGCAACCCCGCGTCAGCGTGGATCACCCCCCGGTACGTGAACTACGCCAAGTTCGGCAACCTGGAACAGGACAACGACGGCAGCGGCATCATCATCGACCTGGGCAAGGTGCAGGACGTTTCCGGCATCGAGGTGGACATGTCCTTCGCAGGCCAGACAGCCGAGGTGCTCGCCGCGGCCCCTGACGCCACCACCCCTGGCTCCATCGCCGGCTTCACCCAGCGCGTCATCGCATCGGGACGCGCCGAGAGCAAGCTCCAGACCACGCTCGACGCACCGATCCGGACCCGCTACCTGCTGATCCACGTCAGCGAACTGCCCTCCGACGGCACGGGCGGCTATCGGGGCGGCATCAGCGAGATCAGGGTGCTGGGCCCCAGCTCCTGAGCCCCACGCGCGCGCGGGGACGTCGTAAGGCGCGGAAGGAAGCAGGGTGTGATGCCAGACGGATCCGCGAGCAGCCACAGCGACCAGGAGCTCCTGGCGCTGCACGCCGCCGGAGACCCCGAGGCCTTCGGGGAGCTCGTGCGGCGCCACCGCGACCGGCTGTGGGCGGTGGCGCTGCGGACGCTCGGCGACCGGGAAGAGGCCGCCGACGCGGTACAGGACGCGCTCGTATCCGCCTACCGGGCCGCCCACACCTTCCGCGGGGAATCCGCCGTCACCACCTGGCTCCACCGCATCACCGTCAACGCCTGCCTGGACCGCGCCCGCAAGGCCGCCTCCCGCAAGACCTCGCCGCTCGACGACACGGAGCGCCTGGAGCGCCTCCTGGAGCCCCACGAGTCCGCCGAGGCCCCAGCCGAACGCCAGGACCTCCACCGCCAGCTCCTGGCCGCCCTCAGCACCCTCCCGGCCGATCAGCGGGCCGCACTGGTCCTGGTCGACATGCAGGGATACCCCGTCGCCGAAGCCGCCGAGATCCTCGACGTCCCCACCGGCACCGTGAAGAGCCGCTGCGCACGCGGCCGGGCGAAATTGCTCCCGATGGTCACTCATCTGCGCACCGATGCCGGGGATAACACCGACGTCGAGCGGGGAAGGAACCGGACGCCGGGCACAGCCGTCCCACCAGCGGCAGAACCCAGGCAGCCAGACCCCGACGCAGTGAAGGGCGGAGGTGGACGACCGTGAGCCCCAGCACCGGCACGACCGGCACGATCCGGCACCCGGACGTCTCGGAGATCTCCGACCTGACCGAAGGACTGCTCTCCCCGGCCCGCAGCGCCGAAGTCCGGCGCCACCTCGGGGACTGCGCGCTGTGCGCCGACGTCCGCACCTCCCTGGAGGAGATCCGGGCCCTGCTGGGCACCCTCCCGGGACCGACCCGGATGCCCGCCGACATCGCGGGCCGCATCGACGCCGCCCTCGCCGCCGAGGCCCTGCTCGACGCCACGACGCCCCCAGCCTCCGGCGCGGTCCGCCGGGCGGCCCAGGCGCCCCGTCCGCACCCCGCCGACCGCGATGTTTCACGTGAAACACCGCCTGCCGGGCCCTCCGGTCACCCGACCGGCCCAACCGGCCCGGGCCGCCGCCGCGCCCGCCGCCGGATCGCCGTGCTCGCGGGACTGACCGGAGCCGCGGCCTGCGCCCTCGGGATCTTCCTGTTCGGCGACTTCTCCGGCCCGCCCGCGCAGACGGCCCGCGACGCGTCGAGCTCCGCCGCCCAGCCGCACGCCGCCGACGGCTCCTACACCGCCCAGGGCCTCCAGAACACGGTCCGGCACCTCCTCGCCTCCGGGAAGGCCACGGGTACGGACCCGGAGGAGCAGAACAACACGTACGGGGTGGAGAACAGCCCTCAGGCGCCCGGGATCGCACCCGACGACCGCCGGGCCGCCCCCGTCCCGGCCTGTGTGCAGAAGGCGACCGGCCGCTCGGACCTCCCGCTCGCCGCCGAGCGCGGCTCCTACCAGGGCAGTCCCGTCTTCCTGCTCGTCCTGCCCCACCCGGGCGACGCCTCCCGCGTGGACGCCTACCTCGTGGACAGCGGCTGCGAAACCGCCCCGGCCACCACCGGACGGGTGTTGCTCACGAACACCTATGCCCGAAGCTGACACATCGGGGACCCGCACCGGGACAGTCGGGGAATGCAGGCGCCGTAGGATCCGTTGGGTGGGGTGAGAGTCCGCACCGGCCCCCGGTAGGCAGCACGCAGTCCGCAGAGACGAGGAAGAAACCCGTGAGCGACGTCCGAAACGTGATCATCATCGGATCCGGACCGGCCGGCTACACCGCCGCCCTGTACACCGCACGTGCTTCGCTCAAGCCCCTGGTATTCGAAGGTGCCGTCACCGCCGGCGGCGCGCTGATGAACACCACCGAGGTGGAGAACTTCCCCGGGTTCCAGGACGGCATCATGGGACCGGACCTCATGGACAACATGCGCGGCCAGGCCGAGCGCTTCGGCGCCGAACTGGTGCCGGACGACGTCGTCTCCGTGGACCTCACCGGTGACATCAAGACCGTCACCGACACCGCCGGCACCGTCCACCGCGCCAAGGCCGTCATCGTCACCACCGGCTCCCAGCACCGCAAGCTCGGCCTGCCCAACGAGGACGCCCTCTCCGGCCGCGGTGTCTCCTGGTGCGCCACCTGCGACGGGTTCTTCTTCAAGGACCACGACATCGCCGTCGTCGGCGGCGGCGACACCGCGATCGAGGAAGCGACCTTCCTCTCCCGGTTCGCCAAGTCCGTCACGATCGTCCACCGTCGCGACAGCCTGCGCGCCTCGAAGGCCATGCAGGACCGCGCCTTCGCCGACCCGAAGATCAAGTTCGCCTGGGACAGCGAGGTCGCCGAGATCCACGGCGAGCAGAAGCTCTCCGGTCTCACCCTGCGCAACACCAAGACCGGCGAGACCTCCGCGCTGCCCGTGACCGGCCTCTTCATCGCCGTCGGCCACGACCCGCGCACCGAGCTGTTCAAGGACCAGCTGGAGCTCGACGAAGAGGGCTACCTCAAGGTCGACGCCCCCTCCACCCGGACCAGCGTGACCGGCGTCTTCGGCGCCGGCGACGTCGTGGACCACACCTACCGTCAGGCCATCACCGCCGCGGGCACCGGTTGCTCCGCCGCCCTGGACGCCGAACGCTTCCTCGCCGCCCTCGCGGACGCCGAGAAGGCCCACGCGACCGTCTGACCCCCGTACCAGCCCCACCCACACCCCGCAGGAAGAAGAAGGAGGCCGCTGTGGCCGGCACCCTCAAGAACGTGACCGACGCTGACTTCGACGCCGAGGTCCTCAGGAGCGACAAGCCCGTACTGGTGGACTTCTGGGCCGCCTGGTGCGGACCGTGCCGCCAGATCGCGCCGTCCCTCGAGGCCATCGCCGCCGAGTACGGCGACCAGATCGAGATCGTCAAGCTGAACATCGACGAGAACCCGGCCACGGCCGCCAAGTACGGCGTCATGTCCATCCCGACCCTGAACGTCTACCAGGGCGGCGAGGTGGCCAAGACCATCGTGGGTGCCAAGCCGAAGGCCGCCATCCTGCGCGACCTGGAGGGCTTCGTCCAGGTCAAGACCGCCTGACGATCCATCTGTTCCGACGGGGCCGTCCTTTCGAGGGCGGCCCCGTTCGGCTGTCCGGCTCACAGGGGGCGCAGCGCCGGCTCCTTGCGCGCCGCACCCAGCAGCCGGTCCAGCGCCAGCTCCACGTCTTCCTTCCACGACAGCGTGGAACGCAGCTCCAGCCTCAGCCGCGGATGCGCCGGGTGCGGCCGGACCGTCTTGAAGCCCACGGCGAGGAGGTGGTCCGCCGGGAGCAGACACGCCGGACCTTCCCAGCGGGCGTCCCCGAACGCCTCGATCGCCCGGAACCCCCGCCTCAGCAGGTCCTTCGCCACCGTCTGGACCATGACCCGGCCGAGGCCCTGGCCCTGATATCCCGGCATGATCCATGCAGTGATCAGCTGCACGGCGTCCGGTGACACCGGACTGGTCGGAAACGCGGTGGCCCGCGGTACGTACGCCGGCGGTGCGTACAGCACGAAGCCCACGGGAACCTCGTCCACGTAGACCACCCGGCCGCACGATCCCCACTCCAGGAGGACGGCGGAGATCCACGCCTCCTTCTCCAGCGCCGGCGTACCCGCCTTCACGGCGGCCTCGCCGCTGACCGGATCGAGCTCCCAGAACACACAGGACCGGCAACGACGCGGCAGATCCTGGAGGTTGTCCAGCGTGAGCGGTACCAGCCGACGACCCATGAACGCATGGTAGCCACTGGCTCCCGTTGTTTCGACAGGGACAGCTCCGGCAGGACGACGAAGGGGCGGACCGCGCCGGCGGTCACCGTCGCGGTCCGCCCCTCGGCGGCCCCGGGGTCACTCCCCGGACAGACCCTGCTCCAGCACCCGGCCCTCGCCCGGCGCCAGCGTCCCCAGAATCCGTTCCAGATCCTCCATCGAAGCGAACTCGACGGTGATCTTGCCCTTCTTCTGACCCAGGTCGACCTTCACCCGCGTCTCGAACCGGTCCGACAGCCTCGTCGCCAGCTCGCTGAGCGCCGGAGCCACCCGGGCACCCGCACGCGGACCCTTCGGCTTCACGGCACTGGAGGGCTCCGACGCCATCAGCGTCACGATCTCCTCCACCGCACGCACCGACAGCCCCTCGGCCACGATCCGGTGCGCCAGGCGGTCCTGCTCCTCGGAGTCCTCCACCGACAGCAGCGCCCGCGCATGTCCCGCCGACAGCACACCCGCAGCCACCCGGCGCTGCACCGACGGCGACAGCTTCAGCAGCCGGAGCGTGTTCGACACCTGAGGACGCGAACGGCCGATCCGGTCCGCCAACTGGTCGTGCGTGCAGTTGAAGTCCTGGAGGAGCTGGTCGTACGCCGCAGCCTCCTCCAGCGGATTCAGCTGCGCCCGGTGCAGGTTCTCCAGCAGCGCGTCCAGCAGCAGCTTCTCGTCATCCGTCGCCCGGATGATCGCCGGAATGCTCTCGAGACCGGCCTCCCGGCAGGCCCGCCAGCGCCGCTCACCCATGATCAGCTCATAGCGGCCGGGGGTCGCCTGCCTCACCACCACCGGCTGCAGAAGACCCACCTCCTGGATGGAGGTCACCAGCTCGGCGAGCGCGTCCTCGTCGAACACCTCGCGCGGCTGCCGCGGGTTCGGCGTGATCGCGTCCATCGGAAGCTCCGCGAACGTCGCCCCGGCCACCCCATTGGCCTCCGGCGCCGCCGTCACCGGCTCGCTCGCCGGCGCCACCGCGAATGTTTCACGTGAAACATCGGCCTGCGCGAGCGAGGCCAGCTTCGCCGCCGCGATCCCGCGCTCCGAGGTCATCACCGGCACCGCCGACGGAGACGTCGACCCGCCGCCGGCCACCGGCGGTGTCTTCTCCTGCGGAGCCGCCGGAATCAGCGCACCGAGCCCCCGCCCCAAACCTCTACGTCGCTCGCTCACTGGATCCCCTCCGCCACACTCTGCGTGCTGTTCACACCCGCGCCCAGATGGGCTTGCCGGGCGTCGTACTGCATTCCGACCCCACGAAACGCGATCTCCCGCGCCGCCTCCAGATAGGAGAGCGAACCGCTGGAACCCGGGTCGTACGTGAGCACCGTCTGCCCATAGCTCGGCGCCTCGGAGATGCGCACCGACCGCGGGATGCTCGTCCGCAGCACCTCCTTGCCGAAGTGACTGCGCACCTCGTCCGCCACCTGCGAGGCCAGCCGGGTCCTGCCGTCGTACATCGTCAGCAGGATCGTCGACACGTGCAGCGCCGGGTTCAGGTGGGCCCGCACCAGATCGACATTGCGCAGCAGCTGCCCCAGGCCCTCCAGCGCGTAGTACTCGCACTGGATCGGGATCAGCACCTCCGCGCCCGCCACCAGGGCGTTGACCGTCAGCAGTCCCAGCGAAGGCGGGCAGTCGATCAGGATGTAGTCGAGCGGCTGCTCGTACGCCTGGATGGCCCGCTGCAGCCGGCTCTCACGGGCCACCAGCGATACCAGCTCGATCTCCGCACCCGCCAGGTCGATCGTGGCCGGAGCGCAGAAGAGCCCCTCCACATCCACCACGGGCTGGACGACCTCCAGGAGCGGCCTGCTGTCCACCAGCACGTCGTAGATGGACGGCACGTCCGCGTGGTGGTCGATACCCAGGGCCGTGGAGGCATTGCCCTGCGGGTCGAGGTCGACCACCAGGACCCGCGCTCCGTGGAGCGCCAGCGAGGCCGCCAGATTCACGGTCGTCGTGGTCTTGCCCACGCCGCCCTTCTGGTTGGCGACCACGATGACCCGGGTCTGCTCCGGGCGGGGCAGGCCCTCGCCGGCGCGTCCCAGCGCCTCGACCGCCAGCTGGGCGGCTCGGCCGATGGGGGTGTCGTTGTCTACAAGGGGAGGAGGCGATGTTTCACGTGAAACATCGTCTCCCGCCGATTCAGAGCGGGGACCGGGGACCGGATCGGCCATCGGCCCCGCGAGGTTGGCGTCGGACCGCACGGTGTCACTCTCCTCGACATCAGGCTCGCGATGAACAGAGCCTGCCATGTCACCGGGGTCGCGAACCAGCGGGGCCCGTACTCCTGTGGATGAATCCACCGATGTGGACAACTCCGTCCCCCTCGCATCCTTGCGCGTGCGGGGGGACGCAGCCGCACGACCGCGGCTGATGATTCCGTGCAGCAGAGAGCGACGTTTCACGTGAAACACGATGCCCGGGGGAAGACTGCGCGCCGCTACGACACTCCGAAATCCATACCTATAGGGCCCAACGCAGGCGAAATCTCCCGCAGAACCCGCGATTGGGGATTCAGCGACGCCGACGCGTGCGCCCCACCCGGGCCGCCTTAGCCCGCTTGGCCGCGAACCTCACCCCGCCGGGGCTCTCACCGACCTCCACGCGCACCACCGTCGACAGGGGGTCCACCACACCCTTACCGACGTGCAGGACCGAGGTCTTCACCACACCGAGCTTCGCCAGGGCGGTCTTCGCCGACACCAGCTCCTCCTCGGCGGTGTCGCCCTTGAGCGCCAGCATCTCCCCGTACGGGCGCAGCAGCGGCACGCCCCAGCCGGCCAGCCGGTCCAGCGGAGCCACCGCCCGCGCCGTCACCACGTGCACCGGCTGCACCTTGCCGAGGACCTCCTCTGCCCGTCCACGCACCACCGTGACGTGGTCCAGGCCCAGCAGCTCCACGGCTTCCTGGAGGAAGTTCGTCCGCCGCAGCAGCGGCTCGAGCAGCGTGATCTTCAGATCACGCCGCACCAGCGCCAGCGGGATACCGGGCAGACCCGCACCCGAGCCCACATCGCACACGGTGACTCCCTGGGGAACCACCTCCGACAGCACGGCGCAGTTCAGCAGATGCCGCTCCCACAGCCGCGGCACCTCACGCGGCCCGATCAGGCCCCGCTTCACTCCCGCATCGGCCAGCAGCTCCGCGTAGCGCACAGCTTCCGGGAAATACTCACCGAACACCGCGCGCGCCTCTTCAGGCGCCGGGGGAAGCTCAGCTGCCTCCGTCACGGGGACCGTCCCTTCCGTACCGCATGGTTCTGAAGAACCACGTCTTCAAGATGGCGCGTCGTTCACATGCCAGGCTGACAAACTTCGGCCCCGTCTGCGACACAGACGGGGCCGAACACTCTCTCTACCGGTCAGGCCGGGAGCACGACGACGAAGCGCTGCGGCTCCTCGCCCTCGGACTCGCTCCGCAGACCGGCGGCCGCCACGGCGTCGTGGACGACCTTGCGCTCGAACGGGGTCATCGGGGCCAGCTTCAGGGGCTCGCCGGACGCCTTCACGTCCGCCGCGGCCTGGGCACCGAGCGCCGCCAGCTCCTCGCGCTTCTTCGCGCGGAACCCGGCGATGTCCAGCATCAGCCGGCTGCGGTCCCCGGTCTCGCGGTGCACGGCGAGGCGGGTCAGCTCCTGCAGAGCCTCCAGGACCTCACCGTCACGGCCCACGAGCTTCTGCAGGTCACGGCTGGCCGAGTCGCTGACGATCGACACCGCGGCCCGGTCGGCCTCGACGTCCATGTCGATGTCGCCGTCGAGGTCGGCGATGTCCAGCAGACCCTCAAGGTAGTCGGCCGCGATCTCACCCTCCTGCTCGAGGCGGGTCAGGGTGTCGCCACTCTCAGCGGCGGCGGTGGTGGTGCCTTCCGTCACGGGAGGGACTCCTTCTTACTTCTTGGAGGGCTTGCTGGGGGGCGTCTGGCGCTTCGACTTCGTCTGCCGCTTGGGCTGCTGCCGCTTCGTGGCGACACCACCGCTCGCCGCGTCCGAATCGACGGTCGCGTCAGAACTCTTGATCACCGAGCCGTCCGCCTGAGCGGCCATGCCCTGCTTGGTCAGCGCGGAGATGAACTTGCGCTCGTTGTCGTTGCGGTCCGGGCCCTTTGCCACGATCGCCGCCACGACCTTCTTCTTGCCCCGGCCCTTGACGTCGCCGTGCGAGCTGACGTGCTTCAGCAGACGGGTCAGGTACTGGTCCTGGGCCTTGCTGCCCGGCGTCGGGTTCTGGTTGATCACGTACATCTGCTGACCCATGGTCCACACGTTCGTGGTCAGCCAGTAGACGAGGACACCGACGGGGAAGTTGATGCCCATGACCGCGAAGATCACGGGGAAGATGTACATCAGCATCTTCTGCTGCTGCATGAACGGCGTCTTGACCGAGAGGTCGACGTTCTTCTGCATCAGCTGGCGCTGGGTGTAGAACTGCGACAGCGACATCAGGATGATCATGATGGCGGTGACGACACGCACATCGGTGATCGAGGCGTCCAGGGCCGCGACCTTCGCCGCGCTGTCCGTGAACGTCGCCGCGAGCGGCGCGCCGAAGATGTGGGCCTCACGGGCGCTGGCGAGCAGCGGCCCGTCGATCTCGCCGATCTCCTTGCCGCTGGCGATGCTCGACAGCACGTGGTAGAGCGCGAAGAAGAACGGGGACTGCGCCAGGATCGGAAGGCACGAGGAGAGCGGGTTGGTACCCGTCTCCTTGTACAGCTTCATCATCTCTTCGGACTGACGCTGCTTGTCGTTCTTGTAGCGCTCCTGGATCGCCTTCATCTTCGGCTGGAGCGCCTGCATGCCGCGCGTCGCCTTGATCTGCTTCACGAAGAGCGGGATCAGGCAGATGCGAATCAAGATCACCAGGGACACGATGGACAGGCCCCAGGCCCACCCACTGTCCGCACCGAAGATCGCCCCGTACAGCTTGTGGAACTGGACGATGATCCACGAAACGGGTGTGGTGATAAAGCTGAACAGACTGGCAATCGTGTCCACTAATCAGGCTCCTTGAGCATTGCGAGATCTACGCAACGCACTGCGCAGCTGCTCGTGCCAACGCGGGCGTTTACGAGGTGGGACATGGTCCACACCACCCGGGGACCACGGATTGCACCGCAGGATCCGCCAGGCGGTCAGAGCCGTCCCCTTCACCGCACCATGCCGGTCGATGGCCGTGTACCCGTAGTGCGAGCACGAGGGGTAGTAGCGGCACACCGGCCCGAGCAGCGGACTGATCGTCCACTGGTACAGCTTGATCAAAGCGAGCAGCGGGTACTTCATCGAGCCACGCCTCCCAGGAGCCGCACCAGAGCGGCATCCAGGTCCCGGGCCAGTTCGTCGGGGCCGGCATCACCCGCTCCGGGCAACGCTCGTACCACCACCAGGCTACCGGCGGGCAGCTGGGACAGCCGCTCCCGGACGAGATGGCGCAGACGGCGCTTGACCCGGTTACGTATGACGGCGTTGCCGACAGCCTTGCTGACGACGAAACCCGCACGCGTCGAGGGATCGATCTCCCCCGACTCGTGCGGGTCCGTTGCACCGCTTGTACGTAGGTGGACGACGAGGAGCGGGCGACCAGCCCGACGACCTCGGCGTACCGCGCTCGCGAAGTCCTCGCGCCGCCTCAGCCGATTCTCGGGAGACAGCACGACGTCACGACCTGCGTGTGGTTACGCGGAAAGGGCGGCGCGGCCCTTGCCACGACGGTTCGCGAGGATCGCGCGACCGGCACGGGTACGCATCCGCAGGCGGAAGCCGTGGGTCTTGGCACGACGGCGGTTGTTCGGCTGGAAGGTGCGCTTGCTCACTCGGGGGCTCCAGATAATGAATCGTTGTGGCGGGACATCGCCTGGCTGTCACCGTGCGCCCACGAGGAAACTCGCGTGTTCGCCCGAGTGGCACCGCTAAACGATCACAACCAGTGATCTTCGCCCATCGGTAGGCAGGCGGCAGCAGCCATCGACAACTCGACCTCGTTACGGTACGCGCGGCTACGCCATCCGGTCAAACCGAGCCGACGCTGCCCCACACTGTGCACAGGCTGTGGACAACGACTTGAACCGTACCCGCTGGCCTGACTACCGTTGCCTGATCCCGGATTTTTTTGTCCCGACCGTCCCAAAGAACCACACATTCGTGGGACCCCTGTGAGAGAGCGTGCTCTGTGGCTGACGTACCTGCCGATCTTGCCGCAGTGTGGCCAAGGGTGCTCGAAAAGCTCCTCGGGGAGGGACAGCCGGGGATCGAACCGAAAGACAAGCAGTGGGTCGAGCGCTGCCAGCCCCTGGCACTCGTCGCCGACACCGCACTGCTCGCCGTCCCCAATGAATGGGGAAAGCGCGTCCTCGAAGGCCGCCTCGCGCCGCTGATCAGCGACGCGCTCAGCCGCGAGTGCGGCCGCCCCATCCGCATCGCCATCACCGTGGACGACTCCGCCGGCGAGCCCGCCCCGGCCCCGACCACCCAGCAGCAGGGCGCGTACGAGCCGTACCCCGGTCAGCGACCCGGCGGCGGCACCGGTGGCCCGGGTGGCCCGGGCGGTGCTTCCGACGACCAGCTCCCCACCGCCCGCCCCGCCTACCCGGACTACCAGCAGCCGCGCCCCGAGCCCGGCGCCTGGCCCCGGGGCGGCCAGCAGGACGACTACGGCTGGCAGCAGCCCCGCCTCGGCGGCTTCCCCGAGCGCGACCCGTACGCCTCCCCGCAGCCGGGCTACCTCCAGCAGTCCGAGCCCCCGGCCTACGACCAGGGCTCCTACGAGCAGCAGCAGTACGAGCAGTCCCCGTACGAGTCCCAGCAGCAGCACAAGAACCACCCGTCACGTCAGTACGAGCAGCAGCAGTACGAGCAGCCCGCGCCGCGCCAGGCACCCGGCCGGCCCTCGACCGCGCCGGCTCCGTCCGGCGGCTCCAGCTCCGGCCCGCTCGAGCCGACCGCCCGGCTGAACCCCAAGTACCTCTTCGACACCTTCGTCATCGGCGCATCGAACCGCTTCGCGCACGCCGCTGCGGTGGCCGTCGCCGAGGCGCCGGCGAAGGCGTACAACCCGCTCTTCATCTACGGGGAGTCGGGCCTCGGCAAGACGCACCTGCTGCACGCCATCGGGCACTACGCGCGGAGCCTCTACCCCGGCACCCGCGTGCGGTACGTGAGCTCCGAGGAGTTCACCAACGAGTTCATCAACTCCATCCGCGACGGCAAGGGCGACGCGTTCCGCAAGCGCTACCGCGAGATGGACATCCTGCTCGTCGACGACATCCAGTTCCTCGCGAGCAAGGAGTCGACGCAGGAGGAGTTCTTCCACACCTTCAACACGCTCCACAACGCCAACAAGCAGATCGTGCTCTCCTCCGACCGGCCGCCCAAGCAGCTCGTCACCCTGGAGGACCGGCTCCGCAACCGCTTCGAGTGGGGCCTGATCACCGACGTCCAGCCGCCCGAGCTGGAGACCCGCATCGCGATCCTGCGCAAGAAGGCGGTCCAGGAGCAGCTCAACGCCCCGCCGGAGGTACTGGAGTTCATCGCCTCCCGCATCTCGCGCAACATCCGCGAGCTGGAGGGTGCGCTGATCCGGGTCACGGCCTTCGCGAGCCTCAACCGGCAGCCGGTCGACCTGGGACTGACCGAGGACGTCCTCAAGAACCTGATCCCGGGCGGCGAGGACAGCGCGCCGGAGATCACGGCGACCGACATCATGGCGGCCACCGCGGACTACTTCGGGCTCACCGTGGACGACCTGTGCGGCTCCTCGCGCAGCCGGGTCCTGGTCACCGCCCGGCAGATCGCCATGTACCTGTGCCGGGAGCTCACCGACCTGTCCCTGCCCAAGATCGGGGCCCAGTTCGGCGGCCGCGACCACACCACGGTCATGCACGCGGACCGCAAGATCCGTGCCCTGATGGCGGAGCGCCGCTCCATCTACAACCAGGTCACGGAGCTCACCAACCGCATCAAGAACGCCTGACACGAGCCTCTGCCGGGCTCTTCGGCACATCCTTCACACCCACCCACAGGGCGCTCCCGGACCACAGCGGGGGCGCCCTTCTTCGTCCGCGCGCCCCTGACCTGTTCGAATACGCCCCCGCGGGAGCAACTCATCCACAGATTCACCGAGTTTCTGCCGTCCACACCCTGGGGACGTCCACGGTCGCCCACAATCTGTCCACAGGGGTGCCGGGTGAGCGATCATCAGACCAGGTCAGCAGGCTGTGGAATTGTGCGCAAGCGTCATCCACAGCCTGTGGACAGTTTTTTCATCCACAGCCCTGTCCACGGCGTTGTCCACCACCCACCCACAGGTTCGCCGATGCTGTGCACAGGTTCTGCTGTCTTCTCCACACCGTTGTCCACTGTTCGGCAACGCGCCACCCCCTCTCACCGCCCCGAGTGAAAGCGGTCACACGGAGGTGGACGTTTGGGCTGTGGAGTACTGGGGAAAAGCTGGGGACACACCTGTGGAGTAGTCGAGGTCGTCTGGGGACGGCCTGTGCAGAAGTTTTTGTTCTCCACAGCGACACCGTGTTGTCCACCGGTGCCACCCACAGGGTGTGGGGATAAAAAACGCTGTCTGACCAGCGAAAACGGGGTTATCCACCGTTTCCACAGGCCCTACTACTACCCCCATAGAGAGTGAGCCCGGTTTCGGTTTTCAAGCAGGTCCTGTGCACAACTCGGTGGGCGGCCGTCCCGCCGCTCCGCTCCCGACTTGACCGCCAGCCGCACCGACTGTCGGCGCCGTACGTCAGACTGGTCCCCGGCACTCGAGCCATCGACGAGCCGACGACGAAGGCCGGCAGACGAGCGAGCAACAGCAGGAGGCGGTTCCGGTGAAGATCCGGGTGGAGCGCGACGTACTCGCGGAGGCGGTGGCCTGGGCGGCCCGTAGCCTCCCGGCCCGGCCGCCGGTGCCCGTTCTCGCGGGCCTGCTGCTGAAGGCCGAGGAAGGCACCCTCAGCCTCTCCGGCTTCGACTACGAGGTCTCGGCCCGCGTCTCCGTCGAGGCGGACGTCGAGGAGGACGGCACCGTCCTCGTCTCCGGCCGGCTGCTCGCCGACATCTGCCGCGCCCTCCCCAACCGCCCGGTGGAGATTTCCACAGACGGTGTACGGGCGACCGTGGTCTGCGGCTCCTCGCGGTTCACCCTCCACACCCTGCCTGTGGAGGAGTACCCGGCGCTGCCCGTCATGCCGACCGCGACCGGCACCGTGCCCGGCGAGGTCTTCGCCTCCGCCGCCGCCCAGGTCGCCATCGCCGCCGGCCGTGACGACACGCTGCCCGTGCTGACCGGTGTCCGCATCGAGATCGAGGGCGACCGCGTCACCCTGGCCTCCACCGACCGCTACCGCTTCGCGGTCCGCGAGTTCCTGTGGAAGCCGGAGAACCCGGACGCCTCCGCCGTGGCCCTGGTGCCCGCGAAGACGCTCCTCGACACCGCCAAGTCCCTGACCAGCGGTGACACCGTCACCCTGGCGCTGTCCGGCTCCGGCGCCGGTGAGGGCCTGATCGGTTTCGAGGGCGCCGGCCGCCGCACCACCACCCGCCTCCTCGAGGGCGACCTGCCGAAGTACCGCACGCTGTTCCCGACGGAGTTCAACTCCATCGCCGTGATCGAGACCGCCCCGTTCGTCGAGGCCGTCAAGCGCGTGGCCCTCGTCGCCGAGCGCAACACCCCGGTCCGCCTGAGCTTCGAACAGGGCGTGCTGATCCTCGAGGCCGGTTCCTCCGACGATGCACAGGCTGTGGAGCGCGTCGACGCCAAGCTCGAGGGCGACGACATCTCGATCGCCTTCAACCCGACCTTCCTGCTCGACGGCCTGAGCGCGATCGACTCGCCCGCCGCGCAGCTCAGCTTCACCACGTCGACCAAGCCGGCGCTGCTCAGCGGCCGCCCGGCGGTCGACGCCGAGGCCGACGAGGCGTACAAGTACCTGATCATGCCGGTACGCCTCTCCGGCTGATTCTTCGCAGGTCAGGCCCGGTTTCGCGCCCCGCGAGACCGGGCCTGACCGCGTTTCTCCCGCCGCCCGGGGGCATGCGCGCCCCGTGGAGCCCGGCGGCCCGGCCGGGCGTAGGCTCGGGGCCTGGGATGTCCTCCGGGAAGCAGGAGGCCCCGGCAAAGACGGCCACAACGCTTAAGGAACCACCTGATGGAGCTTGGTCTCGTCGGTCTCGGCAAGATGGGCGGCAACATGCGCGAGCGCATCCGCCGCGCAGGCCACACCGTCATCGGATACGACCGCAACCCGGACCTCGCGGATGTCCACAGCCTGCGGGAGCTTGTGGACAGCCTGCCGGCCCCCCGCGTGGTGTGGGTGATGGTCCCGGCCGGTGCCGCCACCCAGTCCACGATCGACGAGCTCGCCGAGCTGCTCTCGATCGGCGACATCGTCGTCGACGGCGGCAACTCCCGCTGGACCGATGACGAGAAGCACGCCAAGGAGCTGGCGGCCAAGGGCATCGGCTTCGTCGACTGCGGCGTGTCCGGCGGTGTGTGGGGCCTGGAGAACGGCTACGCGCTGATGTACGGCGGCGAGAAGGACCACGTGGGGCGGGTCCAGCCGATCTTCGACGCCCTCAAGCCCGAGGGTGACTTCGGCGCCGTGCACGCCGGCAAGGTCGGTGCGGGCCACTTCGCGAAGATGGTCCACAACGGCATCGAGTACGCCATGATGCAGGCCTACGCCGAGGGCTGGGAGCTCCTGGAGAAGGTGGACTCGGTCACCGACGTCCGCGAGGTCTTCCGCTCCTGGCAGGAGGGCACGGTCATCCGTTCCTGGCTGCTGGACCTGGCCGTGAACGCCCTCGACGAGGACGAGCACCTCGAGCAGCTGCGCGGCTTCGCGCAGGACTCGGGCGAGGGCCGCTGGACGGTGGAGGCGGCGATCGACCACGCGGTTCCGCTTCCCGCGATCACCGCCTCGCTGTTCGCGCGGTTCGCGTCGCGCCAGGACGACTCCCCGCAGATGAAGATGATCGCCGCGCTGCGCAACCAGTTCGGTGGCCACGCGGTCGAGAAGAAGTAGTCGGGAACAGACACAAGCAGCACCACACAGAGCAAGCAGGAAGCCGGGGGAGGTCGGCGCCGTATGCATGTTTCGCATCTCTCGCTGGCCGACTTCCGCTCGTACGCCCGGGCCGAGGTCCCCCTCGACCCGGGCGTCACGGCTTTCGTCGGTCCCAACGGCCAGGGGAAGACGAACCTCGTCGAGGCGATCGGCTACCTGTCGACGCTGGGCAGCCACCGGGTCTCCTCGGACGCGCCGCTCGTACGGATGGGCGCGGACCGGGCGATCATCCGGGCCGCCGTCACCCAGGGCGAGCGCCAGCAGCTGGTCGAGCTGGAGCTGAACCCCGGCCGGGCGAACCGGGCCCGGATCAACCGGTCCTCGCAGGTCAGGCCCCGGGACGTACTGGGGATCGTACGGACGGTGCTGTTCGCGCCGGAGGACCTGGCCCTGGTGAAGGGCGACCCGGGTGAGCGGCGCCGGTTCCTGGACGAGCTGGTCACCGCCCGCTCCCCGCGGATGGCGGCGGTCCGCTCGGACTACGAGCGGGTGCTGAAGCAGCGCAACACCCTGCTGAAGTCGGCGGCGATGGCCCGCCGGCACGGCGGCCGGTCCATGGACCTGTCGACGCTGGACGTGTGGGACCAGCATCTGGCGCGCGCGGGCGCCGAGCTGCTGGCGCAGCGGCTGGATCTGATCGCGACGCTGCTGCCGCTGGCGGACAAGGCGTACGAGCAGCTCGCGCCCGGCGGCGGGCCGCTGGGGCTCTCGTACAAGTCCTCGGCGGGCGAGCCGGTGGACAGCGGGGCGGCGCGCAGCCGCGAGGCGATCTACGAGGTGCTGCTGGCGGCCCTGGCGGAGGTGCGCAAGCAGGAGATCGAGCGGGGCGTGACGCTGGTGGGTCCGCACCGCGACGACCTGCTGCTGCGGCTGGGGGAGCTGCCGGCGAAGGGGTACGCGAGCCACGGGGAGTCGTGGTCGTACGCGCTGGCCCTGCGGCTCGCCTCGTACGAGCTGCTGCGCTCGGAGGGCGCGGAGCCGGTGCTGATCCTGGACGACGTGTTCGCGGAGCTGGACGCGCGACGGCGGGAGCGGCTGGCCGAGCTGGTGGCGCCGGGTGAGCAGGTGCTGGTGACGGCGGCGGTGGACGATGACGTTCCGGGTGTGTTGGTGGGGGCGCGGTTCGGGGTGTCCGGCGGTGAGGTGACCCGGCTGTGAGCGATCAGAACGGCGAGCGGGGCCAGGAGGCGCGGGCGCGCGGCGAGGCCCGCAGGGCGCCGGAGCCCTCCGGGGTCGATCTGGCGCGGCAGGCGCTGGCCGCGGCGCGGGAGCAGGCGCGGGCCCGGGGCAACGCGGCGGGCGGCAAGAAGCGGCAGCAGGGTCCGGGGCTGCGGTCGGGTGCGCGTGCGGACGGGCGGGATCCGATGCCGTTGATGGCGGCGCTGGACCGGTTGCGCACGGAGCGCGGCTGGGAGATGCCGATGGCGGTGGCGGGCGTGATGGAACGCTGGCCGGAGATCGTCGGTCCGGACATCGCGGCGCACTGTGTGCCGGAGCGGTACGAGGACCGGGAGCTGCTGGTCCGGTGCGATTCCTCGGCGTGGGCGGCGCAGCTGAAGCTGCTGGCTCCGCAGTTGGTCGCGCGGCTGAACGCGGATCTGGGGCAGGGGACCGTGCGGATGATTCAGGTGCGGGGGCCTGGGGGTGGGCGGTCGGGTGGGTACGGGCCGTGGCGGGCGCCGGGGAGTACCGGGCCTGGGGACACGTACGGGTAGCTCGCCGCGCGGGGGTGAGCCCGGCTGCGCCGGGACCCGGGGCTCCGCCCCCGACCCCGCGCCTCAAACGCCGGCGGGGCTGGATTGGTGCCGGCTGGTGTGGGTCGCGCCGGCGGGGCTCAAGGATCGGGGCTCCGCCCCGGACCCTGCGCCTCAAACGCCGGCGGGGCTGGATTGGTGCTGGCGGGGCTGGATTGGTTTGGCTGGTGTGGGTTAGGCGGGCGGGGGTCAAAGATCGGGGCTCCGCCCCGGACCCTGCGCCTCAAACGCCGGCGGGGCTGGATTGGT
>NZ_JBVJFA010000005.1:118583-292800 GCF_055588085.1 Streptomyces sp. NPDC046303
TTGGTGCTGGCGGGGCTGGATCGGTCCGGCTGGTGTGGATTGCCGGGCGGGGGTCAAAGATCGGGGCTCCGCCCCGGACCCCGCGCCTCAAACGCCGGCGGGGCTGGATTGGTGCTGGCGGGGCTGGATCGGTCCGGCTGGTGTGGATTGCCGGGCGGGGGTCAAAGATCGGGGCTCCGCCCCGGGCCCCGCGCCTCAAACGCCGACGGGGCTGGGTTCGGGCCGGCGGGGCTGGGTTCGGGCCGGCGGGGGCTGGGTTCGGGCCTGGCGGTGGCTGGGTTTGGGTCGGTGGGGCTGGGTTGGGCGGGTGGTGTCCCTCACGGTAGTGGGAGGTTGACAGGCCGAAGCGCTGGATGCCCGTGTGAGCCTCTTTGAGCCCCGTCCCGGATATGGGGAGTCGGAAGGTGGAGGTTCAGGGCGGCACATGCGGACTCAGGTACCGGCAAACCCCCATTCATGTCGGTGGTACCGGTAGACTGAAGGAAATCCCGCCCGATCGCGGGATCACGCAGACAACGCAGATCGACGCGGCCGCTCCTCCGGCGCACACGCTGGTCCGGAGTACGGGCTGCGCTGTGCCAGAAAGGGCGCTTCGTGGCCGATTCCGGCGACTCCAACGAGAAGAATTACGACGCCAGTGCCATCCAGGTCCTCGAGGGCCTGGATGCGGTCCGCAAGCGGCCGGGTATGTACATCGGCTCGACCGGTGAGCGCGGCCTGCACCACCTCGTGCAGGAGGTCGTGGACAACTCCGTCGACGAGGCCATGGCCGGGCACGCGGACACGATCGACGTGACGATCCTGGCCGACGGCGGCGTGCGCGTCGTCGACAACGGCCGCGGCATCCCGGTCGACATCGTGCCGTCCGAGGGCAAGCCCGCGGTCGAGGTCGTCCTCACGGTCCTGCACGCGGGCGGCAAGTTCGGCGGCGGCGGTTACGCGGTCTCCGGCGGTCTGCACGGTGTGGGTGTGTCCGTGGTGAACGCGCTGTCGACGAAGGTCGCGGTCGAGGTCAAGCGCGACGGCTACCGCTGGACCCAGGACTACAAGCTCGGCGTGCCGACGGCCCCGCTGGCGAAGAACGAGGAGACCGGCGATCACGGTACGACCGTGACGTTCTGGGCCGACCCCGACATCTTCGAGACGACCGACTACTCCTTCGAGACGCTCTCGCGGCGCTTCCAGGAGATGGCCTTCCTGAACAAGGGCCTGACCCTGACGCTGACCGACGAGCGCGAGTCGGCGAAGGCCACGGTCGGCGCCGACGACCCGGACGCGGAGGCGTCCGAGCCCGCCGCGCGCACGGTGAAGTACCACTACGAGGGCGGCATCGTCGACTTCGTGAAGTACCTCAACTCGCGCAAGGGCGAGATGATCCACCCGACCGTCATCGACGTCGAGGCCGAGGACAAGGAGCGGATGCTCTCGGTCGAGATCGCGATGCAGTGGAACTCGCAGTACACGGAGGGTGTCTACTCCTTCGCGAACACGATCCACACGCACGAGGGCGGTACGCACGAGGAGGGCTTCCGTGCGGCTCTGACGGGTCTGGTCAACCGGTACGCGCGCGACAAGAAGCTGCTGCGCGAGAAGGACGACAACCTCGCGGGCGAGGACATCCGCGAGGGTCTGACGGCGATCATCTCGATCAAGCTGGGCGAGCCGCAGTTCGAGGGCCAGACGAAGACCAAGCTGGGCAACACGGAGGCGAAGACCTTCGTGCAGAAGGTCGTGCACGAGCACCTCAACGACTGGTTCGACCGCAACCCGGTCGAGGCGGCGGACATCGTCCGCAAGTCGATCCAGGCGGCCACGGCCCGCGTCGCGGCCCGCAAGGCCCGCGACCTGACCCGTCGCAAGGGTCTGCTGGAGAGCGCCTCGCTGCCGGGCAAGCTGTCCGACTGCCAGTCGAACGACCCGACGAAGTGCGAGATCTTCATCGTCGAGGGCGACTCCGCCGGCGGTTCGGCGAAGTCCGGCCGCAACCCGATGTACCAGGCCATCCTGCCGATCCGCGGCAAGATCCTGAACGTCGAGAAGGCGCGCATCGACAAGATCCTGCAGAACACCGAGGTCCAGGCGCTGATCAGTGCCTTCGGTACGGGTGTGCACGAGGACTTCGACATCGAGAAGCTCCGCTATCACAAGATCATCCTGATGGCGGACGCCGACGTCGACGGCCAGCACATCAACACCCTGCTGCTGACCTTCCTGTTCCGCTTCATGCGGCCGCTGGTGGAGGCGGGTCACGTGTACCTGTCCCGCCCGCCGCTGTACAAGATCAAGTGGGGCCGGGACGACTTCGAGTACGCCTACTCGGACCGTGAGCGCGACGCCCTGGTCGAGCTCGGCAAGCAGAACGGCAAGCGGATCAAGGAAGACTCGATCCAGCGCTTCAAGGGTCTGGGCGAGATGAACGCCGAGGAGCTGCGCGTCACCACCATGGACGTGGACCACCGCGTGCTCGGCCAGGTCACCCTGGACGACGCGGCGCAGGCCGACGACCTCTTCTCGGTGCTGATGGGTGAGGACGTCGAGGCCCGGCGCTCCTTCATCCAGCGCAACGCCAAGGACGTTCGGTTCCTCGACATCTGAGTCGGTCTCAGCTGACCGCCTGAAAGGACTTCTGACCAGCAATGGCCGACGAAACCACCCCCACCGCAGAGATGCCCGCGGAGGACCAGCCCGTGCTGCGGATCGAGCCCGTCGGGCTCGAGACGGAGATGCAGCGCTCCTACCTCGACTACGCGATGTCCGTCATCGTCTCGCGTGCGCTGCCCGACGTACGGGACGGCCTCAAGCCGGTGCACCGCCGTGTGCTGTACGCGATGTACGACGGCGGCTACCGGCCCGAGAAGGGCTTCTACAAGTGCGCCCGCGTCGTCGGTGACGTCATGGGCACCTACCACCCGCACGGTGACTCCTCGATCTACGACGCCCTGGTCCGCCTGGCCCAGCCGTGGTCGATGCGCATGCCGCTGGTGGACAGCAACGGCAACTTCGGTTCCCCGGGCAACGACCCGGCGGCCGCGATGCGCTACACCGAGTGCAAGCTGATGCCGCTGGCCATGGAGATGCTCCGGGACATCGACGAGGAGACCGTCGACTTCACGGACAACTACGACGGCCGCAACCAGGAGCCGACGGTCCTGCCGGCGCGCTTCCCGAACCTGCTGGTCAACGGCAGCGCCGGTATCGCGGTCGGCATGGCCACCAACATCCCGCCGCACAACCTGCGCGAGGTCGCGGCCGGTGCGCAGTGGGCGCTGGAGCACCCGGAGGCCTCGCACGAGGAGCTGCTGGACGCGCTCCTCGAGCGGATCAAGGGGCCGGACTTCCCGTCGGGCGCCCTGGTGGTGGGCCGCAAGGGCATCGAGGAGGCGTACCGGACCGGTCGCGGCTCCATCACGATGCGCGCGGTGGTGGAGGTCGAGGAGATCCAGAACCGCCAGTGCCTGGTGGTGACGGAGCTTCCGTACCAGACCAACCCCGACAACCTGGCGCAGAAGATCGCGGACCTGGTGAAGGACGGGAAGATCGGCGGCATCGCCGACGTCCGTGACGAGACCTCGTCGCGGACCGGCCAGCGCCTGGTGATCGTCCTGAAGCGCGACGCCGTCGCGAAGGTCGTGCTGAACAACCTGTACAAGCACACCGACCTGCAGACGAACTTCGGCGCGAACATGCTGGCGCTGGTGGACGGCGTGCCGCGCACCCTGTCGATCGACGCGTTCATCCGCCACTGGGTGCAGCACCAGATCGAGGTCATCGTCCGCCGTACGCGCTTCCGCCTGCGCAAGGCGGAGGAGCGCGCGCACATCCTGCGCGGTCTGCTCAAGGCGCTGGACGCGATCGACGAGGTCATCGCGCTGATCCGGCGCAGCAACACGGTCGAGATCGCGCGCGAGGGCCTGATGGGCCTGCTGGAGATCGACGAGATCCAGGCGAACGCGATCCTGGAGATGCAGCTGCGGCGCCTGGCGGCGCTGGAGCGGCAGAAGATCGTCGCCGAGCACGACGAGCTCCAGGCCAAGATCAACGAGTACAACGCGATCCTGGCCTCGCCGGAGAAGCAGCGTTCGATCGTCAGCGAGGAGCTGGCGGCGATCGTCGAGAAGTTCGGCGACGACCGGCGTTCCAAGCTGGTGCCCTTCGACGGCGACATGTCCATGGAGGACCTGATCGCCGAAGAGGACATCGTCGTCACGATCACGCACGGCGGCTACGTCAAGCGCACCAAGACCGAGGACTACCGCTCGCAGAAGCGCGGCGGCAAGGGCGTGCGCGGTACGAAGCTGAAGCAGGACGACCTGGTCGACCACTTCTTCGTCTCCACCACGCACCACTGGCTGCTGTTTTTCACGAACAAGGGCCGGGTCTACCGCTCCAAGGCCTACGAGCTCCCGGACGCGGGCCGGGACGCGCGCGGGCAGCACGTGGCGAACCTGCTGGCGTTCCAGCCGGACGAGAAGATCGCGCAGATCCTCGCCATCCGCGACTACGAGGCGGCGCCGTACCTGATCCTGGCCACCAAGGGCGGCCTGGTGAAGAAGACGGCGCTGAAGGACTACGACTCGCCCCGTTCGGGTGGTGTCATCGCGATCAACCTCCGGGAGACGGAGGACGGCAGCGATGACGAGCTGATCGGTGCGGAGCTCGTGTCCGCCGAGGACGACCTGCTGTTGATCAGCAAGAAGGCGCAGTCGATCCGCTTCACGGCGACCGATGAAGCGCTGCGGCCGATGGGCCGTGCCACGTCGGGCGTGAAGGGCATGAGTTTCCGCGAAGGTGACGAACTGCTCTCCATGAGCGTCGTGAGGCCGGGTACGTTCGTCTTCACCGCGACCGACGGCGGCTACGCCAAGCGGACGCCGGTCGACGAGTACCGCGTCCAGGGTCGTGGCGGTCTGGGCATCAAGGCCGCCAAGATCGTGGAGGACCGCGGGTCGCTCGTCGGGGCACTCGTGGTGGACGAAACGGACGAGATTCTCGCCATCACGCTCGGCGGTGGTGTGATTCGTACGCGCGTCAACGAAGTCAGGGAGACCGGCCGTGACACCATGGGCGTTCAGCTGATCAACCTGGGCAAGCGCGATGCCGTGGTGGGCATCGCTCGCAACGCCGAGGCCGGTCAGGAAGCTGACGAGGTCGACGGCGACGAGATCGAGATCGGAACCGAGGCGGCCGACGGACAGGCCGCCGAGGCCGCCGAGGGCACGCAGCCTTCGGCTGGGGAGCACGAGGAGTAAGTCGTGAGTGGAGCCACGGGCGCCGGACCGGCCATGACTGGAGAGAACGGTGCCCGTGGCCCTGCCGCGGACTCCCAGGGCGGGGGCACCCCCGCCGAAGGCAGGGGGAGGACTGTGACGGATACCCGAGAACCGCAGCCGCAGCCGCAGGCCGGCGCGGCCCCCGCGCAGCCGTACCACCCGCCGCAGGCCTACACGGCGCCTCCGGGCCCGGGTGCGCCGCGGACCGGCGGGGCGGGCGGCGCGCAGCGCAAGCCGCGTACGGGGGCCCGTATGGCGCCCAGGACGCGCAAGGCGCGGCTGCGGGTGGCCAAGGCCGACCCCTGGTCGGTGATGAAGGTCAGCTTCCTGCTGTCGATCGCGCTGGGCATCTGCACGATCGTGGCGGCGGCGGTGCTGTGGATGGTCATGGACGCGATGGGCGTCTTCTCGACCGTCGGCGGCACGATCAGCGAGGCGACCGGCTCGAACGAGAGCAACGGCTTCGACCTCCAGTCGTTCCTGTCGCTGCCGCGCGTGCTGATCTTCACGTCGGTCATCGCGGTGATCGACGTGGTGCTGGCGACGGCGCTGGCGACGCTGGGCGCGTTCATCTACAACCTGTCGGCGGGCTTCGTCGGCGGTGTGGAGCTCACGCTCGCCGAGGACGAGTGACCTGCGCAGACGTCGGCGAACAACCGATTTTGGAGCTACCGCCTCCGTGCGCTAATCTTCAGGAGTCAGCGCGCAGCGCGGATGGGGCTATAGCTCAGTTGGTTAGAGCGCATCCCTGATAAGGATGAGGCCACAGGTTCAAATCCTGTTAGCCCCACAGTGTCGAAGACCCCCAGGCCCAAGGCCCGGGGGTCTTTGTCGTAGGGCCAGTTGGCGGGTTCCCAGATAACCGATCGGTATCGGTCGGTGTGTATTGTTGGCTGCCAGAAGTCCCCTACGTCAACGAAAGACGAGGTCGCGCGGTGAAGAAGCTGCTCCTGGTCGCACTGGCCGCCATCGGCGGGCTCCTCGTGTACCGCCAGATCCAGGCGGACCGCGCCGAGCAGGACCTGTGGACGGAGGCAACCGACTCCGTGCCTTCTGGTTCCGGTGTGTGAGACCGAAAGCTGATCTCATGAAGCCCCGGCTGCCGCTGCGGCCGGGGCTTTGTGCTGTTCTGTGACAAAAAGTTACGTTATGCAAAGATTTGGCTTGCGCTAGCAAACTCGGGGTGGGCGTGATGGGTCGGGTACGGACGACGGTGCGGGCGGGAGCCGTGGCGGGGGCGGCGGTCCTGGCCATGGCGGCAGGCCTGCCGGGGGCCGCCCACGCGGAGGGGACGGCGCCGCAGCCGCTCCCGACGTACCGCGCGGCGGACGGCGCCAAGGCCGTGGCGGGCAAGCCCTCCACGGCGGACGCCCCGCTCCTGGAGGCGGGGAACGTCTACGCCGACGAGATCTCCCCCGGGGAGCGCGTCTACCGGCTCGTCCTGGAGAAGGACGGGTCGAACGTCTACGTCGCCGCCGTGGTCCGCCCCGGGCCGGCCGCCAAGGTCACGGGCAGCGACAGCATCGAGGTGGAGGTCATGACCACCGCGGGCTCGTCCTGCCCCGGCAGCAGGGGACACGCGAGCTTCGGCTACGACCCCGTGCCCCTCAGCGCGGTCGGCGCCCGCTGGGGCGCGGAGGACAAGGACTGCGCGCCGGGCGGCGTCTACTACGTCAAGGTCACCCGCACGGCCGCCAAGGGCTCCGACCAGAGCCCCTGGCCGATGGAGCTCACCGTGCAGCGCGAGCCCGGCCGCGGGGGTGCGGGGGCACCCACCACGGCGCCCAGCGGCTGGCCCTCGGGCGCCCCGTCCCTGCCGGGCACCGAGGCGGTCCCCCGCACCGGCGGCACCGGCTTCAACGACGCCCGCGCGCTGGGCGGCGGCGTGTGGCGCGACGAACTGCGGCCCGGGCAGACCCGCTTCTACCGGGTGCCGCTGGACTGGGGGCAGCAGCTGGGCCTCAGCGCCGAACTGGCCGCCGCGAAGCTGACCAAGCAGTACGGCTCCGCCTCCAACGGCCTCACCGTCTCGCTCTACAACCCCTACCGGGGGCTGGTCTCGTACGAGGGCGTCTCCTACGACGGCAAGCAGGCCGGGGCCACGCTGGCGAAGACCCCTCCGGTCGCCTACGAGAACCGCTACGCCGACGACAAGGACGTCCGGTCCGTGGGGATCGCGGGCTGGTACTACATCGCCGTGACCATGGGGGCGAAGGTCGCCGACTTCACCGAGGACGCGACGCCCGTGCCGCTGACCCTGCGCACCGAGGTGTCCGGGACCCCGGTGAAGGGGCCCGCCTACGCGCAGAGCCCGGCCGCCGGCGGATTCGGGGTCGGGGCCGGCGACCGGGCCGCCGCCAAGGAGGGGCTCACCGCCCCGGAGGCCGCCGAGGCCGCCAGGAACGGCTCGGTCATGCGGGTGGTGGCGGGCGCCGGGTTCGGGACCGGGACCCTGCTGCTGCTCGTACTGGGCGGCTGGATCCTGCTCGCCCGGCGGGGCCGGGGCGCCGCTACAGCCGGGTGAGGGCCCACACCCCGACGGCGAAGCAGAGCAGCGCCACGGCGAGGAGCCCGGCCTTCACCCCGGCGGGGGGCGGGGCGATCCCGCCGCCGGTCCGCGCGGGCGGGGCGGATGGGGCGGATGGGGCGGGCGGGACCTGGGGCGTCGGCGGCGCGAGGTGGAAACTTCCCGTCTCCAGGGGCCCGTACGCGGCCGCGGGGGCGGTGCGGGAGGCCTCCGCGACCGTGGCCGGGGTGGCGTACGGGGAGGCCTGCTGGGGCCCGTACGGGGACGCGGGCGTCGCGTACGGGGACGCGGGCGTCGCGTACGGGGTCGTGGGCGTCGCGTACGGGGTCGTGGGCGCGGTGGCGGTGCCGGCCGGAGCCGCGGGCGTCGTGGACGGCTCGGTGTCGCCTGACGGGTCCGCCGCCGCGGTCGACGGTCCCTGGGGTCCGAAACCGGCCGGGAGCGGGCCGAGTTGGTCGAACACCTCCACCGACACCTCGTCCGGCGCGGGCGGCGGCAGCAGCTCCACGGCCTCGGCAAGGGCCTTGCGCGCCCCCGTGGCCGTCTTGAACCGGCTGTTCGGGTCCGGCTGCAGCAGATTGGCGATGACGTCCCACAGCGGCGCGGGGACGCCTTCGGGTGCGCCCGGGGTGCCGTGCGCGAGGAAGTGCTCCACCAGGGCCCGGGAGTCGGGCTTGCGGCCCTTGAGCAGGTAGAGGGCGACCAGGCCGACCGCGAAGAGGTCGGCGGGGAAGTCCGGCTCGGCGCCCGTCAGCTGCTCGGGGGCGAAGTAACCCGGGGTGCCCACCACGTAGTCGGTCTCGGTCAGCCGCGGCTCGCCCTTGCGCATGGAGATGCCGAAGTCGGACAGCCGCAGGTGCGGCCGCCCGGTTCCGGTGGCCTCCATCAGGATGTTGGCCGGTTTGATGTCGCGGTGGACCACGCCTTCCGCGTGCACCGCGGCCAGCCCCGACAGGAGCTGGTCGAGCAGCGTGCACACGAAACGGGGCGGGAGGGGACCGTAGTCCCCGATCACGTGGGCGAGCGAGCCGCCGCTGACCAGGTCCATCGTGAACAGGACCTTGTCGTCGTCGGCCGCCCAGCTGGCCGGGGCCAGGACGTGCGGGTGGTCGATCCGCAGCGCCTGTTCCCGTACGAACCGCAGGAGCGTGTGCGCATCGCTCTGAAGGAGCACCTTCGCGGCGACGTACCGGCGGCGCCGGTGGTCCCAGGAACGCCACACGGCGCCCGCGCCACCGCGCCCGATCGGATCGACCAACTCGTACCGGCCGGCGAAGACCTCACCCATCGCTGTGCCCGTCCCCCGTCACCCTTAGTCGTCCCCGCCCGTCGTCCGCCCGCGTGCGGGTCAGTTCTGGTGGGCCTCGTAGTGGGCCACCGCGTCGGCGGTGCGGCCCGCGCCGTACACCCGGAGGAACTCTGCCAGTTCCGGGTGGCTGGGGGCGAGCGAGTCCGCGGCGTCGATGATGTCGCCCGCCGCGGAGACCGAGCGCAGCAGCGACTGGATCTCACGGACGACGCGCTTGACGGTGGGCGCGCCCGAACCGACGGCCGTCTGGCCGCTGTTGCTGAGGACGGAGCCTCCCTGGGTCTTCTTGATCTCATCCATCCGGTCGGTGGCCTCGGCCGCACTGACGCTTCCGTCGGCCACCTGGCCGGCGAGGTCCTGGAGGGCCTGGACGCGCTGCACCACGGCAGGGTTGCCGATCTTGGCCCGCTGGCCGCTCATCAGCTGGGACAGCATGGGCGCCGACAGTCCGAGGACGGCAGCGAGGCGAGCCTGGTTGAGGCCGAGGTCATCTATGAGCCGGCGGAAGAGCGCCCCGAGCGGCTCCCCGTACCAACTGCGCTGAAGCTCTCTGGCTCTGGCCGTGGCCTCTTGCTGTACTGCGTCCACTCTTCCTACTCCCCTTCGCTGGTGCGAACCTCGCGAGCATCTTACGGAGCGTGGTCGCGGGGCGGGAGTCCCTATTATTTTGCGAGATGAGGGGGTACACCCGGTACTCTGTTCTGCGGAACACCCACTCCTCGGAAGGGGAGAGGCGTGCCCTGATCCAGGGGGCCTTAGCTCAGTTGGTAGAGCGCTGCCTTTGCAAGGCAGATGTCAGGAGTTCGAATCTCCTAGGCTCCACTCAGGACCCCCCTTGACCTGCGAATACGCGGTCAAGGGGGGTCTTTTTTGTGCGCGGGGGCCGACGAGGGCGCCGTGGGCCGGTGGTGGTCCCGCCACCACGGGAGGGGCCGCGCCGGTCGGCCGGTCACACCGGCGGCGGGCCGGCGGGACGCCTTCGCCCCGCCGGCCGCCCGGCATCCCCCCGCCGGGGCCGTCCCGGGAGCCACCGCCTCCCCTTGAACGATGCGCCGCCCGGCGCACGGGTAGCCCGGCGCGCACCCGCCGTCCCAGGTGTGTGACGGGCGCACCTGGGCAGGCCCCGGCCCCGGCCCGCAGGGTGGTGGAGCCCGCGGAAAGCAGCGGGCCGCCGAGGGTTGGGGGAGACGTGGGGATGCACCTCGTGGGGAAAGTCCAGAGCAGTCACCGGGTGCCGGACAGCGCGCTGGGTGAACTGTGTGCGGAGATCTTCGCGCCGCTGCCGCGCAACGATCAGCGCCGCAAGGGCGAGATGTACCTGCGCGGGCTGCTGTCCGCCGGGGGCCGCAAGTCGATCCGGAACATCGCGGCGTGCGTGGGCGACCGGGCGGCCGAGCAGAGCCTGCACCACTTCATCTCCTCCTCCACCTGGGAGTGGGAACCGGTGCGCGCGGCGCTCTGCCGGTACCTGGAGCGCTCGCTGCGCCCGCGTGCCTGGGTGGCCCATCCGGTGATCATCCCCAAGGCGGGGCGGCACTCGGTGGGGGTCGGCCGCCGGTTCGTGCCCAGCCTCGGCCACGTGGTCAACAGCCAGGAGGCGTTCGGCATCTGGGCCGCCGACGAGGAGACGAGCAGCCCGGTCAACTGGCGGCTCGCGCTCTCCGACGACTGGCGGGACATGCCCCGGCTCGGACACCCGCGGCTGTCGGGGTCGAGCCTGGCCGGGACCTCGCTGGAGTGCGTGGCCGGAGCCGCCTCCGAGGCGCAGTCCTGGACGGGGGGCGGGCCGCGCACGGTCGTCCTCGACCTCCCCGACAGCGATCCGGCGGCGGTCGCCCGGCGCTTCGGCGCCGCCGGCATGCCCTTCGTGGCGGCGGTGCGCGGCTCGGCGAGGGTGACTCCGGCGGCCCCCGCCCTGCTGGGCCATGACGGCCGGGAGACCCAGGCGCACCAGCTCCTGCGCATGGTCCGCACCCTGCGGCGGCCCGTGACCTGGACGGATCCGGCCGGCACGGGAACCCGTACGAGCCTGGTGGCCGCCGTCCCGGTGCGGCTCGCGGGCACCCACCGGAACCTGCTGCTGCTGGGCGAGTGGAGCGGGCCGGGGGGCTGGCCGGAGCAGTGCTGGCTCACGGACCTGACCGACGCGTCCTGGGGCGCGCTGCTGCGGCTGGCGAAGCTGACGGGGCGGGTGGCCGCCGACTTCGCCGAGATCTCCGCGGAGGTGGGGATGGTGGAGTTCGAGGGCCGGTCCTTCGGCGGCTGGCACCGGCACACGACGCTCGCCTCGGCCGCGCATGCCGTGCAGGCGCTGACCGGCGGTCGTCGGCGTCAGCCGGTGGCCCGGCCCGCCTGATCGCGGCGTCCCCGCATCAGCGCCCGCCGGGTGCGTTGCATCTGGAGGGCCAGCTGGACTTCCAGTGCCTGCTGGGGCTCCAGCCAGTCGGGCCCCAGCAGTTCGCTGATGCGCTCCAGCCGGCGCGAGACGGTGTTGGGGTGGACGTGCAGGGTTTCCGCCGCACGGGTCGGGCTGCCGGCGGAGGCGAAGTACGCCTCCAGGGTCCGGGCCAGGTCGGTGCGCTGCTGGGCGTCGTAGTCCAGGACGGGGCCGATGGTGCTGTTGACGAAGTCGCCCGTGTTCGGGCTGTCGGACAGCAGGAGGCCGAGGAAGCCCAGCTCGCGGGGTGAGGCGGTGCCGCCGGTGCCGCCCAGCGCGGTCAGGGCGTCCAGGCAGCACCGTGCCTCCTGGTAGGTGCGGCCGATGGCCGACAGCTCGGTGACCGGCCCCGACGTGCCTGCGGTCACCGGGTGGTTGAGCGCCGAGGACAGTTCCTCCGACACGGCCCGCGCCGCCGCTGCCGGGTCGGTTCCGGGCAGCATCAGGATGATGGAGCCCTCGTCGACGCTCTTGAGGCCGGATTGCTGGTGCGCGTACGAGGACGCCCAGATGACCGCCCGTCCCAGGGAGCCGCCTTCGGGACGGGCCACCACGACGACGTGGGGGCCGTCCAGGTCGACGCCGAGACGCCGGGCCCGTTCGGCGAGTTTGGCGTTCTGGAGCTCGCCGCCCTTCCCCTTGAGCAGGGCGTTGAACAGTTCGTCGCGGACCTGGCCCTCGGCCGCGGCGGCGCTGCGCTGCATCATCAGCAGGAGGGCGGTGACCTGGGCGACCAGGGCCAGGAGCTGGATCCGGTGGGCCGTGTCGGACACCTCCTCCTCCGTGCGCGCGTACGGGACCAGGAGGAGGGTGCCGAGCATCTCCTGGCCCGCGACGGCCGGGGCCATCCAGAGGCCGCTCGCCGACCGGACCGGGCGGCGCTCGGTGTGGGCGTCGAGCGAGACCGCGCGGATCTCGTTCTCGTCCAACTCGGGGAGGTCCGCGGGGGCGTTGAGGTAGCGCCCCGCCTGGTCGCGGATCAGCAGGGTGCCGCCGAGCAGGGTGGACGCCTCGGAGGCCAGGGTGTGCAGACTGCCGCCCCCCAGGACCAGCTCGATCAGGCGGCTGTGGGTGTCGCGGAGGCGGTGGGCGGCGGCGGAGGAGTCCATGGCGCGGGAGGTGTTGAGCTCCAGGCCCGCGACCTCGTCCCGGACCCGGTCCAGCAGGCGGGTCTTCTCGATGGCCACCGCGGCGAGGTCGGCGAGCGAGCTCATCAGCGAGATCTCGTCCGGGTCGAAGTGGCGGATGCGCCGGCCCGCGACGTACAGGTTGCCGAGGTCGGAGTCCTCGTGGCGGAGGGGGACCGCCATCAGCGCGTGGAGGCCTTCGGCCCGCACCACGTTGTCGATCACATCGGAGTGGACGAAGGAGGTGTCCTGGAGGTAGTCGGCCGTCCAGAAGGGGGCGGAGCGCTGCCGTGCCTGCCTGCCGACGCCGCCGGTCATCGGGACGCCGAAGCCGACGGTGATCGCCGAGGTGTGGCCGTCCGCGGCGCGGACGTACGAGCGGCCCTCGTCGAAGGCGTGGAAGGTCACCCAGGACATGTCCAGCCCCAGGAGCAGCCGGGCCCGCCGGGTGATGACCTTGAGCAGCGTGTCCAGGTTGTACGGGAGGGTCAGGTCCCGGGCGGTGTCGACCAGGGCGCTCAGTCCGGCCTCGCGCTGCTGGCGGCGGGCGAAGAGCCCGCGGATGCTCAGGGAGAGGTCCTTGGCCCGGGTCAGCCGGATGAGGTCCTCCTCGGAGGCTCCGCTGTCGCGGGCCGTGCGCACGAGGTGCTCGAACTCGTCGGTGGGTGCCTCCCGGGCCAGCAGCTCCAGCATCTCGGCCACGTCCGCGTGAGGCTGTCGTCTCTCCGGCATTGCTTCCGTCCCCCTCGGCCTGCGGTTCCGGCACGCCCGCGTGGCGAACGTAGTGCGGCCGAGCGGGCGTGGTCAACATTTTGTTGAAGTCATAATGCCAGGTCAGGGAGGCGGAGTGTGGCTGGGTCACCACTCTTCGTGAATGACGGTGTTGCCTGGCCACCTTCTGGCGCGAGCGCTCCTTGAGTGAACCTTTACCCGGCGCCATGACCAGGTGCCGTGGTTTCCGTTACGACGAGGGGGGTCCCATGTCGCAGGTCCGGAGTTTCGAACGCTCGCTCCACCGCAGTCGCATGTCGTTGACCAGGGACGACAGGCCGAAGGTCTTCTCCCTGTGCGGACGGGAGTGGGACCTGCTGGACGAGGTGTTCGCGCCCGTGTTCTCCCCGTCGACCGATGTCGCGCTGGACTTCCTGGGTCTGAACCAGTCGCCGGTACCCCCGCGCACCGGGTCCTTCCTGGAGGTCGGATGCGGCACCGGGGTGACGGCAGTCATGGCCGCCCTCGCCGGTCACGAGCGCGTCGTCGCCTCGGACATCAGCCCGCGGGCGGTGGAGAACGCGGCGGTCAACGCCGAACGGCACGGGGTGACCGACCGGTTGAGCGCCGTGCACAGCGACCTGTTCTCCGGTCTGACCGACAACGAGCGGTTCGACACCGTCTTCTGGAGCTCCAACTACGTGCTGGCACCGGAGTCCTACGAGTACAAGTCGGTCCACGAGCGCGCCTACGTCGACGCCGGCTACCGGGCCCACCGCCGCTATCTGGAGCAGGCGCCCCGCTGGCTCGCCCCGGGCGGGTCGGCGCTGCTGCACTTCAGCGACCGGGGCGACGTGCCGGCCCTCCACCGGATCGCGCAGGAGTGCGGCCGGCAGCTGCGCACCCGGCGCACCGTCCGGGTGCACGAGGGCGAATACGGCGACGACGTGGTCGAGCACATGCTGCTCGAGATCGTGCCGCTGCGGGCGGAGTGAGGAGAGGCCGACGTGCGCACGCTCCTGATCGACAACTACGACTCGTTCACCTACAACCTCTTCCACCAGATCACCGAGGTCAACGGCCGGGAGCCGGAGGTCGTCCGCAACGACGACCCGCACTGGCGGCCCGAGCGGCTCCGGGAGTTCGACAACGTCATCATCTCGCCGGGCCCCGGAACCCCGCACCGGACGGCCGACCTCGGTATCTCCCGCGGGATCATCGAGCACGGAACCGTGCCGCTGCTGGGCATCTGCCTCGGCCATCAGGCGATCGGGTTACTGCACGGTGCCAGGGTGGGCAGGGCGCCGGAGCCACGGCACGGGAGGGTCTCCGCCGTACTGCACGACGGCGAGGGCCTGTTCAGGTCGATCCCCTCACCGATGCGGGCCGTCCGCTACCACTCGCTCGCGGTGACCGATCTGCCGCCCGAGCTGGAGGCCACGGCCTGGACGGCGGACGGGGTCCTGATGGGGCTGCGGCACCGGGACCGGCCGCTGTGGGGCGTGCAGTTCCACCCGGAGTCGATCTGTTCCGAGTACGGCGTGGAACTCCTGCGCAATTTCGCCGGGCTGAGCGGGTCGCGGCGCAGGGCGCGGTCCGCGCCGCCGCGGCCGGCCGCGGCTGGGCCCCTCCCCCGCCCCGTGCGCCGGCTCCGGGTGCTCACGGAGGAACTGCCCACCGGCTGGGACGCGGAGACGGCCTACGACCGCCTCTTCCGGGGCAATCCGTACGCCTTCTGGCTGGACAGCAGCAGTCCGGACGCCGGCGCCGGCCGCTTCTCGGTGATGGGCGACGCGTCCGGGCCGCTGGCACGGGTGGCCCGCGCCGACGTGTGGAGCGGCACCGTCCGCGTGGACTCCGCGGCGGGCAGCGACATCATGGCGGGCCCCTTCCTGGACTGGATCGACCAGGACCTGCGCGGCATCACCACGGACATCCCCGAGCTGCCCTTCGACTTCGCCCTCGGGTGGACGGGCTACCTCGGCTACGAGCTCAAGGCCGAGTGCGGCGGCGAGCTCGCGCACCGGTCGGAGGACCCCGACGCGACGATGGTCTTCGTCGACAGGGCGCTGGTGCTCGACCACGTCACCGGCAGCACGCACCTGCTGACGCTGATGGAGGAGGGCGCGGACGGGTCGGAAGCCGTGGCGCGGAGCCGGCTGGACGGCATGGCGCGGCGGCTCGCGGAGCCGCACCGGGGAAGACCGGGCCCGGCGCCCGCGCCCGCGGAGACGGTCGGGGCCGCGCCCCTGGGCGAGCTCCGGCTGCGCCACGACCGCGACGCCTATCTCGGCCTCATCGCCGACTGCCAGGAGCAGATAGCGGCCGGCGAGACCTACGAGGTCTGCCTCACCAACATGGCCGAACTGAGCGGCTCCCTGGACCCCTGGTCCGGGTACCTGCGGCTGCGCCGTGCCAGCCCGGCACCGTTCGGCGCACTGCTCCAGTTCGACGGCCTCAGCGTGCTGAGCGCCTCACCCGAGCGGTTCCTGCGGATCTCCCGCGCCGGCACGGCCGAATCGAAGCCGATCAAGGGAACGCGCCCCCGCGGCGCCACCCCCGCCGAAGACGCCGCGCTGGTGGCGGACCTGCTGGCCAACGAGAAGGACCGCGCCGAGAACCTGATGATCGTGGACCTGGTCCGCAACGATCTGGGGCGCTGCGCCGAGCCGGGCTCCGTGGAGGCCGACGAGATCTTCCGGGTCGAGAGCTACGCCGGCGTCCACCAGCTGGTGAGCACCGTGCGGGCGCGGCTGCGGCCCGGCGTCAGTGCCGTGGACTGCGTCCGCGCGGCGTTCCCCGGAGGCTCGATGACGGGGGCGCCCAAGGTGCGGACGATGCAGATCATCGACCGTCTCGAAGGAGGCGCGCGCGGGGTGTACTCCGGTGCCATCGGCTACTTCTCGCTCTCCGGCGCCGCCGACCTGAGCATCGTGATCCGTACCGCCCTGGTCACCGAGGACCGCGTCCGCTACGGCGTGGGCGGGGCCGTCATCGCGCTCTCCGACCCGGAGGCCGAGTTCGAGGAGACCGCGGTCAAGGCCAGGCCGCTGCTGCTGATGGCCGGGGCGCGCTTCCCGGGCAGGCGCGGGGAGAAGCTCAGCACCTGAGCGTCCAGGCGTGCTGGAGACGGGCGAGCTGCCTCGTCTCCAGCGCCCCCGCGACCTCGGGGATGCGGATCCCGAGCCGTTCGAGGAGGTCCAGCGCACGGCGTCCTTCCTCGTGCGCGCCCAGCAGCGTGTCTCCGCACAGCTCCTCGTGCGCCGCCGCCGACTCCAGCACCTCCAGAGAGGCCGCCTGGGCGGTGTTCCAGCCGATCAGGGCGCTGACGTGCCGGGGCTCGACCGCGGTCCACACCAGCGCCGGAGGCATGGCCCCCGCCGCCGTGAGCACCCGCCACCAGCCGCTTCCGAGCCGCCGCTCCCGCACCCGGTACATCTGACGGGCGACCGCCACGGCCGCCGTGCCGCGGACCCGGGACACGGGGAGGGCGGGTGCGGACAGCGCCGCCAGCCGGGTGTCGACCTCCGCGTCGAGCGTGCCCACCGGCACCGAGGCCGTGGCCGTGACCTGCTGGAGCTCCAGTCCGGCCGCGAGCGCACGCTCCGTCCCGGCGAGGAAGGCGCCCAGTACCTCGTCGTACCTCTCGGCCGAGAAGACCAGGTCCACGTCGACACTGATGCCCAGGGCGAGGCAGTCCTCGAGCGCGGCCAGCCCGGCCGGGGTCGCCGGAATGCGCGCCAGCAGGTTCGGCCGCCCCACCTCGGCGTGCATCCGGCGGGCCGCCGCCACCAGGGCCTGCGCGTCATGGGCGAGCCGCGGATCCACCGGTACGGACACCCGCCCGTACCGGCCCCCGCTCGTGAGGAAGGCGTCCCACAGGGCGTCACACGCCCGGCGGACCACGGCCGGAGCGAGGGCCGGGCCGAGGGCCGGTGCCACCACGCCGTGCACGAGCCCGCTGCGTGCGGGGTGGGACGGCGGGCCGGGGAGGAACTCCTCCTCGCTCGTGACGGCCAGCCAGGGCGATACGCCCTCGGACGCCAACTGCCGCAGCAGCGCGATAGCCGGTTGGCTCAACATGGTCCGACCCTAGGCCGGTCGGACCGGCGGGTAACACGATCGGCCTGCGGCATTGTCAGGTCCGCCGCGCGTGGCCGCGGCCGTGCACGCGTCCGTGCCCGCGTCCGTGCCTGCGCGTCCACCCGTGTGCCTGGATGCCGCTGACGTATTCGGATGACGCACGTCCCGCGCAGTGCGGTGTCCCCGCCATGTGTGCGGAAAAAGAAGGGACTTGACCAAGTGCCGGCCACCTGACGAAGTGGGAATCCCTTCTTGGTACCCCCGTCTGCGGTGTTCACAGAATCCTCGTGCATCGCCATGTCAGCAGGTTGAGCACTGGGAGGTACCGCGTGCGTGAGATCGCACCCTGGAAATCGCTAGACGCAGGCCAACAGCCGGACTGGCCGGACGAGACGGTCCTCGGCACGGTGCGCGAGGAACTGTCGAACGCGCCCGCCCTGGTGCGTGGTGAGGACGTACGCGCATTGCGCTCCCTGCTGGCCAGGGTCGCGGCCGGAGAGATCCAGGTGGTGCAGAGCGGGGACTGTGCGGAGGACCCGTCCGAGTCCACCCGCGGCCACGTGGCGCGCAAGGCGGCGCTCCTGGACATGCTGGCGGGCGTCATGAAGACGCGCTCGCACAAGCCGGTGCTGCGCGTGGGCCGGCTCGCCGGCCAGTTCGGCAAGCCGCGCTCGAGCTCCACCGAGATCATCAACGGTGTCGAACTCGCCTCGTACCGCGGCCACATGGTCAACAGCCCGGAACCCGACCCCGAGCTGCGCCGCCCCGACCCGTACCGGCTGCTCTCGGGCTACCGGGCGGCCGCCGAGGTCATGGAGCTGCTCGGCTGGCACGGCGAGCGGCGGCCCAGCGCGGCCGAGGCGCCGGTGTGGACGAGTCACGAGGCCCTGCTGCTCGACTACGAGGGCCCGATGCTGCGCACGCAGCCCGACGGCTCCACCCTGCTCACCTCGACGCACTGGCCGTGGATCGGCGAGCGGACGCGGCAGATCGACGGCGCGCACGTCGCGTTCTTCGCCTCGCTGGCCAACCCGGTCGCCACCAAGGTCGGCCCGAAGACCACCCCGGCCGAGCTGCTGGAACTGTGCGAAGTGCTGGATCCGCGGCGCGAGCCGGGCCGGCTGACGCTGATCTCCCGCATGGGCGCCGGCACCGCCGCCGAGAAGCTGCCGGAGCTGGTGCGTGCGGTGCGGGCGGCGGGATTCCCCGTCATCTGGCTGTGCGACCCGATGCACGGCAACACCGTGAATGCGCCGGGCGGATTCAAAACCCGCTATATCGAAACGGTCGTGCGGGAGGTCGAGGAATTCCAGGACGCGGTCTGCGACAACGGTGGAGTCGCGGCGGGCCTGCATATGGAAACCACTCCGGAAAACGTCCACGAATGTGTTGCCGACGGATCCCGGATCGGGGAATTGGGCGAGAAGTACACGAGCTTCTGCGACCCCAGGCTCAATCCTCAGCAGGCGATCGAAGTCGCCTCTGCCTGGCGCGGCTGAGAGAGGAGTTCATCGATCATGCAAGGAAAGACCGCTCTGGTCACCGGCGCCGCCGGCGGCATCGGGGAGGCCGTCGCGCGTGCGCTGGCGGCCAAGGGGGTGCGGGTCGCGGCCGTCGACCGTGACGCCGGCCGGCTGCGCGAGACCGTGAAGTCCGCCGTGGAGGAGGGACTCGACATCGCCGCGTTCCCCGCCGACGTCACCGTGAGCTCCGACGTCGACGAGCTCGTGGCCGAGATCGAATCGGCCTTCGGGCCGCTCGACTTCCTCGTCAACGCCGCGGGCGTGCTGCGCCTGGCGGAGGCGCGAGCCCTCACCGACGAGGAATGGGCCACCACCTTCGCCGTCAACACCACCGGCGTCTTCTTCGTGTCGCGCGCCGTCGTCAACCGCATGGTCCCGCGGCAGCGCGGCGCGATCGTCACCGTGGCCTCGAACGCCGCCGGCACGGCCCGCACCGAGATGTCCGCGTACGCCGCCTCCAAGGCCGCCGCGACCATGTTCACCAAGTGCCTCGGCCTGGAGGTCGCCAAGTACGGCATCCGGGCCAACCTCGTGGCGCCGGGATCCACCGACACGCCGATGCTCACCTCGATGTGGCAGAGCAGCTCCAGCGCCCAGGTCTCGATCGACGGCAACCCCGACGCGTACCGGGTCGGCATCCCCCTGGGCAAGCTCGCCCGGCCCCAGGACGTCGCCGACGCGGTGGTGTTCCTGCTGTCCGACCAGGCCTCGCACATCACCATGCACGACCTCACCGTGGACGGGGGTGCGGCGCTCGGTGTCTAGGTCCATTCCCGCGATCAGCGCGTACCCGATGCCCTCGGCCGGTGATCTGCCCGCCGGTCCCGTCCGCTGGTCGGTCGATCCCGGCCGGGCGGTGCTGCTCCTCCACGACATGCAGAAGTTCTTCCTGGCGCCCTTCCCGGCCGGCGAGCAGCCCGTCACCACCCTGGTGGACCACGCCGCGCAGCTGCGCGACCGGTGCGCGGCGCTCGGCATACCGGTGGCGTACACCGCGCAGCCCGGCGGCATGACCCCGCGGGAGCGGGGGCTGCTGAAGGATTTCTGGGGCCCCGGTATGACGCCGAGCCCCGAGCACCGGCAGGTCGTGGAGCCGGTGGCACCCGCCGAGGGCGACTGGGTGTTCACCAAGTGGCGCTACAGCGCCTTCCACCGCACCGGCCTGCTGGAGCGCATGCGGGCCGCGGGGCGGGACCAGCTGATCATCTGCGGCGTCTACGCCCACGTCGGCGTGCTGATGACGGCCGTCGACGCCTTCAGCCACGACATCCAGCCCTTCCTCGTCGGCGACGCCATCGCCGACTTCAGCTGGAAGGACCACCGGATGGCGCTGGAGTACGCGGCGGCCCGCTGTGCCTCCGTCACCGCCACCAAGGAGCTCCTCGAAGGGCTCGCGACGTCCCGGCCGGCCACGGGCCCGGGGGAGGACGCGTCATGACGGACGACCTGCTGGGCGCGGTGCTGGCCGGCCGGGTCCCCGCCTTCGCGCTCGTGCACCGGCCCGAGACCGGCGGGGCCGACCGCGTCGACCTGTTCGCCGGCGAGATGACCGAGGTCGCGGCCCTGGCCGACATCGCGCTGCCCGGCCCCACCGGATCCGCGGTCCCGCGCCAGGACGTGCTGGCACTGGTGCCGTACCGGCAGATCGCCGAACGCGGCTACGAGGCTCCCGACGACGGTGCGCCGCTGCTCGCGATGACCATCGCGGAGCAGGGGACGGTGCCCCTGGAGGAGGTGCTGCGCCGGATCCCGGACGCGCCCGTGCGGCTGGCGGAGGGCGGCGGCTTCGACATCGACGACGAGGCCTACGCGGCGACCGTCCGGCAGGTCATCACGGAGGAGATCGGCACCGGCGCGGGCGCGAACTTCGTCATCAAGCGTTCCTTCGTCGCGGACATCACCGACTACGACACCGGCTCCGCGCTGCGCTTCTTCCGCCGCCTCCTGGAGCGCGAGAGCGGTGCGTACTGGACGTTCGTGGTGCACACCGGCGAGCGCACCCTGGTCGGCGCCTCCCCCGAGCGGCACGTGAGCGTCGCGGGCGGCCGGGCCGTGATGAACCCCATCAGCGGCACCTACCGGTACCCCGCCTCCGGTCCCTCCCTCTCCGGCGTCATGGACTTCCTCGCCGACGGCAAGGAGTCCGACGAGCTGTACATGGTCGTCGACGAGGAACTGAAGATGATGGCCCGGATCTGCGACGGGGGCGGACGGGTCGTCGGCCCCTATCTCAAGGAGATGGCCCGGCTCGCGCACACCGAGTACTTCATCGAGGGCGAGACCACCCGGGACCCGCGCGAGATCCTGCACGAGACGCTGTTCGCGCCGACCGTCACCGGGTCTCCGCTGGAGAGCGCCGGCCGGGTGATCAAGCGGTACGAACCCCAGGGGCGCGGCTACTACAGCGGCGTGCTCGCGGTCATCGGCCAGGACGGGCAGGGTGCGCGCACCCTGGATTCCGCGATCCTCATCCGCACCGCGGACATCGACGGGGCCGGCCGGATGCGGCTGGGGGTCGGTGCCACGCTGGTCCGCCACTCCGACCCGCTCTCCGAGGTCGCCGAGACCAGGGCCAAGGCCGCGGGGCTACTGGCCGTACTCGGCGACGGCGGCCCGGCCCGCTTCGCCGGCCACCCCGGCGTGCGCGCCGCGCTGGCCCGGCGCAACGAGGGCATCTCCGCCTTCTGGCTGGCGGACGACGCCGGCCGGGTCCGCCCGATCCCCGGCCTCGCGGGCCGCAGCGTGCTGGTCGTCGACGCCGAGGACACCTTCACGGCGATGATCGCCCTCCAACTGCGGTCAGCGGGAGCCGAGGTGACGGTACGGCGCTTCGACGAGCCGTACGACTTCGCCCCGTACGACCTGGTCGTGATGGGGCCCGGCCCCGGCGACCCGCAGGATGCCGCCCACCCGAAAATCGCACATCTGCGGGGGGCGATCGACACCCTGCTCACCGAGGGCAGGCCGTTCCTCGCGGTGTGCCTGAGCCACCAGGTGCTCAGCGCCCGGCTGGGTCTCGGCCTGCTGCGCAGGGAACGGCCCAACCAGGGCGTGCAGCGCCGGATCGACCTGTTCGGCAGGCCGGAACGGGTCGGCTTCTACAACACGTTCGCCGCGCACAGCGCCGAGGACAAGGGGGAATGCCCCGATGTCGGTGTGTTCGAGGTGAGCAGGGATCCGCAGACCGGAGAGGTCCACGCGCTGCGCGGCCCCGGTTTCCGCTCCATGCAGTTCCACCCCGAGTCGGTGCTCACCGAGGACGGGGTGCGCATCGTGGGAGAGGCCCTGTGCGCGCTGCTCGAGGAGGGTCCCGTATGAAGGCCGCCGTCGTGTGGTGGGACCTGGCCGGTTCGGGGCGGTCCATCGAGTCGATGCGCGACTTCCTCCGCGAGGAGGCCGTCGACCGGTTCGCCGGGATCGAGGGCCTGCGCCTGAAGTTCTGGATCTCGGACCCGCCGACCGAACGGTGGGGCGCGGTACTGCTCTGGGAGTCCGCCGAGGCCGCCGCCAGGCCGCTGCCCGCGCGGGCGGCCGAACTCATCGGACGCCCGCCCGTGCAGCGCACGCTCTTCGACGTCGAGGCGACGGTGGAGGGGCTGTACGCCGTTCCGGGCCTGTCCGGTCTGGGGCTGGCACTGGGGCACCGGCCGGGCGAATGACCGGCCCGGCCGCGGTACGGCGCTGTCCGGGACGACTCCGGGGAGCGCCGTACCGCGCGCCGTATGACGGAGTCCGGGCCACCTGACGAAGTGCTCCCGGCCTCCTGCGCACCCCCGCTCCCCCCACTGCAAGGTGGCCTGGGAGCGGCTCTTCCACCCGTTCCGACCATCAGTCAAGGAGCCCTGAGCAGAACCGTGAGGACCCCACCGAAGAGTGCGACCGGACGCTTCGAATGGAGCGAACTGGACCGGCGTGCCGTGGACGTCGCCCGTGCCCTGGCCGTCGACGCCGTCGAAGAGGCCGGCCACGGCCACCCCGGCACCGCCATGAGCCTGGCTCCGGCCGCGTACCTGCTCTTCCAGCGGCTGCTGCGGCACGACCCCGCCGACCCGCGGTGGGCGGGCCGCGACCGCTTCGTGCTGTCCTGCGGTCACTCGAGTCTCACCCTGTACAACCAGCTCTACCTCTGCGGCTACGGCCTGGAGCTCGACGACATCAAGGCGCTGCGGACGGCCGGCAGCCTGACCCCCGCGCACCCCGAGTACGGGCACACCCCCGGGGTGGAGACCACCACCGGCCCCCTCGGCCAGGGCCTCGCCAACGCCGTCGGCATGGCCATGGCCGCCCGCCGCGAGCGCGGTCTGTTCGACCCCGGGGCCGCCCCCGGCGAGAGCCCCTTCGACCACACGGTCTGGGTCATCGCCTCCGACGGCGACGTGGAGGAGGGCATCAGCCACGAGGCGAGCTCCCTGGCCGGCCACCAGAAGCTCGGCAACCTGGTCGTCCTCTACGACGACAACCACATCTCCATCGAGGACGACACCCAGATCGCCCAGTCCGAGGACGTGGCGGCGCGCTACCGCGCCTACGGCTGGCACGTGCAGCAGGTCGACTGGACCGCGACCGGCTCCTACGTGGAAGACGTGGCCGCGCTGTACGCCGCGCTGAGCGCCGCCCGCGAGGAGACCGACCGTCCTTCCCTCGTCGCGCTGCGCACCGTCATCGGCTGGCCCTCGCCCGGCAAGCAGAACACCGGCAAGATCCACGGCGCCGCGCTGGGCGCGGAGGAGGCCGCCGCCACCAAGGAGGCGATGGGGCTCGATCCGCAGCTGCGCTTCCAGGTCCCGGCCGAGGTCCTCGCGCACGCCCGCCGGGTGGGCGAGCGGGCGCGCCGGGACCGGGCGGAGTGGGACAAGCGCGAGCGGGACTGGCGCGCCGGCTCCCCCGAACGCGCCGCCGAGTTCGACCGGATCTCGGCGCGCGAACTCCCCGAGGGCTGGGAGGAGGCGCTCCCCGTCTTCGAGGCGGGCCGGCAGGTCGCCACCCGCAAGGCATCGGGCGAGGTCCTGAACTCCCTCGCGGCGGCACTGCCCGAACTGTGGGGCGGATCCGCCGACCTGGCGGAGAGCAACAACACCACCATGCAGGGCGAGCCGTCCTTCATCCCCGAGGAGCTGTCGACCGGCGCCTTCACCGGCCACCGCTACGGCCGCACGCTGCACTTCGGCATCCGCGAGCACGCCATGGGAGCGATCCTCAACGGCATCGCCCTGCACGGCGGCACCCGCCCCTACGGCGGCACCTTCCTGGTCTTCTCCGACTACATGCGGCCCGCGGTGCGGCTCGCCGCGATGATGCGGCTGCCCGTCACCTACGTCTGGACGCACGACTCGATCGGCCTCGGTGAGGACGGCCCCACCCACCAGCCGGTGGAGCACCTCTGGTCGCTGCGCCTCATCCCCGGTCTCGATGTCGTACGCCCCGCCGACGCCAACGAGACGGCGGCCGTCTGGGCCTCCGTCCTGCGGCGTACCGACCGGCCCGCGGGCCTGTGCCTGTCCCGGCAGAACCTGCCCGTCCTGGACCGCTCGCCGCAGTCGGACATCGAGTCCGCGCAGGGCGCCGCGCGGGGCGGCTACATCCTGGCGGAAGCCACGGGCGGCGACCCCGACGCCGTACTGCTCGCCACCGGCAGCGAGGTGCACATCGCGCTCGACGCCCGGCGGATCCTCCAGCGCGACGGCATCCGCACCCGGGTGGTGTCCCTGCCCTGCCTGGAGTGGTTCGCCGAGCAGAGCCAGGAGTACCAGGACCTGGTGCTGCCGCCGCAGGTGCGGGCCCGGGTGTCGGTGGAGGCCGGCTCCGCGCTCGGCTGGCACGCGCTGGTCGGTGACGCCGGACAGGCGGTGGGCCTGGACGGGTTCGGCGCCTCGGCCCCGTACCAGGCGCTGTACGAGCAGTACGGCCTGACGGCCGAGCGCGTGGCGGCCGCCGCCCGGGCCAGCGTGGCCCGGGCCAGGAGCCGGTCATGACGACCCGGCCGGCCCCGCTGACCGCCCGGATCCCCGGTTCCAAGAGCATCACCAACCGGGCCCTGCTGCTGGCCGCCGCCGCGGACGGGGTGACCCGGCTGCGCGCACCGCTGATCAGTGACGACACCCTCGCCTTCCGTACCGCCCTCACCGGCCTGGGCGTCCGCGTCTCGGGCACGGACGAGGTCTGGGAGGTCACCGGTACGGGAGCCGGACCCGTCGGCACCGCCCGCGTGTGGTGCGCCGACGCGGGAACCGCCGCGCGTTTCCTGCCGCCCTTCGCCGCTGCCGGCCGGGGGGAGTTCGTCTTCGACGGGAGCGACCAGCTCCGGGCCCGCCCGCTGGGCCCGCTCGTGGACGCCCTCACCGCCCTGGGTGCGAAGACGGTCTCCGGGCCCGGGGGAGCGCTGCCGCTGGCGGTCACCGCGAGCGGTCTGGACGGCGGCGAGATCACCCTCGACTCGTCCTTCAGCAGCCAGTACCTCACCGGGCTGCTGCTGTCGGCGCCACTGATGCGCGCGGCGCTGACCGTCCGGGCGACGAGCCTGGTCAGCCGTCCGTACATCGACATGACCCGGGCGCTGATGCACCACTTCGGGGCGCGCACCCGGCAGGACGGCGACGGCACGGTCACGGTGCTGCCCGGCGGGTACACCGCGGCGGACCTGACGATCGAACCGGACGCCTCCACCGCGTCGTACGTCTTCGCGGCGGCCGCCGTGACCGGACGCGGCGTCACCGTGCCGGGCCTGGGCAGCCACAGCTCCCAGGGGGACCTCCGCTTCGTCGAGGTGCTGCGCCGCACCGGCGCACACGTGGAGACCACCGCCTCCGGGACCACGGTGACCGGCCGCCGCGACGGCGGCCTCACGGGCGGGTTCGACGTCGACATGGGCGACATCTCGGACACCTTCATGACCCTGGCGGCCATCGCGCCGCTCGCCGACGCCCCGATCACGATCCACGGAATCGCCCACGCACGGCTCAAGGAGTCCGACCGGATCGAGGCGGTCGCCAGGAACCTGCGGGCCCTGGGGATCCGCACGAACGAAGGCCCCGACCGGATCACCATCCACCCGGGCACGCCGGGCGGCGCCGAGATCGCCTGCTACCGCGACCACCGGATCGCGATGGCCTTCTCCGTCCTCGGACTGCGCACCGGCGGCATCACGCTCGACGATCCGGCCTGTGTCGGCAAGACCTTCCCCGGCTTCCACGGCGAACTGCGCCGACTCTTCCCCGACCATCCGACACCACAAGGGACTTGAACCACAGATGGCGAACATACTCATCGCCGGCGGAGGCATCGGCGGACTCGCCGCGGCGCTCGGCATCGCGGGCCGCGGGCACCGGGTGACCGTACTGGAGCGCAGGGACACCTTCGCCGAACTCGGCGCCGGCATCCAGCTCGGCCCCAACGCCTTCCACGCGCTCGACCTGCTCGGGGTGGGCGGAAAGGTCCGCGACCGGGCGGTCTACATCGACGAGCTGCGGTTCATGGACGGCACCACCGGCGAGCGGGTCGCCTCGATGCCGCTGACCGGCGCCTACCGTGCGCGCTTCGGGAACCCGTACGCGGTCGTGCAGCGCTCCGACCTGTACCAGCCGCTGCTGGAGGGCTGCCTGGCCCACCCGCTGATCGAGCTGCGCGGCAGCAGCGGCGTCGTGTCGTACGAGCAGGGCGGTCAGGGCTCGGGCGAGGTGACCGCCGTGCTGAGCAGTGGCGAGCGGCTCAGCGGCGCCGCGCTCATCGGGGCCGACGGCATCCGCTCGGCGGTACGGCGCCAGCTGGTCGGGGACGGGGACCCGCGGGTGTCCGGGCACACGATCTACCGCTCGGTGATCCCCATGGAGCAGGTGCCCGAGGAACTGCGGTGGAACACCGTGACCCTGTGGGCGGGCCCCAAGTGGCACTTCGTCCACTACCCGATCGGCGGCGGTGCCTTCCTGAACCTGGCCGCGACCCGGGACGACGCCGCGCGGGAAGCCGTCGTCGGGAAGCCGACCGCGCGCGACCACGTGCTGAACGAGTTCCCCGAACTGGGCGACACCGCCCGGCGGCTGCTGGAACTCGGCCTGGACTGGAAGGCGTGGGTGCTGTGCGACCGCGACCCGGTCGACCGGTGGACCGACGGGCGCGTGGCGCTGCTGGGCGATGCCGCCCACCCGATGCTCCAGTACGCCGCCCAGGGCGCCTGCCAGGCGCTCGAGGACGCCGTGGTCATCGCCGAACTGCTGGACTGCACCGGGGACGCCGTCGTGCAGCGCCTGGAGAAGTACGGCGCGGAGCGCCGGGAACGCACGGCCCGCATCCAGTTGGTCGCCCGCGAGCTGGGCCGGCAGCTGTACCACCCGGCGGGCGACGCGGCGCGCGAGCGCAACGCGATGCTGTCGGGCCTCTCGGCCGACGACATGTACGACAAGGTCGCCTGGCTCCACGGGGCGGAGCTGCGTTGAGCGGGCTCCGCCGGCTGGCGGCGCGGGTGCGCCGCACCGTGCTCGTCCGTCTGGACCGGTTCCCCGGCCAGTCGGTCCACCGCAATGACAAGGGAGTTGTATCCGCATGACCAATGTTGCCGTTATCTACTATTCCTCCACCGGAAACGTCCACACGATGGCCAAGGCGGCCGCCGAGTCGGCCGCGAAGGCAGGCGCCGAGGTGCGCCTGCTCAAGGTCGCCGAGCTCGCCCCCGCGTCGGTGATCGCCGGCAACCAGGCGTGGGCGGACCACGCCGCGGCCACCGCGGACGTGGCCGAGGCGACCCTGGCCGACCTGGAGTGGGCCGACGTGATCCTCTTCGGCACCCCGACCCGCTACGGGCTGCCCGCCGCGCAGCTCAAGCAGTTCATCGACACCACGGGCGGGCTGTGGTTCCAGGGCAAGCTGGTGAACAAGGTCGTCTCCTCGTTCACCTCCACCTCGACCGCCCACGGCGGCCAGGAGAGCACCCTGCTGGCGCTGAACAACACCTTCTACCACTGGGGCTCGATCATCGTCCCGCCCGGTTTCGCCGACCCGGTCCAGTTCGACCCGGCCAACGGCAACCCGTACGGGGCGAGCAGTGTCTCCGGCAACTCCCCCGACAACGTGGCGGACGTGAACCTCGGCTCCGTCGAGTTCCAGGCGCGCCGCGCCGTGGAGATCGCGGCCGCGCTCGGCCGCGGGTTCCTGGCCGCCTGACCGGCTCGGCACACCGGTGCCAGGGGACCGGGGCGCACCGCCCCGGTCCCCTGACGCATTTCCCGGCACATACGACATGCGACATGCGACAGAGGACGGACATGAGACGGACATCCATGCGCTGCGCGCTCGCCCTCACGGTGGCGCTCACGGCGATGGCCGCCCCCGCGAGCGCCGCGGGGCCGGCCGGTGGTCCCGGCGCCGGACACGGGTACGACATCACCTGGGACGACTTCCGGTCGGGTTTCGACCACACCGGTGACGATGCGAAGTGGCTCCTGAGCGCGACCGGGGACCTGCCCCACGGGGACGGGAAGCCCTCGACCTCGGCGAACGGGCTGAGCGTCGTGCCCACCGGCACCAACGCGGCGACCGGCAGGCCGGCGTTCGCCTTCACGACGGGCCAGGAGGCCGACGGCGGGGGCGGCGACCGGGACCACCTCAAGTGGTACGCCGTGGCCCACCACAAGGCCTCGACGGGCATCACCGGCTTCGACGCGGTGCCCGGGCAGACGCTGACCTGCGGGGCCCGGATGGCCGCGCGGACCTTCGGTACCGAGGACCATCCCTTCGGCTCCGCGGTCGCCGACCCCGGGACGGACCTGAGACTGGGTGCGGGCGCCCTGTCCGTCATCGACTTCGAGACCAATGTCGTCTTCGACTTCTTCCTCACCGACGAGCGCGTCTACGCCTTCTACGAGCGGCTGCCGAAGCCGGGAGCCTCGTACGCCGCGTTCTCCTACGCCCTGCCGGTCGCCACCCGCAGACCGGGCCAGGAGCACGACCTCGAGATCTCCTTCGACAAGTCCGCCGGGAAGGCCGTATGGCGGCTGGACGGGCGGGAGGTGCTGAGCACCGACCGTGTCGGCCACCTCCCGGCGGACCGTACGCACCTGATCCTCGACCACGGAGGTACGCAGGAGCCGGTCTCGCCGCGGCAACTGTCCTGCGGCATCGGCATGTTCACGCTCCTCGACGCCCGGGGCGGGGACGGCCGCGGCCTGGTGAGGCTCAGCGACCGCCCCGGCTACTACGTCGACCCGGCCCGCGGCGCACCGCACGAGCAGGGCTTCCTGGACGACGCGAGCAGCCCCGCCAGCCGGCTGTGGGGCCAGGGCGTCCAGCTGCAGGTGGGCAGGGTTGAGATCTCCTCCCGGCCGGCCCGGAACTGACCGCACGCACGCGCCCCGCGCACGCCGAGGGGGCGGTACCCGGACCGGATCCGGGTACCGCCCCCTCGCGCTTCGCGGGCTGCTTCGCGTGCTGCTTCGCGGGCTCAGGCGTCTCGCCGGGCGGCGGAGCGCCACCGCGGCAGCGCGGCCACCGCCCCCGCGGCCAGCGATCCGGCGACGGGCGCGAGCAGGTAGACCCACAGCAGGCCGGTCGTACCGGAGACGAGGGCCGGCCCGAACTGGCGCGCCGGGTTCGCGCCGCCTCCGGAGAGCGGTCCGAGGAACACGATGACGGCGGCGACACAGCAGCCGACGACCGGCGGAAGGTACCGCAGCAGCGGCGGGCGGCTCCCGAAGAAGGCCGTGATCAGCATGATCGCGGCCATGGCCGCCGCCTCGGCCGCGAACACGGACCCGGCGCCCCAGCCGGGACCGGCGGCCAGTGCGGCGTCGCCCACCGCAGCGGCCGCATCGCCCCACACGAGGCGTGCCAGGGCCACGCCGCACAGGGAGCCGGCCAGCTGCGCGACGACGAAGGGCGCCACCGCTTTGCCGGGGAAGACCCGCAGGAGCCACAGCCCGATGGTGACCGCCGGGTTGAGATGGCCGGCGGTCTCCCGCCGCATGGAGGGCCCGAGCACGGCGGTGACGATGGCGCCGACCAGCAGCCCCATCGCCACCAGTTGGGCGCGCAGGGTCGGCAGCAGGTCCGCCAGGGGGGAGTCGGGCGCCGCCATCCAGCGGACGGCCGTGACCACGGTGAACAGGGTGCCGGTGGTGAGCGCGAACTCGTAACCGGCGGTCACCAGGAGGGGAGAAGGGCGTCCGGGCGCGCGCACGAGAGGCCTCACGGCCCGGGTATCGGTGTCGAGAGAGGGTGATGTCACCAGAGGGAATGTGCGTCCGGGCACCGGTCGCGGCAATGGCCCGGGGGTGCACTGTGTCAGGTCCGCGAGGCCGGTCCCCGCCGGCGCGGACCTCAAGAAGTCACCGTCACCTGACGAAGTGAACCGGCGCCGATGGACCGGGGATTCGGGCGGGCCCAACACTCTGGGAAGTCGGCCAAGGACACCTGGTCACCTGGTCATCCCCCTTACCGAGAGGAATCGATCACCTATGTGCGGCCTTGCCGGATGGGTCAGCTTTCAGCGCGATCTGACGGCGCACACGGACATCGCGTCGGCCATGACGGGCACCATGGAGTGCCGCGGCCCGGACGCGGGCGGGCTGTGGACCTCGCCCCGCGCGATCCTCGGACACCGCCGGCTGGCGATCATCGACCTCGAGGGCGGCCGGCAGCCCATGGCCGCCGTCGAGAACGACGACACGCAGCCCGTCATCACCTACACCGGCGAGGTCTACAACTTCCAGGAGCTGCGCGAGGAACTGCGCGCCCTCGGCCACGTGTTCCGCACCTCCAGCGACACCGAGGTCGTCCTGCGCTCCTACCTGGAGTGGGGCGCGGACTTCGCGGACCGCCTGAACGGCATCTACGCCTTCGCGATCTGGGACCCGCGCAGCGAGGAACTCCTCCTGATCCGCGACCGGATGGGTGTGAAGCCGCTCTACTACTACCCGACCGCCGACGGCGTGCTCTTCGGCTCCGAGCCGAAGGCGATCCTCGCGCACGACGACGCCGAGGCCGTCGTCGACGCCGACGGTCTCCGGGAGATCTTCAGCATCGTCAAGACCCCCGGGCACGCCGTCTACAAGGGCATGTACGAGGTCCGCCCCGCCACGATCGTCCGCTTCACCCGCGAGGGCAAGACCGAGACGAAGTACTGGCAGCTCGAGGCGAAGCCGCACACCGACGACCTCGACTCGACGATCGCCACCGTGCGCGATCTCCTCGAGGACATCGTGGAGCGCCAGCTCGTCGCCGACGTCACCGTCGGCACCCTGCTCTCCGGCGGCCTGGACTCCAGCGCGGTCACCGCGCTCGCCGCCAAGGCGCTCACCAAGCAGGGCGTGACGGAGCCGATCCGCGCCTTCTCCGTGGACTTCACCGGCCACGACGAGCGGTTCGAGGCCAACGTGCAGTGGGCCGACCCCGACACCCCGTTCGCGGTCGAGGTCGCCCAGCGGGTCGGCGCCGAGCACATCATCGTCGAGCTCGACAACGAGGACATCCTCGACCCCGAGGTGCGCAGCACCGTCCTGCGGGCCCAGGACCTGCCGGTCTCCACCGGCGACATGGAGTACTCCCTGCTCATCCTGTGCCGCGCGCTGAAGGAGCAGATGACCGTCGCGCTGTCCGGCGAGGCGGCCGACGAGCTGTTCGGCGGCTACACCTGGTTCCACGACAAGGAAGCCGTCGAGTCGGACAACTTCCCCTGGCACCACCCCTTCGAGAAGGCCGGCGGCATCGGCGCCCTGCGCACGGTCGGGCTGTGGGACAAGCTCGGCCTGACCGAGTACGTCAAGGAGCGCTACACCGAGGCCCTGGAGGAGGTCCCCCGGCTGGACGGCGAGACCGGCCTGGAGGCGCGGATGCGCGAGGTCACGTACCTCAACCTCACCCGCTGGGAGAACTTCCTGCTGGACCGCAAGGACCGCATCAGCATGGCGGTCAGCCTCGAGGTCCGCGTTCCGTTCACCGACCACCGCCTGGTCGAGTACGTCTACAACACCCCGTGGGCGATGAAGACCTTCGACGGCCGCGAGAAGAGCCTGCTGCGCGCCTCCATGCGGGGTCTGCTGCCCGACTCGGTCCTCGACCGCAAGAAGAACCCGTACCCGTCCACCCAGGACCGCAAGTACGAACTGGCCCTGCGCGAGCAGGTCGAGGCCATCCTCACCGAGGGGGCCCCGGTCTTCCAGCTGGTCTCCGAGGCGGACATCCGCAAGCTGCTCGACGTGCCGGAGGGCTCGTACGGCGTCGGCGGGCCGTGGAGTGCCCGCGCGGTGCTGGAGCGGCTCATCGAGTTCAACACGTGGGTCACCGAGTACGGCGTCCGCGTCGAGCTCTGACCGAGGTGTGCCCGGCCGCCCGGCGGCGGCCGGGCGCGTGCGCCCCCACCCCAGGAGGATCGGACATGGCGACACAATCCAGCACGCCGACGGTGACCGTCTGGTCGGACATCGGCTGCCCCTGGGCGAGCCTCGCCCTGCACACCCTGCGCGCCGCGGCGAGGCGCCGGGGCGTGCCGCTGCTCATCGACCACCGGGCGTTCCCGCTGGAGCTGTTCAACGGGGAACCCACCCCGAAGTTCATCGTGGACCCCGAGATCATGGCGATCGCCGCCCGGCTGCCCGAGCTCGGCTGGCGGCTGTGGAACGGCCCGGCGTCCGCCTACCCGGTGACGACCCTGCCGGCGCTCGAAGCGGTCCAGGCCGCGAAGGATCCCGCGATCGGCGGGCTGCGGGGGAGCGACGAGCTGGACGAGGCGCTGCGCCGGGCGTTCTACGCCGACAGCAAGTGCATCAGCGTCCACGCGGTGATCCTCGACACCGCCCGGCAGTGCGAGCACGTCGACGCCGAGGGGCTGGCGGGGGCCCTGGCCCGGGGGACCGGGCGGGCCGAGGTCTACGCGCAGTGGCGCACGGCCGAAGGGCCGGAGGTCCAGGGCAGCCCGCACCTCTTCGCCGCCGGAGGGTACGCGGCCCACAACCCCGGTGCCGCGTTCACGTGGACGGGTTCCCCGTACGAGGGCGGCCTTCCCCGGCTGGACGGCTACAGCCAGGACTGGGCCGACGAACTGCTCGACACGATTCACCGAGAAGGCTAGAGAGAGAGGCTTGGACGATGTCCGCACGATTCGCTGGAAGGGTCGCACTGGTCGCCGGAGCGGGCGACGGCATCTGCCGGGCGACGGCCGTCGCGTTCGCCCGCGAGGGTGCCACCGTCATGGTCGCGGGACCGGACCCCGAGGAGCTGGCGGGCACGGTCAAGCTGATCCGTGACGCGGGCGGGGAGGCCGACTCGGTCGTGGCGGACATGACCCGGGGCGGTTCGGACGCGGCCGTCCGCATGGTGGCGGCAACGGTGGAGCGGTTCGGCGCCCTGGACATCGCGTTCAACAACGCGACCGTCACCGGACCCCACCGCAACGTGGCCGACATCTGCGAGGTCGTCTGGGCGGAGACCCTCGCCGCGAACCTCACCGGTGTGTGGATGGCGATGAAGCACGAGCTCGCCCGGATGGAGCCGCACGGCGGCGGGGTGATCGTCAACACCGCCTGCAACATGGCGAGCACCGGCCGGCTGCTCGGCATGGGGGCGTACGCCGCCTCCAAAGCCGCTCTGAGCACGCTGACGCGTACCGCCGCCCACGAGTACATCGGCAAGGGCATCAGGATCAACGCGATCAGCCCGGGGCCCGCGCACGAGGCGGGAGCCGGGGAAGCCGACGGCGCCACCGCCGAGGAGGTCGCCGAGACGGTGGTGTGGCTGTGTTCGGACGAGGCTTCCTTCGTCGTCGGCCACGACCTGGTGCTGGACAAGAAGACCGTGGTCTGAATCCACAGTCCGGATTTGCGACAAGGAGCAGTGAGAGAGTGCTGAGCAGGTTGCGCTGGCTGACCGCAGGCGAGTCCCACGGACCCGCGCTGGTGGCCACCCTGGAGGGGCTTCCGGCAGGTGTTCCGGTCGACACCGCGATGGTCGCGGACCACCTGGCCCGGCGCCGGCTCGGGCACGGGCGCGGTGCCCGGATGAAGTTCGAGCAGGACGAGGTGACGTTCCTGGGCGGCGTCCGGCACGGGCTGTCGCTGGGATCCCCCGTCGCGGTCATGATCGGCAACAGTGAATGGCCGAAGTGGCAGACCGTGATGTCGGCCGACCCGGTCGATCCCTCGCTGCTGAAGGACACCGGCCGCAACGCGCCGCTGACGCGTCCGCGCCCCGGGCACGCCGACCTCGCCGGCATGCAGAAGTACGGATTCGACGAGGCCCGGCCGGTCCTGGAGCGCGCCAGCGCCCGCGAGACCGCGGCCCGCGTCGCCCTCGGCGCCATCGCCCGCTCCTTCATCAAGGAGGTCGCCGGCATCGAGATCGTCTCGCACGTGGTCGAACTGGCGGCCGCCAGGGCCCCCCACGGCGTCTACCCGACCCCCGCGGATGTGGAGGAGCTGGATGCGGATCCGGTGCGCTGCCTCGACGCCGAGGCCTCGAAGGCGATGGTGGCGGAGATCGAGCGGGCCCAGAAGAACGGCGACACCCTGGGCGGTGTGGTCGAGGTCCTCGCCTACGGGGTCCCGGTCGGACTCGGCTCGCACGTCCACTGGGACCGGCGCCTGGACGCACGTCTGGCCGCTGCGCTGATGGGCATCCAGGCGATCAAGGGCGTCGAGGTCGGCGACGGCTTCGAGCTGGCCCGTGTGCCCGGGTCGAAGGCCCACGACGAGATGGCGGCGACCGAAGACGGCATCCGCCGCACCTCCGGCCGCTCCGGAGGGACCGAGGGCGGGCTCACCACCGGTGAACTGCTGCGCGTGCGCGCCGCGATGAAGCCGATCGCGACCGTGCCGCGGGCCCTGGCCACCGTCGACGTGGCCACCGGCGAGGCGGCCGTCGCGCACCACCAGCGCTCCGACGTGTGCGCCGTCCCGGCCGCCGGCATCGTCGCCGAGGCGATGGTGGCCCTGGTCCTCGCGGACGCCGTCGTCGAGAAGTTCGGCGGCGACTCGGTGCCCGAGACCCGCCGCAACGTCCGCTCGTACCTCGACCACCTGCACATCCGGTGACCGGCGGACCGCTGATCGTCCTGGTGGGCCCGATGGGCGTCGGCAAGTCCACGGTGGGCGCCCTGCTGGCCGAACGGCTCGGTGCCCCCTTCCGCGACACCGACCAGGACGTGGAGAGCGGCGCCGGCCGGACGGTCGCGGAGATCATCGCCGGGGACGGGGAACGGAGGTTCCGCGAGCTGGAGCACCTGGCGGTGGCGCGCGCGGTCGCCGAGGACGGGGGTGTCCTCGCCCTCGGCGGGGGCGCGGTCCTGCACGCGGGCACCCGGGCGCTGCTGGGCGGGCTCCCCGTGGCCTTTCTCGACGTCCCTGCCGACGAGGCCGTGAGGCGCGTCGGGACGGGAGCCGGGCGGCCGCTGCTCGCCGCGGACCCGGCCCGGCGCTGGCAGGAACTACTGGAAGAGCGACGTCACTTGTACCTCGACGTCGCACGGGTCGTCGTACCGACGCACGGCCGCACGCCCGAGCGGGTGGCGGGGGCGGTCATCGAGGCATTGGAGCTGACACGAGCATGACCGGGCAGTCTGTGACACGGATCCGGGTCGGTGCGGGAGCCGGCACGGAACCGTACGAAGTCCTGGTCGGGCGGGGCGTCCTGGACGACCGGGCCGCGCTGCACCGGCTGATCGGTCCGGCCGCCCGGCGGGTCGCCGTGATCCACCCGCAGGCGCTGACCGCCACGGCCGACGCGCTGCGGGCCCTGGCCGGGGAGCTCGGCTACCAGACGGTCGCCCTGCGCGTGCCGGACGCGGAGGCGGCGAAGACCGCCGGGACGGCGGCGGACTGCTGGCAGTCGCTGGGCCGGGCCGGGTTCACCCGCACCGACGTGGTGATCGGCGTCGGCGGCGGCGCCACCACCGACCTGGCGGGCTTCGTCGCGGCGAGCTGGCTGCGCGGAGTGCGCTGGATCGCCGTTCCCACCACCGTGCTCGCCATGGTCGACGCGGCCGTGGGGGGCAAGACGGGCATCAACACGGCCGAGGGCAAGAACCTCGTCGGCGCCTTCCACCCCCCTGCCGGGGTCCTCTGCGACCTGGCGGCCCTGGACACCCTGCCGCAGGCCGACCACGTCAGCGGCCTCGCCGAGATCATCAAGGCGGGCTTCATCGCCGACCCGGTGATCCTCGACCTCATCGAGCAGGACCCGGACGCCGCCCGCACCCCCGGCGGCCCGCACCTGCCCGAGCTCATCGAGCGCGCCATCCGGGTCAAGGCCGAGGTGGTCTCCGGCGACCTGCGGGAAGCCGGCCGCCGGGAGATCCTCAACTACGGGCACACCCTCGCGCACGCCATCGAGAAGAACGAGGACTACACCTGGCGCCACGGCGAGGCCGTCGCCGTCGGCATGGTCTACGCCGCCGAACTCGCCCGCCTCGACGGCCGGCTGTCCGAGGCCGACGTGCGGCGCCACCGCACCGTACTGGCCTCCGTGGGTCTGCCGACCGGCTACCGCGACGATCACTGGCCCGCGCTGCTGGACGCCATGCGGGTGGACAAGAAGACCCGCGGCGACCGGCTCCGCTTCATCGTCCTCGACGCCATCGGCCGCCCCGCGGTACTGGAGGGCCCCGGCCCGGACACCCTGGCCGCCGCCTTCGCGAAGATCGCCGCCCCCCTGTCGGCGGGCACCCCGGCCCGCCGTCGGGTGCTCGTACTCAACGGCCCCAACCTGGGCCGCCTCGGCTGCCGCGAACCCGGCATCTACGGCACCACCTCCTACGCCGGGCTCGTCGAGGCCTGCCGGACCCTCGGCGGCGAACTCGGGCTCGACGTCGAGGCGCGCCAGACCGACGACGAGGCCGAACTGATCCACTGGCTGCACGAAGCCGCCGACTTCGCGCTGCCCGTCGTCCTCAACCCGGCGGCCTTCACCCACTACTCCCACGCGGTGCGGGACGCGGCCGCACAGCGCACCGCCCCGCTCATCGAGGTCCACCTGTCCAACCCGCAGGCGCGCGAGGACTTCCGGCACCTCTCGGTGATCTCCCCGGTCGCCAGCGGCACCATCGCCGGGCTGGGCATAGAGTCCTACCGGCTGGCGCTGCGCGCACTGGCCGCGGAGAACGGCGGGCCGGGTGAGTTCCGTGCCGGCTGACCGGGATCCCGCGGGCGAAGGACGGCGCAGGGCCGCCGTGCTGGGCTCCCCCATCGCCCATTCGCTCTCACCGCTGCTGCACAGCGCCGCGTACTGCGCGCTCGGTCTGGACGGCTGGTCCTACGGCCGCTTCGAAGTGGACGAGCGGGGCCTGCCGGGCTTCGTGGCCCGGCTCGGCGGCCGGTCCGGCTCCGAGTGGGCCGGCCTGTCGCTGACCATGCCGCTCAAGCGGGCCGTCATCCCCCTGCTGGACGAGATCACCGACAGGGCGGCCTCCGTCGAGGCCGTCAACACCGTGATCCGGACCCCCGACGGACGGCTGACCGGCGACAACACCGACATCCCCGGCATGGTCGAGGCCCTGCGGGCCAAGGGCGTGACCCACGTCGAGTCCGCCACCGTCCTCGGCGCCGGGGCGACCGCGGCCTCCGCGATCGCCGCCCTCGCCCAGATCTGCTCCGGACCGGTCACCGTCTTCGCCCGGGTCCCCGGGCGCGCCGCCGAACTGCGCGGCTGGGGCGAACGGCTCGGCGTGGACGTCAGAACGGCGAGGTGGGAGCAGGCCCGGCACGCCCTGTCCGCCCCGCTCGTGATCGCCTCCACCCCCAAGGGGGCCGCGGACGGCCTCGCGGGAGCCGTGCCCGCCGCCCCCGGGGTCCTGTTCGACGTGGTGTACGACCCGTGGCCCACCGCCCTCGCGGCGGCCTGGGCGGGCCGCGGCGGACCGGTGCTCGGCGGTCTCGACCTGCTGGTCCACCAGGCGGCACGGCAGGTGGAGCTGATGACGGGCCACAGCCGGGCCCCGCTGGGGGCGATGCGCGCGGCGGGCGCGGCGGCGCTGGCCGCGGCGGTCGCATGACGACGGGCCCGGCCCGGACCCCGTGAACACACACACCTTGGAGGACAGATGAGCGCAATCCAGTTCGGGATCTTCACGATCGGAGACGTCACGCCCGATCCGGCCACCGGGCGGCCGCCGACCGAGCACGAGCGGATCAAGGCGATGACCGCCATGGCCGTCAAGGCGGAGGAGGTCGGGCTCGATGTCTTCGCCACCGGGGAGCACCACAATCCGCCGTTCGTCCCCTCCTCCCCGACGACGCTGCTCGCCTGGATCGCGGCGCGCACCGAGCGGCTGATCCTCTCCACGTCCACCACGCTGATCACCACCAACGACCCGGTGAAGATCGCGGAGGACTACGCGATGCTCCAGCACCTGGCCGACGGCCGGACGGACCTGATGCTGGGGCGGGGCAACACCCCTGCCGTCTACCCGTGGTTCGGCAAGGACCAGCGCCAGGCGATACCCCTCGCCGTCGAGAACTACGAACTCCTCCACACCCTGTGGAGGAAGGAGCGGGTGACCTGGGAGGGCAGGTTCCGCACCCCGCTGCAGCAGTTCACCTCCACGCCGCGCCCGCTGGACGGCGTGCCGCCCTTCGTCTGGCACGGCTCGGTCCGCTCCGCCGAGGTCGCGGAACTGGCCGCGTTCCACGGCGACGGGTTCTTCGCCAACAACATCTTCGCGCCGACGGGCCACTACCGGAAGCTGGTGGAGTTCTACCGCGAGCGGTTCGCCCACCACGGTCACGGCACCCCGGAACAGGCCATCGTCGGCCTGGGCGGCCAGACCTTCCTGAAGCCGCGTTCCCAGGACGCCTTCCGCGGCTTCCGCCCGTACTTCAACCGCTCGCCGGTCTACGGCGGCGGCGCCTCACTGGAGGACGTCGCCGCGCAGACCCCGCTGACCGTCGGCAGCCCGCAGCAGGCGATCGAGAAGACGCTGTCCTTCCACGAGCTCTACGGCGACTACCACCGCCAGCTCTTCCACGTGGACCACGCGGGCCTGCCGCTGGAGGCCGCCCTGGAGCAGATCGAGATCCTCGGCACGGAGGTCGTGCCGGTGCTGCGCAAGGAGATGGAATCCCTCCGGCGCCCCGGAGTCCCGGACGCACCCCGCCACCCCGCCGTGGTGAGGGACGCTGTCGGCTAGAGGTCGATCCAGTAGCGCCGCTTGGGCCCGATCAGGGTGTCGCGGACGTCTTCGAGTACGCCGCCGCCCCGCTCGATCGTGCGGACGGACGCGGTGTTGCCGGGGTCGCAGGTCAGCAGGACCCGGTCCATGCCCATCACCCGCGCCTCGTGGAGCACCGATCGCAGGGCCAGCCCGGCCAGGCCGCGCCCCCGCGCCGAGGGCCGCACGCTGTAGCCGATGTGGCCGCCGGCGTCGAGGAGGAACGCGTTCAGGTGGTGGCGCAGGTCTATGGCGCCCAGGTACGTGTCGCCGTCGGCGATCCACCAGTACGTCGCGTGCACCCGGCCCTGCTCGACCGGCACCGTCCGGTCCGCGCGGCGGTGCAGCGCGTCGACCCAGGCGGCGAAGCCCCCGGGGCTGTCCACGTCGTCGTCCGAGCCGAGGCCGGCCCCGTCCAGGGGGTCCTCGTCGCCCCATTCCTCACGGGCCGCGAGCCAGGAGGAGTGCAGCCGGGGGGTGGGCGGGATCAGCTCGAACATGCTCCGGACGCTATCAGCCGGGCTGTTCGCGGGCGGCCGCCCGACAGCCCGGACGGGGTCCCCCGGACGGCCCCGCCGCGGGGCCGCCCGGCGCCCCGTGGCCGACAGTGGGGGAAGGCGCCGCGCCCCCGAGGCGCCGCCCAGGGGGACACACCACGCCGGAGGCGTACAGACATGGGACTCTTCGACTTCCTGAAGTCCGACAAGAAGAAGGCACACGAGGCCGCCGAGAAGGCGAAGGAGCAGGTCCGGCAGCGAGGGCCGGCGGCGCCCTCCACGAGCCGGGCGGCCGCCGCCGCGCCGCCCCGGCCCGCGCCTGCGACCCCGACCCCCGCCTCGGCCGCGCACAAGGCCGTTCCCGCGCCCCCCAAGCCCGCCCCGATGCCCAAGCCCGGGTCGCCGGCCGCGGCCGCGCCGGGCGCCGCGCACACCCCGACGCCCGCCTCGGCCGCGCACAAGGCGGTTCCGGCGGCGCCGAAGCCGGCGCCCACCGCGCAGCGCACGTACACGGTCGAGCCCGGCGACTCGCTCTCCTCGATCGCCCGCCGCGAGCTGGGCAACGAGGACCGCTGGCGCGAGCTCTACGCCATGAACCGGGGCGTCATCGGCTCCCACCCCGACCACATCCGCCCCGGCATGGTGCTGACGCTCCCCCGCTGACACCGGACGCGGAAAGCGGAAGGGCCCGGATCCACCAACCTGGATCCGGGCCCTTCCGCCGGCCGTTCCCGTGCGGGTCAGCCCTGCTTGTCGTCGGCTGCCGAGCCCGTCTCGCGCTCCTTCGCCGCCAGCTCGTCGTCGAAGCTCGCGACTTCCGCGTCCGCCGCCGGCACCTCCGTGGCCGCCGGCGGCTCGACGAGCCAGTCCGGGTTCGACTGCTGGTCCCACCACCGCCACGCCGCGAAGGCGGCGCCCGCCAGGACACCGACCACGGCGACCCCGCGCAGGGCGCGGCCGAAGCGCGCCCGCCGCTCGTGGCGCCGCACGAGCCGCTGGATCTCCTGGGGCGTCACCTGGCCGCGCAGCGCCGCGAACGCGGCCGCCGACCGCGAGGCGGCCTCCTCGGCCACCGGCGTGGCCGCCGCGATCGCGCTCTCGATCCTCGGCTGCGTGTAGTCGGCCGCCTGCCGCGCCGCCCGGCGCGTCTGCTTCACCGCCTTCGTCGCCGCCCGGTCCACATGCGGCGGCACGTGCGCACGCGCCGCCCTCATCCGCGGGTGCAGATGGGTGTCGTACGTCGTACGCGCCTGCCGCGCGGCCTCGTTGGCCGCGTGCGACACCTTCGGCGCGAGCAGTTGATTCGCCTCATGCGCGTAGTGCGCCATGGCGTCCTTGGCGGTCCCTGCGTACGGTGCCACCACTTCCGACGCGTGCCGCGCGGTCTCCCTTGCGCTTTCCGCTGCCGCGCGCACGCTGTCCTTGCGGGTCACAGGATTCCTCCTTCTCGGTGGCGGACACAGTTCACCTTTCCACCCTTTGTCGGATCATGCCTGGCATCACGCCGCCGGGCATGCGTGACAGGGCATACGGGTGGAGCATTTTCTGTGCCCGCTTCCCTCCGTGGGAGGATCGGGACCGACAGTGATGACTAGGGAAGGCAGATCTGTGGCCGAGAAGCTCTACGCCACCTTGAAGACCAGCCACGGCGACATCGAGATCGAGCTGCTGCCGAATTTCGCTCCGAAGACCGTCCGGAACTTCGTCGAGCTGGCCACCGGCGCCCGTGAGTGGACCCGTCCCACCGACGGCCAGAAGACCACGGACCCGCTGTACGACGGCACCGTCTTCCACCGCGTCATCAGTGGTTTCATGATCCAGGGCGGTGACCCGCTGGGGAACGGCACCGGCGGTCCGGGCTACCAGTTCGCCGACGAGTTCCACCCCGACCTGGCCTTCACCAAGCCCTACGTGCTCGCCATGGCCAACGCCGGGCCGGGCACCAACGGCTCGCAGTTCTTCATCACGGTCGCGCCCACCGCCTGGCTGACCCGCAAGCACACCATCTTCGGCGAGGTGGCCGACAAGGCCAGCAGGACGGTCGTGGACAAGATCGCCTCGCTCCCCACCAACGCGCGCACCGAGCGCCCGCTGGAGGACGTGATCATCAAGTCGGTCGTCATCGAGAAGCGCTGACGCCGCGCGCCCGCCGCCCGCCCGCCGCCCGGCGCCGGGCCGCCGGGAACCTTTCCGCCCTGCCCGTCCGTCCTTCCTGCATACGCAGGGTGGGGTCATACGGACCGGCGGGGCGTTCTCCTGCCCCGCCGCCGATCGAGGGGACCGATGGACACCGACCGTCTGCCGGGCTGCTACCGCCACCCGGACCGCGACACGGGGATCAGCTGCACCCGCTGCGAGCGCCCCATCTGCCCCGAGTGCATGATCAGTGCCTCGGTCGGCTTCCAGTGCCCCGAATGCGTCCGCGAGGGCTCCGGCACCGGCCACCGGCCGACCGCGAACGCGCCGCGCACCCTCGCGGGCGGGGTGGTCGCCGCCGACCCCCAGCTGGTCACCAAGATCCTGATCGGCCTCAACGCGGCCGTGTTCCTCGCGGGTCTGGCGGCGCCGGCGCTCGTGGTGCAGCTGGAACTGCTCGGCCGGTATGTGGAATACCTCGGCGCCCCCGTCGAAGGAGTCTCCACCGGCCAGTACCACCGCCTCCTGACCTCGGTGTTCCTGCACGTCGAGTGGTGGCACATCATCGGCAACATGATCGGCCTGTGGGTGATCGGCGGCCCGCTGGAAGCGGCGCTGGGCCGCTCCCGCTATCTCGCCGTCTACCTGCTCTCGGGGCTCGGCGGCAGCGCCCTGGTCTATCTGCTGACCGAGCCGAACACCCCGACCCTCGGCGCGTCCGGCGCGGTCTTCGGCCTGCTCGGCGCCACCGTCGTCCTGGCGCGCCGGCTGCGCTACGAGATGCGGCCGGTGATCGTGATGGTCGTCCTGATGCTGTTCCTGACCTTCGTACCGCTCGGCGGCAGCCTCAACGTGTCCTGGCAGGCGCACGTGGGCGGCCTGGTCACGGGCGCGCTGGTGGGCGCGGGCATGCTCCGGCCCGCCGCCGGCAGGAACCGCATGCTGCTCCAGTGGGGAACCTGTGCGGTGGTGTTCCTGCTGGCGGCGGCGGTGGTCCTGATCCGGACCGCGGAACTCACCTGATCACACCGGCGTCAACTCTCCACAGAGTTATCCACAGATCTTCTGTCTTTTCCTCAGGTGTGGATGACGCTGTGGATAACTCATGGGGAGAGCTTTCCTCAGGGAAGGTTTAGTGCTACTTCCACTGGGTGGAGACGCCGAAGCCCGCCGCGATGAAGCCGAAACCGACCACAATGTTCCAATTGCCCAGCGACTCGATCGGCAGCTGGGTCTCGGTCACGTAGAAGACGACGATCCACGCGAGTCCGATCAGGAAAAGTGCCAGCATGACCGGGGCGACCCAGCTGCGGTTGGTCAGCCTGATGGCCTGCGGCTGCCGCGTGGGCGGCGGCGTGTAGTCGTCCTTCTTGCGGATACGTGACTTCGGCACGAGGGGCTCTCCTGTCGATGCGCTGGGGACCTTGCCTGCCCCGGGCGTCCGTTAGCGTAGTGGACCTGTGGCGTTGAAGGAGAAGGGTACGTTGAGCAATTCCGACGACTCCTCCGCGGGTCCCCGTCGCCGGGCCAGACCGGTCCGGCTGCTGACGGCCGCCGTCTTCGCCCTGGCCGGGCTGCTCTTCGTCACCAGTTTCAACACCTCCAAGGGTACGAACATCCGGACCGACGCATCGCTCCTGAAACTCTCGGACCTCATCGAGGAGCGAAGTCAGAGCAACGCGGCGCTGGAGGAGAGCCTCGGACCGGTGCGCCGCCGCGTCGACGCGCTCGCCGAGCGCGACGACGGCAGCACCAAAGCGGAGGACGCCAAGCTGGCCGCCCTGCGCGTGGCCTCGGGCACCGAGGAGCTGTCCGGCAAGGGCCTGAGCGTCACCCTCAACGACGCCCCGCCCAACGCCACCGCCCGCATCCCCAACGTCCCCGAGCCCCAGCCCAACGACCTGGTGATCCACCAGCAGGACCTGCAGGCCGTGGTGAACGCCCTCTGGCAGGGCGGGGCCCAGGGCATCCAGGTCATGGACCAGCGGCTCATCTCCACCAGCGCGGTCCGCTGCGTCGGCAACACCCTGATCCTCCAGGGCCGGGTCTACTCGCCGCCGTACAAGGTCTCGGCGGTCGGCGACCCGGGCGCGCTGCGCAAGGCCCTCGCGGCCTCCCCGGCCCTGCAGAACTACCAGCTGTACGTGAACGCGTACGGGCTCGGCTGGAAAGTGGACGAGCACAAGGCGCTGACACTTCCCGGCTACTCCGGCACAGTGGACCTCCACTATGCGAAGCCGGTGGAGGCCTCGTCCTGAGGCATGGCGGCCCGACGTCGTACTGCGCCTGGTGGTACGGACGTTCAGCGAGGTGTGCCTGACGGCGGGCACCCTCATCGTGCTCTTCGTCGCCTACGTCCTGCTGTGGACCGGGGTCAAGGCCGACCGGGCCATGGACGGCGAGATGACCCGGCTGCGCGACGACTGGGCCGCGGCGGCGGGAGCGGCACAGGCACAGGCCGCGGCACCTTCGCCGGCGCCGCCGGCGGCGCCCTCGCCGACGCCCGAGCCCGCCCGGCCGGGCGGCTACCCCGCGGGCCGGGCCTTCGCCGAGATGTACGTCCCGCGCTTCGGCAAAGACTGGAACAAGCCCGTCCTGGAAGGCACCGGCACCGAGCTGCTGAAGAAGGGCCTGGGCCACTACCCCGGCACCGCCGCGCTCGGCGCCACCGGGAACTTCTCGGTGGCGGGCCACCGGCGCACGTACGGAGACCCCTTCAAGGACTTCCCCGAGCTGCGCCCCGGGGACGCCGTGATCCTCAAGGACGCGACCGCCTGGTACACGTACACGGTGCGCGGCGGGCCGCTGCGCACCCTGCCCACGGACATCGGAGTGGTCGACCCGGTGCCCCGGAAATCGCCGTTCACCACGCCCGGCCGGTACCTGACGCTGACGACCTGCGACCCCGAGTGGGGCCACAGCCACCGGCTGGTCGTCTGGGCGGAACTGACCGGCACGCGCGCCGTGGGGCAGGGCCGGCCGGAGGGTTTGGCGGGCTGACCCACCCTGCCCGGCCGCTGCCTTTAGTCTGTTGGCGTACCGCCCCTGCGGTGCGTGGACGAACGTGGACGAAAAGGAAACAGGCGGCATGTACGGCTGGATCTGGCGGCATCTGCCGGGCAACGCGTGGGTACGCGCGCTGATCTCACTCGTACTGGTCCTCGCGGTGGTGTTCGTGCTGTTCCAGTACGTCTTCCCGTGGGCCGAGCCGCTCCTGCCGTTCAACGATGTGACCGTGGACGAGGGATCGGGAGCCACTCCGTGAGCGCGCGCATTCTGGTTGTGGACAACTACGACAGCTTTGTCTTCAACCTGGTCCAGTACCTCTACCAGCTCGGCGCCGAGTGCGAGGTGCTGCGCAACGACGAGGTCGAGCTCTCGCACGCGCAGGACGGCTTCGACGGCGTCCTGCTCTCCCCCGGGCCGGGGACGCCGGAGGAGGCGGGGGTCTGCGTCGACATGGTCCGCCACTGCGCGGAGACGGGCGTGCCCGTCTTCGGGGTGTGCCTCGGCATGCAGTCGATGGCGGTCGCGTACGGAGGGGTCGTGGGCCGGGCGCCCGAGCTGCTGCACGGCAAGACCTCGCCGGTGGTCCACGAGGGCCTGGGCGTCTTCGAGGGCCTGCCGTCCCCCTTCACCGCCACCCGGTACCACTCCCTGGCCGCCGCGCCCGAGACCCTGCCCGAGGCGCTGGAGGTCACGGCGCGCACGCAGGACGGGATCATCATGGGCCTGCGCCACCGGGAGCACGACGTCGAGGGCGTGCAGTTCCACCCCGAGTCGGTGCTCACCGAGTGGGGTCACCGGATGCTCGCGAACTGGCTGGTGCGGTGCGGCGACGCGGGTGCCGTGGAGCGGTCGGTGGGGCTGGCTCCGGTGGTGGGCAAGGCCGTCGCGTGACCGCGCTCGCGCCGTCCGCGCCCACCGGGGGCCGGGCCGCGCGGCGCAGGGCGGCACAAGAGGCCGCGAAGCGGGCCGCCCGGAACTCCCGGAGGCGGGGCGGGCGGCGGCGCAGGCGGCCGGCGTCGGGCGGGCCGCTGGTCGTCGCGAGCCGGCTGGGCGGGGAGCTGTTCATCACGACGGGCCTGGTGATGCTGCTGTTCGTCGCCTACCAGCTCTGGTACACGAACATCGTCGCGGAGCGCACGGCGGACGGGGCCGCGGGCACCCTCCAGCAGACGTGGCTGCGGGACGCGGGCACGGACGCGGGCGGGGCGGCCGCGCCGCCCGTGACGGCCTTCGAGCCCGGACAGGGCTTCGCGATCCTGCACATCCCCAAGCTGGACGTGAAGGTTCCGGTGGCGGAGGGGATCAGCAAGCCGAAGGTGCTGGACCGGGGGATGGTCGGGCACTACGGCGAGGGCGCGCTGAAGACGGCGATGCCGGCGGACAAAGAGGGCAACTTCGCGGTGGCGGGCCACCGCAACACCCACGGGGAGCCCTTCCGCTACATCAACCGGCTGGTGCCGGGGGATCCCGTGGTGGTCGAGACGCGCGACGCGTACTACACGTACGAGATGACCTCGGCGCTGGCGCAGACCCCGCCCACGAACGTGGCGGTGATCAAACCGGTCCCGGAGGGTTCGGGGTTCACCGGACCCGGCCGCTACATCACGCTGACGACCTGCACGCCGGAGTTCACCAGCACCTACCGGATGATCGTATGGGGCAGGATGGTCGACGAACGCCCCCGCAGCCAGGGTGCTCCGCCCGCGCTGACCAGTTAAGGACGAATCAGCAGTGTCTCGTGCCCGCCGCCGCGCCGCGGCAAAGTCCGCCGGCCGCCGCAGCGTGCTCGCCGGGTTCCTGAGCCTGCTGGGCGAGCTCCTGATCACGGTGGGCCTGGTACTGGGCCTGTTCGTGGCCTACTCGCTGTGGTGGACGAACGTCCTCGCGGACCGGCAGGCGTCCGCGCGGGGCGATGAGATCCGCCAGCAGTGGCAGGCGCAGAGCCCGGCCCAGCCGGCGGCCCCGGGCGCGCTGGACACCCAGGACGGCATCGGGTTCCTGCACGTACCGGCGATGAAGAACGGCGAGGTGCTGGTCAAGCCGGGCACGGACCCGGACATCCTCGACGACGGTGTGGCGGGCTACTACACGCAGCCGGTGAAGTCGGCCCTGCCGTGGGACGCGAAGGGCAACTTCTCCCTCGCCGCGCACCGCGACGGCCACGGCGCGAAGTTCCACAACATCGACAAGCTCGACAACGGCGACGCGATCGTCTTCGAGACCAAGGACACCTGGTACGTGTACAAGGTCTTCGCGGAGCTGCGCCAGACGTCGAAGTACAACGTGGACGTGATCAGCCCGGTCCCGAAGGAATCGGGCAGGACGGCCCCGGGCCGCTACATCACGCTGACGACGTGCACACCGGTGTACACGTCGAAGTACCGGTACATCGTGTGGGGCGAGCTGGTCCGCACGGAGAAGGTGGACGCGAAGCGGACACCACCGGCGGAGCTTCGCTGACTGACCTGCTTTGAGGAGGTCAGTCACGCGGCTGTGGATAAGGGGGGTGACTGAGTTGCTTCAAGCAGCTCTCACTAACGCAGCACCTGGAGCTGCACTCCCGCGCTCCAGGCCTCCAGGAGGCCCCTGTGGACGGCTGTGACGCCTCCCTGGGTGGCGATGGCCAAGGCTTCACGGGTGAAGGCGCAGGTGGCCACGTAGAGGGCCACATCGGCCTGGTGGAGCACTTTCGACGCGCCGAGGAACTTCTGCATCTCGCCGCTGAGCACGTGCCGGAACGGGGCGAAGTTCTTGCACTGGACGGCGACGGACCGGCCGTCGGCGGTGCGGGCGGTGATGTCGACGCCGCGGTTGCCGCCGTGCCCGCCGTACACCTCGACGTCGGTGCACCCGTCCCGGCGCAGCAGGCTGGCGACGTGCAGCTCGAACTCTTTCCAGGTCATGGCGTCGATGGTCCCGATGACCCCGGTGAGGGCCTTCACGTCCTGGCCGCGCTGGAGACGGCTGATCTGGAGGTCGTGCTCCACGAGCTTCATCTGGATCTGCTCGACGTCCTCCCGGAGGGCGATCAGCTCGCGGCGCTGCTCGCCGGACGTCTCGATGAGCACGTTCAGCATCGGCACGACTGTCCTGCTGAGTACGTCCCAGCGGGGGCTGTGGACAAAGTTATCCACAGGGCGTGTGCGGACCTCGTACTCGGCGTCGAGGAGGTACGTACGCACCTGACGTGCGACTTCGCTGTCCCGGAGCAGCATTCCGGCGTTCAGGATGGCCCGTCGAGGGAATACCGCGAGTGACGAAGCCTGTGACTGAATGTAACTGAGCTCCTTAAAGGAGCTCAGTTCTGTACCTGTCAAAACCCGGTATCCGCTGGCGTCAAGCTCCTCGCGGTGGTCGAGGACGAGTGACCGGATGGTCTTGATGCTGACCTCGTAATACGCCGCCACCATCGCCGTCGTCACATGCAGCCCGTCCGGCAGCAGTGACAGCGTCTTCACCTTGTCCAGCACGTGCGTCCGCTCCAGGACGCTCGTGCGCAGGGTCCGGGACTCCAGCAGTACCGATTCGTTGATCATGATCCGTCCCTCCCGGGCGGAGCCCCATGCCCCACCCCCGTCCGGGTTAACGGATTTCGTACATATGAAGACACGTACGACATGGGTCCGGCCCCTCTCCCCGGGGGAGAAGGGCCGGACCCGTTGCTGCGGGCGGTCAGCCGCCGAGGCCTCCGAAGAAGCCGCCGTTGCCGCCGTTGTTACCGCCGTTGTTACCGCCGCCGTCCATGGTCATCACATTGATCACCGTGCCCGTCGGGACCGGGCGGCCGGCCGCCGGGTCCGAGGACAGGACGCGGGCGTTGTCGTCCGTCGGGCCGGAGAGCACGGCGCCGAAGACCAGGCCCCGGGCGGCGAGTTCGCCCTTGGCCTGGGCGACGGTCTTGCCCATCAGGTTCGGGACCTGGACCTGCTGCGCGGCCTTGGCGATGGTCACGTTGACCGTCTTGCCGACCTCGAGCTGCGATCCCGCCTGGGGCTGCTGGTCGATGACCGTCTTCGGCGCGGCCCCGGGGGCGTCGACCTCGGTGACGCTGCCGAGCTTGAGGTTGACGGCCTTGAGGGCCTTCTCCGCGTCGTCCTTGGTCTTGCCCTTGAGGTCCGGGACGATCGCCTTCGACTGTTCCTTGGCGACCGTCACCGTGACGACGGAGTTCTTCTCCGCCTCACCGCCCGCCTTCGGGTTCTGGTCGAGGACCGTTCCCGGCGGCCGCGTGGACTCCTCGGCCTTGCGGTCGACCTGGAAGCCCTTCTCCTTCAGCGCTGCCTCGGCCTGTTCGTAGGTGAGGTTGACCACGCTGGGGATCGCCACCTTGGGCGCGCCGGTCGAGATCGTCACCGTGACGGTGGAGCCCTTGTCGACCTTGGTGTCGGGGTCCTTGTCCTGCTTGCAGACGTTGCCCTTGGGCTGGTTCTCGCAGGGCTCCTCGGCGCCCTTGACCACCTTGATGCCGACGTTCTCGCCGCTCCGCTGGGCCTGTTCGAGGGTCGAGCCGATGAACTTGGGCACGCTGGGCCGGTTGTCGGCGGTGCTGCTGAAGAGGGAGCGGCCGATCAGGATCGCGCCGACCAGGACGAGGACGCCGGCCGCCACGAGCAGGATCGTCGAGGCCTTGCTCTTCTTCTGGCGGCGGTGGGGCCCCTGGTCGTAGCCGCCGTGGCCCTGGTCCCCGTACCCGTAGCCGCCCTCGCCCGGGGGCATCGGCGGCATCATCGAGGTCTGGCCGGCGTCGGCGGTGCGCAGGGCGGTGGTGGGCTGGTCGTAGCCCTGGTGTCCGTAGCCGCTCTGGTCGTGCGGGTAGCCGTAGCCGGCCGCGCCCATGGCGGCGGTGGCGGCGACGGGCTGGCCGTCGAGGCAGGCCTCGATGTCGGCGCGCATCTCGTCCGCGGACTGGTAGCGGTAGTCGGGGTCCTTGACCAGCGCCTTCAACACGATCGCGTCCATTTCGGGCGTGATCTCGGGGTCGAAGTTCGACGGCGGCTGCGGCTCTTCCCGTACGTGCTGGTAGGCGACGGCCACGGGGGAGTCGCCGACGAAGGGGGGCCGCACGCTGAGGAGCTCGTAGAGCAGGCAGCCGGCGGAGTAGAGGTCGGAGCGCGCGTCGACCTGCTCGCCCTTGGCCTGCTCCGGGGAGAGGTACTGGGCGGTGCCGATGACGGCGGCCGTCTGCGTCATGGTCATGCCGGAGTCGCCCATGGCGCGGGCGATGCCGAAGTCCATGACCTTGACCTGGCCGGTGCGGGTCAGCATCACGTTGGCGGGCTTGATGTCGCGGTGCACGATGCCGGCGCGGTGCGAGTACTCGAGGGCCTGGAGGATGCCGATGGTCATTTCCAGGGTGCGCTCGGGCAGCAGCTTGCGCCCGGAGTGCAGCAGCTCGCGCAGGGTGGACCCGTCGACGTACTCCATCACGATGTACGGGATGGAGATGTTGTCGACGTAGTCCTCGCCGGTGTCGTAGACGGCGACGATCGCCGGATGGTTCAGCGACGCGGCCGACTGGGCCTCGCGCCGGAACCGGGCCTGGAAGGACGGGTCGCGGGCGAGATCGGCGCGCAGGGTCTTGACGGCGACGGTACGGCCGAGCCGGGTGTCGTGGGCGAGGTAGACCTCGGCCATGCCACCGCGGCCGAGCACGTGGCTCAGCTCGTACCGGCCGCCGAGGCGACGCGGCTCTTCCATAACGTTGCAGCCCTCTCCGTCAGTCCCGACCGCACCTGTGTGTGGTCCGGCGGTGTGCTGTTCGCGCAAAGGCTACCGGCCGATCGTCTGTGATCGGTTCGCGGCCACAGGCTGATACAGGACCGGTACCGTACGCTCGGACCCGGCCGGGATCAGTGACGCGGATCACGTGATTCCGGCCGGTCCGTCATCGTTGGCCTATCCCTGGCTCTTCAGTACGGCGTCCATGACGGCCTTCGCGACCGGGGCGGCGAGGCCGCCGCCGCTGATGTCCTCGCGGTCGGCGTTGCTGTCCTCGATGACGACGGCGACGGCGACGGGGGAGCCCTTGTCGGTCTTGGCGTAGGAGATGAACCAGGCGTACGGCTTCTTGGCGTTCTTCTCGCCGTGCTGGGCGGTGCCGGTCTTGCCGCCGACGGTGACGCCGGGGATCCTGGCCGGCTTGCCCGTGCCGTTCTCGACGACGTTGACCATCATCTGCTGGACCTTCTGCGCGTTGGCGGCGGAGAGGGGCCGGCTCATTTCCTGCGGCTCGTGCTTCTCGATGATGTCGAGGTTGGGAGCGGTGAGGTGGTCGACCATGTACGGCTTCATGAGCTTGCCGTCATTGGCGATCGCGGCGGTGACCATGGCCATCTGGAGCGGGGTGGCCGCGGTGTTGAACTGGCCGATGGCGCTCTGGGCGTTGCCGTCCTTGCCCATGGTCTTGTCGTAGACGCTGGCGAAGGCGCGGACCGGGGTGTCGATCTTGTCGTTGTTGAAGCCGAACTTCTGCGCCGTCTCGACCATCTTGTCCCGCGTCACCTTGTCGCCCATGTTGGCGAAGACGGAGTTGCAGGAGACCTCGAGGGCCTTGTTGAGGCTGAACTTCTCGCAGTTCATGTTGTGCGAGTTGGGCAGCTTCGTGCTGGTGCCCGGGAGGATGTACGGCTCGGGGGTGTCCGTCGGGGCGTTGATGTCCTGGACGACGCCGTGCTCGAGGGCGGCGGCGGCGGTGACGACCTTGAAGGTGGAGCCCGGCGGGTAGGTCTCGCGCAGGGCGCGGTTGACGAGCTTCTTGTCCTCGCTGTCCTTCAGTTCGACCCAGGCCTTCTCGTCGGCCTTGGAGTTGCCCGCGAAGGTGGAGGGGTCGTACGACGGCGTGGAGACGAGGGCGAGGATGGCGCCGGTGCGCGGGTCGATCGCGGCGACGGCGCCCTTCTTGGTGCCGAGGTTGTCGAAGGCCGCCTTCTGGGCGGCGGGGTTGAGCGTGGTGACGACGTTGCCGCCCTGCTTCTTCTCCCCGGTGAACATGCCGATGGTGCGGTCGAAGAACAGCCGGTCGTCGTTGCCGGTGAGGATGCCGTCCTCGAGGGACTCGAGCTGGGTGGAGCCGAAGGCCTGAGAGGCGTACCCGGTGATGGGCGCCCACAGGGGGCCGTCCTTGTAGGTGCGCTTGAACTTGTAGTCGCTGCCGTCGGTGACCACGGAGCCGGTGATCGGCTCGCCCGCCACGATGATGTTGCCGCGTTCGGTGGCGTACTGGGCGATCTGGACCCGGCGGTTCTCCTTGCGGGTGCTGAGTTCCTCGGCCTGGACGTACTGCAGCCAGTTGGTCCGGATCAGCAGCGCGAGGACGAGCAGCCCGCAGAACAGCGAGATGCGGCGCAGGGGCTTGTTCATGACGGGCGGACCACCTGGGTCATCTCGGAGTCGGGGGACGGGGCGGGGGCCGGGGCAGGTCGGCGTGCGGTGTCGCTGATCCGGATGAGGACGGCGATGAGGATCCAGTTCGCGAGGACGGAGGAGCCGCCGGACGCGAGGAAGGGCATCGTCATGCCGGTGAGGGGGATGAGGCCCATGACTCCGCCGGCGACGACGAAGACCTGGAGGGCGAAGGCGCCGGACAGGCCGATGGCGAAGAGCTTGCCGAAGGGGTCGCGGGCGGCGAGGGCGGTGCGGATGCCCCGCTCGATGATGAGGCCGTAGAGCAGGAGGAAGGCCATCACACCGGTGAGCCCGAGTTCCTCGCCGACGGTGGAGAAGATGAAGTCGGAGTTGGCGGCGAAGCCGATGAGGTCGGAGTTGCCCTGGCCCCATCCGGAGCCGAGGACGCCGCCGGAGCCGAAGCTCATGATCGACTGGGCGATCTGCTCGCAGGCGCCGGCGTCGGCGCCACGCCGCTGCCAGCAGCCGAAGGGGTCCAGCCAGGCGCTGACCCGGGCTCCGACGTGGCTGGAGAAGGAAGCGACCACGACGGCGCCGCCGACCGACATCAGCAGGCCGATCACGATCCAGCTGGTCCGCTCGGTGGCGACGTACAGCATGATCACGAACATGCCGAAGAACAGCAGTGAGGAGCCGAGGTCGTTCTCGAAGATCAGGATGAGCAGGCTCATCGCCCAGATCACCAGGATCGGGCCGAGGTCGCGGCCGCGCGGCAGGTAGAGGCCCATGAACCGGCGGGAGGCCAGGGCCAGGGCATCGCGTTTGACCATCAGGTAGCCGGCGAAGAAGACGGCGAGGACGATCTTCGCGAACTCGCCGGGCTGGATGGAGAAGCCGGCGACGCGGATCCAGATCTTGGCGCCGAAGACATCGGCGCCGAGACCGGGGACGAGCGGCAGGAGGAGCAGCACCAGGGCCGCGACCATCGAGATGTACGTGAACCGCTGCAGGACGCGGTGGTCCTTGAGGATCAGCAGGACCGCCGCGAACAGGGCGATGGCGAGCGCCGTGTACATCATCTGGCGCGGTGCGGAGGGGGTGAAGGCACCGAAGGAGCGCTTGGCGAGGTTCTGCAGCCGCTCGGACTGGTCGAGCCGCCAGATCAGCACCAGGCCGAGCCCGTTGAGGAGGGTGGCCAGCGGCAGCAGCAGCGGGTCGGCGTACTTGGCGTACCGGCGTACGACGAGGTGCGCGATCCCGGCGAGGGCGCCCAGGCCCAGGCCGTAGAGCAGCATGCCGGGGGGCAGGCTGCCGTTGATCGCGAGACCCACGTTGGCGTAGGCGAACATCGGGATGACCACGGCGAAGCCGAGCAGCATCAGCTCGGTGTTCCGCCGGCTCGGCAGCTCGATGGCGCCGATGGTGGTCGTGTTGGTGACAACGCTCATGGTGTGGCAGGCCCCCTGTGCCCGCGGGTGTCTACTGCTTTCCGCACAGGCTGACCACTTGCTGCTCCGCGGGAGTCAGAGTGGAGCCGGGTGTCTGGTTCTGCGCCTCGGCGTTGCGGCGTTCCTCGTCCTTCTTGCAGGCGGAGACCTGGACGCCGAGGTCGTCGAGCTTCTCGCGGGCGCCGTCGAGGCTGCCTTCGCTGATGGTGGCCTCGACCTGCTTGCGCTTGAAGGGCGGGAGGTACTTCAGTTCGATGTCGGGGCGGTCGGTCTCCACCGTGGAGAGCTCCAGCGGCCCGAGCTTCTGGCTGATGCCGCGGAAGAGCGCGACGTGATCGCCCTTGACGCCGACGTAGTACTGGGTCTGGGTCCAGCGCCAGCCCGCGTAGAGGCCGCCGCCGACGACGCCGGCGACCAGGAGCAGGGTCAGCGTGCGGGTGGCCCACTTGCGCCCTTTGCCGCGGTGCCTGCGGGGGTGGTCGTACGTGTCCTCGTAGGCGGAGCCGCCGTCATAGGCCTCGGCTTCGCCGAAGCTTCCGTAGGCGCCGCCGCCCTGGCCCTGCTCGCCGTACCCGTAACCGCCCTGCTCCCCGCTGCCGGGGGGGCCGAAGGAGCCGGCGGGCGGGGCGGCCTGGCGGCCGAGGCCCGAGGCGCGGCCGGCCGGGGTCTGCATGGCGTTGCCGCCGTCGAAGAGCTGGTGCTGGTTCTCGGCGACCGCGCCGACGACGACGGGGGTGTCGTTGACCTGGGCGGCGAGGGTGTCCCCGCTGTCGGTGTCGAGGACGTCGGCGACGATGCAGGTGATGTTGTCCGGCCCGCCGCCGCGCAGGGCGAGCTGGATGAGCGACTGCACGGTCTCGCGGGGGCCGTGGTAGTCGGCGAGGGTCTCTTCGAGGGTCTGGTGGGAGACCACGCCGGAGAGTCCGTCGGAGCAGATGAGGTAGCGGTCGCCGGCGCGGACCTCGCGGATGGAGAGGTCGGGTTCGACGATGTCGCCGCTGCCGAGCGCCCGCATCAGCAGGGAGCGCTGCGGGTGGGTGGTGGCTTCCTCTTCGGTGATCCGGCCCTCGTCGACGAGGCGCTGCACCCAGGTGTGGTCCTGGGTGATCTGCGTGAGGACGCCGTCGCGGAGCAGGTAGGCGCGGGAGTCGCCGACGTGGACGAGGCCGAGGCGCTGTCCGGTCCACAGCAGGGCGGTGAGCGTGGTGCCCATGCCCTCGAGCTGGGGGTCCTCCTCGACCATGACGCGCAGCTGGTCGTTGGCGCGCTGCACGGCCGTCGCGAGGGAGGTGAGGATGTCGGAGCCCGGGACGTCGTCGTCGAGCTGCACGAGGGTGGAGATCACCTCGGAGCTGGCGACCTCGCCGGCGGCCTGGCCTCCCATGCCGTCGGCGATCGCGAGGAGGCGGGGCCCGGCGTAGCCGGAGTCCTCGTTGCCCTCCCGGATCATGCCTTTGTGCGATCCGGCGGCGAACCGCAGGGACAGACTCATGCGCACCTCGCCGGTCGGCTCCGGGTACAACCGGTCTCGAGCCACACTGCCCACCCTCCGGTCGGGAGCGCGCGCGTGTCCGTGTCCTCGATGGGACGGATCACCGCCGCGTGCTCGCTCCGCTCGCTCATTCTCGTACTACTTCCGCAGCTCGATGACGGTCTTGCCGATGCGGATCGGGGCGCCCGGCGGAATGGGCGTCGGGGTGGTCAGCCGGGTCCGGTCGAGATACGTGCCGTTGGTGGACCCGAGATCCTCGACGATCCACTGGCCGTCACGGTCGGGGTAGATCCTGGCATGGCGGCTGGACGCGTAGTCGTCGTCCAGCACGATCGTGGAGTCGTGGGCGCGGCCCAGGGTGATCGTCTGGCCGGCGAGGGCCACCGTGGTTCCCGTGAGGGTGCCCTCGGAGACGACGAGCTTGGTGGGCGCACCACGGCGCTGGCGCTGCTGCGGAGGCGCGGCCTGCCGGCCGGCCTGCTGCGGGGCGGTGCCCGCGCCGCCGCGGCGTGAGCCGCGCTGCGTGACTCTCGTCCCGAAGAGGTCGCTGCGGATGACCTGGACGGCCACGATGACGAACAGCCACAGAACGGCTAGGAAACCCAGCCGCATGACCGTCAGGGTCAGCTCTGACATTGCCCCCGCTTCACCCTTCGGCTTGCCGGTAAATGATGGTCGTGCTGCCCACGACGATCCGCGAGCCGTCGCGGAGCGTAGCGCGGGTGGTGTGCTGCCCGTCCACCACGATGCCGTTGGTGGACCCGAGATCCTGGATCGTCGAGGGCGTTCCGGTCCGGATCTCACAGTGCCGGCGCGATACGCCGGGGTCGTCGATCCGCACGTCGGCTTCGGTGCTTCGGCCGAGTACGAGCGTGGGGCGCGAGATCTGGTGGCGGGTGCCGTTGATCTCGATCCAGTGGCGCCGCGGGGCGCCGGAGGCCGGTACGGGTGCGCCCGGGCCGGGTCCGCCCGCGGGCCGCCGGGCGCCGGGTCCGCCGGGGGGCGGGGCGCTGGGCATGGGCGGGGCGGCGACCGGCGGGTAGCCGTAGCCGCCCTGGGCGGCCGGCCCGCCCTGCGGCCGGCCCTGGGGGGCCTGCGGCTGGGAGGTGCTGGCGGCCAGGGTGCGGCTGCGGACCCGGTAGAGCCCGGTGTCGAGGTCGTCGGCCTTCTCCAGGTGGACCTTGATGGGGCCCATGAAGCTGTAGCGCTGCTGCTTGGCGTAGTCGCGGACGAGGCCCGCGAGCTCGTCGCCGAGCTGCCCGGAGTACGGGCTCAGGCGGTCGTAGTCGCCGGCGCTGAGCTCCACGATGAAGTCGTTGGGGACGACGGTCCGCTCGCGGTTCCAGATGGTGGCGTTGTTGTCGCACTCCCGCTGGAGGGCTCCGGCGATCTCCACCGGCTGGACCTCGGACTTGAACACCTTGGCGAAGGTGCCGTTCACCAGACCTTCGAGTCGCTGCTCGAACCGCTTCAGAACTCCCATGGGGCACCTCCTCCGTCGTTGTCGCCCTGTACTGCTTACTGATCGTATCCACGCGTGGCGGATTCGGGTGGTTCCCCATCGGTCCTGTGAGGACGAGTGTTGGTCCTCACAGGGATCGTAGGGGGGCCTCGGGACCAGTGTCCCGCACCGGGACCGGAGTGCGGGAGGGGCCGTCCGCGGCGGGGGCGGGGGGTGCGCGGAAAGCGATGTGATTCCACCCCGTCCGACGTGCTAATGTTTCGACGTCGCCAGGGGAACGGCCCGAAAGGGAAGAACCACTGGGACGCTGCTCGGGCGAGTGGCGGAACGGCAGACGCGCTGGCTTCAGGTGCCAGTGTCCTTCGGGACGTGGGGGTTCAAATCCCCCCTCGCCCACATCGACGAAACGGTCGTCATCGCGGAAGCGGTGACGGCCGTTTCGTGTTTCCGCGGTTTCCGGGGGTTTCCGCTGTTTCCGGAGACCAACTGGCGTGGCCGGAGCGGCCGTCCGGCCCCCGCAGGGCCAAGGAGTGATCCAGGACACGTTGTTCGCGGCCGCCCGTCCGACTTTCGTCGCGCGGTGAGCGACGAAAGAGAGCGGCCGGCGGTGTGCCCGGGTGTCTAGGGTCGGTCGCGTGGATGCGAAGGCGATGACGCGTGCGGGCCGGGACTGGCTCAAAGGGCCGGAGCCCTGGACCCGGCGGATGCTCGCGGGCGACCTGGCGATCGCCGCGGTGCTGGCGCTGCTCGGCATGGGCGTCGAGGAACTCGACAACGGGTCCGGGCGCCGGATGGCCGCGAGCGCCGCGGTCGTGGTGCTGCTCACCCTGCTGCGGCGCAGGCTGCCGGCGGCGACGCTGGTCGCGGGTTCGGCCGTGAGCGTGTTCCTGCCCGGGTCGTTCCTGGTCACGAGCCTGCTCGGCTGGTCGGCGGGGCGCCGGATCGTCGGCGTGGGACGGGCGGCGGCCGCGTTCACGCTGGCGTTCGCCGCGGCGCTCGGGCTCGGCGTGCTGCACGAGTGGGACCAGATGCGGCCGCTGCTCGTGATCGTGTTCTCCACGCTGATGTTCCTGGCGACGACCGTGATGCCCGGCCTGGCCAGCCGTTACTGGTCGCAGCGCCGTACGCTGCTGCGCGCGCTCCAGGAGCGCAACGGGCAGCTGATGCGCGAGCGGGCGATGGTCGCCGGGCAGGCGCGGCTGCGCGAGCGGCAGCGGATCGCCCAGGACATGCACGACAGCCTCGGCCACCAGCTGGCGCTGATCTCGGTGCACACCGGTGCGCTGGAGGTGGACGCGGACCTCACCGACCGTCAGCGGGAAGCGGTCGGCGTGCTGCGGCAGGCCTCGGTGGCCGCGATGCACGAGCTGCGCGAAGTCGTCGGGATCCTGCGGGACGGGGTCGAGGCGCCCGTCCCGGTGGAGGAGGCGGCGCAGCCCGCGGCGCGCGGGGTGGCCGGGATCGCCGGGGTCGTGGAAGCGGCGCAGCGCGCGGGGACCGACGTACGGATGTCCACCTCCGGCCAGGCGCGGCCGCTGGTCGCGGCCTGCGACCACGCGGCGTACCGGATCGTGCAGGAGGCGCTGACGAACGCCTACAAGCACGCTCCGGGGGCGCCGATCACGGTGGAACTGCGGTACGAGGACGACTCGCTGGTGGTGGAGATCGCCAACGGTCCGTCGGCCGGTCCCGGGGCCGGCGAGGTGGTGTCCGGCGGGCAGGGGCTGACGGGGCTGCGCGAGCGGGCGCGGCTGGTCGGCGGGATGGTGCACGCGGGCGCGACCGAGGACGGCGGCTTCCGGGTGGCGGGGGTGCTGCCGTACGGGGCGGAGCCGGCCGGCGTGGAGGACGTGGCGGACGACTTCGGGCAGCGGGCGCAGGCCCGGGGGCTGCCGGGGGCGCCGCCGATGGACTGGGCGGCGGTGGACCGGGAGCTGGCCGTACGGGGGCGCAGCCGGGCCGGCGGCTTCGCGCTGGGCTGCGGCATCGCCTTCGCCGCGGTGGTGCTGCTGGTGGTCGTGCTCGGGGCGGGGGTGCTCCTGGTGGTGGGCTCGATGAGCGACTCGGTGCTGGACCGGGACGCTTTCGACGCGGTGCAGGTGGGAGAGTCGGAGCAGGCCGTACGGGACCGGCTGCCGAGCGGCGACAATTTCCTGACGGCCGGGGCGGAGCGCAAGGGTCCGCCGCGGCCCGAGGGTTCGGACTGTCTGGCGCTGCTGGCGGAGGACCAGCCGGAGGCGCTGGGGACGGACCGGATCTACCGGTTCTGTTTCAAGGACGGGCAACTCGTGGACAAGCAGGCTTACGAGGTCAAGCAGTAGGAGCACGGGTGACAGCCGAAGTGATCCGCGTGGTGATCGCCGACGACGAGCCGCTGATCCGGGCGGGGATCAGGATGATCCTGACCTCGGCGCCGGACATCGCGGTCGTGGCGGAGGCGGCGAACGGCCGGGAGGCGGTGGACCTGGCCCGGGCGCACGCCCCGGACGTGATGCTGCTGGACATCCAGATGCCGGTGATGGACGGGCTGACGGCGCTGGGCGAGCTGGGGCGGGCCGCGCCGGAGGTGCGGGCGCTGATCCTGACCACCTTCGGGGAGAAGGAGAACGTGCTGCGGGCGCTGGGCGAGGGCGGTGCGGGGTTCCTGCTGAAGGACTCGGCGCCGGGCGAGCTGATCGGCGCGGTACGGGCGGCCGCCGCGGGCGACGCGTACCTCTCGCCGGCGGCGACCCGGCACGTGGTCGACCAGCTGGCGTCGGGGAAGGCCGCGGTCCGGGGCGCAGGCGCCCGGCACGGGATCTCCCCGGCGGAAGCGAGGGAAAAGGTCGCGGAGCTGAGCGACCGCGAGCGGGGGGTCCTCGCACTGTTGGGGGAGGGGCTGTCGAACGCCGACGCGGGGCGCCGGCTGCACATGAGCGAGGCGACCGTGAAGACGTACGTGAGCCGGATCCTGGCGAAGCTCGGCTGCGAGAACCGCGTGCAGGCCGCCTTGCTGGCCAGGGACGCCGGGCTGTAGATACGGTCAGCGCGTTCGAACGCGATCAACGTACGGGGTGGGGGCGGCGCGCATGGCGGCGGTAGTGGGACAGCGGATCCCGGAGGTGGCGGGCTTCGCGCCGCGGGTGGCGGACGGATCGCCCAAGCAGGAGGGCCGGGCGCTGCGCCAGCGCGTGCCGCGGGCGGCGCACGCCGCCTTCGCGGCGCCGGCCGACCGCCCGGACGCGGTGCGGGCGGTGGAGGACTCCAACGCCGGCCGCGTCCCGGAGCTGACGCCGATACGCGTGGGCCGGATGGCGGCGAACCCCTTCGCGTTCCTGCGGGGGGCGGCCGGGCTGATGGCCCACGACCTGTCCGGCGGGCCCGTGACCGGGATCGGCGCGCAGATCTGCGGCGACGCGCACGCGGCGAACTTCGGGCTGTACGGGGACGCGCGCAACCGGCTGGTCATCGACCTGAACGACTTCGACGAGACCGTCTTCGGCCCGTGGGAGTGGGACGTGAAGCGGCTGGCGACCTCGCTGGTGCTGGCCGGGCGGGTGTCGGGCGCGGGCGAGGACGCCAGCCGGGCGGCCGCGCTGGACGCGGTGGGCGCCTACCGGCGGACCATGCGGCTGCTGTCGCGGCTGCCGGCCATGGACGCGTGGAACGCCATCGCCGACGAGGAGCTGGTCTCGCACACCGATGCCCGGGACCTGCTGGGCACGCTGGAGCAGGTCGCGGAGAAGGCCCGCAACAACACCTCCGCGCGGTTCGCCGCGAAGTCGACCGAGGCCGTACCGGACGGCGGCGGGACCGGCAGGACCGGCGGGAGCGCGGCCGCGGGGCGGCGCTTCGTGGACGCGCTGCCCGTGCTGCGCCGGGTCGGGGACGCGGAGGCCGCGGCCGTGGCCGCCTCCCTGGGCCCGTACCTGCAGACCCTCCCGCCCGACCGGCTGCCGCTGATGGCCCGGTACGCGATCCACGACGTGGCCTTCCGCGTGGTGGGGACGGGGAGCGTCGGCACGCGCTCGTACGTGGTGCTGCTGCTGGACCACCGGGGCGAGCCGCTGGTGCTCCAGGTGAAGGAGGCGCGGCCCTCGGTACTGCTGCCGCACCTGCCCGCGCTGGGCTTCGCCCCGCCGCCGGAGGAGCACGAGGGGCGCCGGGTGGTGGCCGGGCAGAAGCGGATGCAGGTGGTGTCGGACATCATGCTGGGCTGGACCACGGTGGAGGGGCGGCCCTTCCAGGTGCGCCAGTTCCGCAACCGCAAGGGCAGTGTGGATCCGGCTGCGCTGACCGCCGACCAGCTCGACGACTACGGGCGGATGACCGGGGCCCTGCTGGCCCGCGCGCACGCGCACAGCGCCGATCCGCGGCTGCTGTCCGGGTACTGCGGGAAGAACGAGGAGCTGGACGAGGCGATGGCCGCGTTCGCGGTGGCCTACGCGGACCGGACGGAGGCCGACCACGCCGATCTGGTGGCGGCGGTACGGGCGGGGCGGATCGCGGCGGAGTCGGGGGTCTGAGCGGTCCGGCCCGCGCGGTCCGGTGTGCGCGGTCCGGTGTGCGCGGGGTGCCCGGGCCGCCGGGCCGTAGGCTGGCCGGGTGAGCGAGCAGACCGAACACACGGTTCCCGACGACGAACGTCCCGAGGCGCGCCTGGAGCGGGCCGTGCGGGCCGCCGAGCAGGCGCTGATCGAGTTCGAGATCGCGGTGGAGACCTTCCGGGTCGAGGTGGAGAACTTCTCCCGCCTGCACCACCAGAAGCTCGGCCCGATGTACGCGCGGCTCGACGAACTCGACGCACTGATCGCCGAGGCGAAGGCGGCCCGCACCGGGGACCCGGAGGACCTGCGGCGGGCGCGCGACGCGCGCTCGCTGGTCATGCCGATGCCCGGAGTGGACGAGCTGTTCCACGACTGGATGGACTCGGACGGGATCTCCGACGACGCGGGCGCCATGCTCACCGAGCGGCCCGTGCGGCCGCCGGAGCGGGTGCGGCCCTCGGAGGAGGTGCGCCGCCTCTACCGCGAGCTGGTCCGCCAGGCCCACCCCGACCTCGCGCAGGACGAGGCCGAGCGGGTGCGCCGCGACGCGTTCATCGCGCGGGTCAACGCCGCGTACGGGCGGGGCGAGGAAGGGCTGCTGCGCGAGCTGGCCGAGGAGTGGGCGGCCGGTCCCGCGCCGGAGCGGGCGGAGCCCGAGGAGAGCGGGGAGCTGTACGCCCGGCTGGAGTGGCTGGCGCGCCGCAAGGAGCTGCTGGCGCTCGTGGCCAAGGAGCTGGAGGACAGTGCGATCGGGTCGATGCTGAGGATGGCTCCCGACGACCCGGACCGGCTGCTGGAGGAGATCGCGGAGCAGCTGCTCGCGCAGGTCGCCGCACGCGAGGCGGAGCTCGCCGAGGCGCTCGCCACGGGCTGAGCGCTCGCCACGGGCCGAGTCCGGGCTGGACGGACGCCTGGACGGGCGGCACCGTCGGATAGGTTGGAAGCCGGACCTGTGATGAGAGAAGGCGACGTATGAACTTCGGACCGCTTCCCTCGGTGGACGCCGCCGCGGTGCCCTCCGAAGGTTTTGTGCTGGACGTCCGCGAGGACGACGAATGGGCGGCCGGGCACGTCGAGGGCGCTCTGCACATTCCGATGAGTGACTTCGTGGCCCGCTTCGGCGAGCTGACCGAGGCCGTCGAGGACGGTCGCCGGGTCCACGTGATGTGCCGGGTCGGCGGGCGCTCCGCGCAGGTGACCCAGTACCTGGTGCGCCAGGAGATCGACGCCGTGAACATCGACGGCGGGATGCAGGCCTGGGAACGGGCCGGGCGCCCGATGGTGACGGACAGCGGGAACCCGGCCTTCGTGCTGTAGCCCGCGCGGGCCCCTCAGGCCGAGGGGCTCCTCAGGCGCGGGAGCCCTCAGGCGAGCGGGTGGGCGGCCAGCAGGTCTCCCAGGGCCTCCTCGTGGGCGGCGGCCGGGCCGAGCTGGAGTTCCAGCTGCTTGGCCCACGCGTGGTACCGGTGCAGCGGGTAGTCGGTGTCGGCGCCGAAACCGCCGTGCAGGTGCTGGGCGGTCTGCACGACCCGGCGCACGCCCTCCGAGGCCCAGATCTTGGCGACCGCGACGTCCCCGGAGCTCGGCAGCGGTCCGCCGGCGCCGCCGGTCGCGGCGTCGAGCCGCCAGGCGGCCTGCCAGAGGGTGGCCTCCATGGCGCGCAGGTCGATGTAGCGGTCGGCGGCCTGCACGGCGACGGCCTGGAAGGTGGCCACCGGGAAGCCGAACTGCTCGCGCTTGCTCGTGTACTGGCTGGTCATGGCGAGGACGCCCTCGCCGAGGCCGAGGGCGAGGGCGCAGGTTCCGGTGGCGAGGAGCTGGCGCAGCCGCTCCCAGGCGTCCGGGTCGTCGATGAGGTGGGTCGGGGCCACTCGTACGCCGTCCAGGGCGAGTTCGGCGAGCCGCTCCCCGCTGGTGGAGACCTGGTCGGCGAGGGCGAGGCCCTCGGCGGTGCGCGGGACGAGCGCGAGGACGGCCTCGCCCTCGCCGGTGTGGGCCGGTACGGCGATCCAGTCGGCGCTCTGCGCCCAGGCGACGGCGGTCTGCGTGCCGTCCAGGATCCAGCCGTCGCCCTCGCGGCGGGCGAGGACGGCGAGTTCGGCCGGGTCGTGGCCGGAGCGGCCGTGGGCGGCGGCGGTCAGGACGAGGCTGCCGCGCCCGGCGCCGGGCAGCAGGGCCGCGGCCAGTTCGGGACTGCCGTGGGCCTGTACGGCCATGGCGGTGGCGCAGTGTTCCAGCAGCGGTACCCGGGCCAGCACCTTCGCGGCCTCGCGCAGCACCAGGCACAGGGCGATGGTGTCGAGGCCGGCGCCGCCGTGCTCCTCGGCGAGGACCAGGCTCAGCAGGTCGGATCCGGCGAGCCTGGCCCACAGCGGGCGGTCGAAGTCGTCGGCGACGGCCCCGGGGGTGAGCGCGGGGCTGGGCACCCCGTCGGGCGCGACGTCCGCGAAGACGGCCTTCGCCGCCTCGACGGCCGCCTGCTGCTCCTCGGTGAAGGTGAAGTCCACTGCCGGTCCTCCCGTTCGGATCTGACGGTGCGTCAAGATAGAACAGGCTCTGGGAAAAGGACAGGCCCCGGGGAGCGGCAGGACGCCGGGTCAGCGGTCGAAGTCGATCTCCACTTCCTCCGTCACCGGGTGCGACTGGCAGGCCAGGACGAATCCGGCGTCCGTCTCCTCGGCCTCCAGCGCGAAGTTCCGGTCCATCCGGACCTCGCCCGTCACCAGGAACGCCCGGCAGGTGCCGCAGACCCCGCCCTTGCAGGCGTACGGGGCGTCCGCGCGGTTGCGGAGCACCGCGTCCAGCAGCGATTCCCCGTCGCGGACCGGCCAGGTGCCCGAACGGCCGTCGAGGCGCGCGGTGACCCGGCCGTGGGAGGCTGCCGGGGCGGCGCCGGCGCGGACCGGCGCCGTGCTGTCCTCGACGTGGAAGATCTCCTCGTGCACCCTGGTCCGGGCCACGCCGAGCGCGCCCAGGGTGCGCTCCGCCCCCTGCACCAGGCCGTAGGGGCCGCACAGGAACCAGCCCGTCACGTCCGCCACCGGAAGCAGTGCGGGCAGCAGGGCGGCCAGCCGCTCCTCATCCAGGCGGCCGGAGGGCAGCCCGGCCTCCTGCTCCTCCCGGGACAGGACCGTGACCAGCTGGAACCGTGCCGGATAGCGGTCCTTGAGGTCGGCGACCTCCTCCAGGAACATCGTCGACGCCGCCGTACGGTCGCTGCGCACCAGGCAGAACCGGGCGTCGGGGCGGGCGGCCAGCAGGCTCGCGGCGATCGACAGCACGGGGGTGATCCCGCTGCCGCCGACGATCGCCGCGTAGTGCGCGGCGGCGGGGGCGGCGGCCGGGTCCAGGACGAAGCGGCCGGCCGGGACCATCACGTCCAGCACGTCCCCGGCGGCGATCTCCTTGTGGGCGAAGGTGGAGAACTCCCCGCCCTCCACCAGCCGCACGCCGACCCGCAGCTCCGCCGGGCCCGGGCCGTCGGGCGCCGGGGCGGGGGAGCAGATCGAGTAGGTGCGCCGGATCTCCTCGCCCTCGGGGGCGGCGCGGCGCAGGGTGAGGTGCTGGCCGGGGGCGTGCCGGTACTCCTCGCGCAGCTCCTGCGGGACCCGGAGGGTCAGAGCCACCGAGTCGTCGGTGAGCCGGTCGACCGCAGCCACCGTCAGCGGGTGGAACGCGCCGTGGCGGGGTGCGGCCATCTACAGCTCCTTGAAGTGGTCGAACGGTTCGCGGCAGGCGGTGCAGCGGCGCAGCGCCTTGCAGGCGGTGGAGGAGAACCGGCTGAGCAGCTCGGTGTCGGTGGACCCGCAGTTCGGGCAGCGGACCGACAGGGTCAGCGGGACCGGCCCGCCGGCCGCGTGCGGGCGCGGCGGGGCGATGCCGAACTCGGCCAGCTTGCGGCGGCCTTCGGCGCTGATGTCGTCGGTGGACCAGGCGGGGGCCAGCACGGTGGTCACCCGTACATCGGGTATGCCGTGGCCGGTGAGGACCCGCTCGATGTCGGCGGACATGGCCTCGATGGCCGGGCAGCCGGTGTAGGTGGGGGTGAGGACGACCTCGGCGCCGCCGTCCTCGCGCACCTTCACGCCGCGCACCACGCCGAGCTCGCCGAGGGTGAGCACAGGCAGCTCGGGGTCCGGGACGGAGCCGGCCAGCTCGGTCAGCTCCGCCTCCAGGCGGGTCGTGCCGGCGTGGGCGGTCACCATGACGCCCCCGGGTGGCTGCGGTGCAGGTGCTGCATTTCGGCGAGCAGCCGGCCGAAGGACTCCGTGTGCAGCCCCTGGCGCCCGGCTCCGGCCGCCCAGGCGCCGGTGCGCGGGCCCTCGGGCAGCGCGAGCCCGGCCCGCTCCAGTACCCCGCTCACCGCGGTCAGCCAACGCCCTTCCAGCGCGGACCAGTCCAGCCCCTCGAGGCCGTCCACCGGCTGGAACATCTCGCCGGTGTACTTCCACAGGGCGTCCAGGGCGGCGCGCATGCGGCCCCGGCTTTCCTCCGTGCCGTCGCCGAGCCGCAGGGTCCACTGCTCGGCGTGGTCGCGGTGGTAGGCGGTCTCCTTGACGGCCTTGGCCGCGAGCGGCGCGAACGGGCCGTCCCCGCGTGCCAGTTCCCCGTAGAGCTCGTGCTGGTAGAAGGAGAAGAAGAGCTGGCGGGCGATGGTGTGGGCGAAGTCGCCGTTCGGCTGCTCGACCAGCTGGAGGTTGCGGAAGGACCGCTCCTCGCGCAGGAACGCCAGCTCGTCCTCGTCGCCGACCATGGTCAGCAGGACGCGGGCCTGGCCGAGCAGGTCGAGGGCGATGTTGGCGAGCGCGACCTCCTCCTCCAGCACGGGCGCGTGGCCCGCCCACTCGCCGAGGCGGTGGGAGAGGATCAGGGCGTCGTCACCGAGGGCGAGGGCGGCCGCCGTGACCTCGGTGTTCGTGGTGTCGGTGCCGGTCACAGGTGGCTCACCCCCTCCGGGATGTCGTAGAAGGTCGGGTGCCGGTAGGGCTTGTCGGCGGACGGGGCGAAGAAGGGGTCGCGCTCGTCCGGTGAGGAGGCGGTGATCTCGGTGGAGGGCACCACCCAGATCGAGACGCCCTCGCTGCGCCGGGTGTAGAGGTCGCGGGCGTTGCGCAGGGCCATCTCCGCGTCGGGGGCGTGCAGGCTTCCCGCGTGCGTGTGCGAGAGGCCGCGGCGCGAGCGCACGAACACCTCCCACAGGGGCCAGTTCTGCGTCATACCCGTGCCTCCTCGTTCTGTGCGGCGTGTGCCGCCTGCTTCTCCGCGTACGCCGCGGCCGCGTCGCGCACCCAGGCGCCTTCCTCGTGCGCCCTGCGCCGCTGGCTCAGGCGCTGCTCGTTGCACGGGCCGTTGCCCTTGAGCACGTTCCAGAACTCCGCCCAGTCGATGGCGCCGAAGTCGTGGTGCCCGCGCTCCTCGTTCCACTTCAGGTCCGGGTCGGGCAGCGTCAGGCCGAGGGCCTCCGCCTGCGGGACGGCGATGTCCACGAACCGCTGGCGCAGCTCGTCGTTCGAGTGCCGCTTGATCCGCCAGGCCATCGACTGCGCCGAGTGCGCGGACTCGTCGTCGGGCGGGCCGAACATCATCAGCGAGGGCCACCACCAGCGGTCGACCGCGTCCTGGGCCATGGCGTGCTGTGCCTCGGTGCCCTTGGACAGGGTCATGAGGAGCTCGAAGCCCTGGCGCTGGTGGAAGGACTCCTCCTTGCAGATGCGGACCATGGCGCGCGCGTACGGCCCGTAGGAGCAGCGGCAGATCGGCACCTGGTTGGTGATCGCCGCGCCGTCCACCAGCCAGCCGATGGCACCGACGTCGGCCCAGGTCAGGGTGGGGTAGTTGAAGATCGAGGAGTACTTCTGCTTGCCCGCGTGGAGCTTGTCGAGCAGCTCGTCGCGGCTGGTGCCCAGGGTCTCGGCGGCGCTGTAGAGGTAGAGGCCGTGGCCCGCCTCGTCCTGCACCTTGGCCATCAGGATCGCCTTGCGGCGCAGCGAGGGCGCACGCGTGATCCAGTTGGCCTCGGGCTGCATGCCGATGATCTCGGAGTGGGCGTGCTGGGCCATCTGACGCACGAGGGAGGCGCGGTATTCCTCGGGCATCCAGTCGCGCGGCTCCACGCGCTCCTCCGCCGCGACCGCCGCGTCGAAGGCCGCCGCGAGCTGTGCGCCCAGGTCAGCAGCCATGCCGGTGCCGTCCGTCCCGTCTGTCCCGAGGGCCGTTTCCGGCCCCGTCTCCGGGGTCACTGCCACCATCCCGGTCCCCTGTCAGCGTGTGTCGGCCGGCCGTCTGTCCACCCGACCGACCGATCGTTCGGTTCATCCTCTTCAATGGTGGGTCGGCGGCCCGTAGGGTGTCAACCTCTGAGGTCAACCCTGTGGATGCCGGACGATCGGGGCGGGATGGATTCGAACGAGCGGGAGCCCGCCGCAGCGGCCGCTCCGCCGCCCCCGCGGCCCCCCGGAATCGCCGGTCTGTCCTCCCCCTACCGGGTGGTCGCCGCGCTCGCCCTGGGCGCCGTGGCCGTGGCCGCCTGCACCCATCTGGCCCTCGTGTTCCTGCACGTCGCCCCGTCCAACACCGTCAGCAAGCAGCACGCCCGGACGGTCGACGGCTGGATCTACCCCGAGTTCGAACAGAACTGGAAGCTCTTCGCGCCCAACCCGCTCCAGCAGAACATCGCGGTGGAGGTGCGCGCGCAGGTGCGGACGGCCGGCGGCGAGCTCGTCACCACGGACTGGCGGAACCTGAGCGCCGAGGACGGCGCGGCCATCCGCCACAGCCTGCTGCCCAGCCACACGGAGCAGAACGAGCTCCGCCGGGCCTGGGACTTCTTCACCGGCTCCCACGACGAGGAGAACAAGCCCAACGGCGAGCGCGGCGAACTGTCCGAGCAGTACCTGCGGCGGATCGCCGTGAACCGGCTCACCCCCGACCACGCCGGAGGGCGCCTCCTGCGGATCCAGCTGCGCTCGGCGACGACGGCCGTGCCCGCGCCGAAGTGGAGCGACGAGACGACCGACACCGAGACGTACTACCGGGAGCTGCCGTGGTGGACGGTGTGAGAACCGGCCTGGCGACCGCGCTGGCGAAGGTCACCGGGCAGGCCATGGGCCCCTACCAGAGCGCCGTCATCCGCATCGGTTTCGCCGGGACCTGGCTCTTCTTCCTGCTGCGCGAGTTCCCGCACCGCCACGAGCTGTACGGACCGGACGGGCCGTGGAGCTGGACGCTGGCGGAGCGTCTGATCGACTCGAACGGGGCCTTCACCGTCCTGATGTGGTCGGACTCGACGGTCTGGTTCGAGATCGTCTACGCGCTGGCCGTGCTGGCGAGCGTCGGGCTGCTGCTGGGGTGGCGGACGCGGGCCACGTCCGTGCTGTTCATGGTCGGGGTGCTCTCGCTGCAGAACCGCAGCGTGTTCATGGGCGACGGCGGGGACAACGTCATCCACCTGATGGCCGTGTACCTGGTGCTGACCCGGTGCGCGCAGGTGTGGTCCCTGGACGCGCGGCGGGTCCGGCTGCGCGGGTCGGCCTCGGCGGGAGCCGCCGGGCCCGTGCTGTGGGGCGTGCTGGGCTCGGTGCTCGCGTACGGGACGGTGACCGGGCGGTTCGGCAACGGCTGGCTGGCGGCCTTCGCGGCGGCGTGGGTGGCCTGCGGGCTGTGGTGGCTGGCCGGCCGGCACGAGCCGGAGGGGGAGGGCCGGGCGACGCTGGACGTGCTGGCCAACGTGCTGCACAACGCCGGGATGCTGGTGATCATGGCGGAGGTCTGCCTGATCTACGCGACGGCGGGCTGGTACAAGATCCAGGGATCGCGGTGGCAGGACGGGACGGCCCTGTACTACCCGCTCGGGCTGGACTACTTCACCCCGTGGCCGGGGCTGTCCGCGCTGCTCGCCGGCAGCGGAACCCTGGTGATGCTGCTGTCGTACGGGACGGTGGCGGTGCAGGTGGCGTTTCCGTTCACGGTGTTCAACCGGCGGATCAAGAACGTGCTGCTGGCCGTGATGGTGCTGGAGCACGCCGGGATCGCGGTGCTGCTGGGCCTGCCGTTCTTCTCCCTGGCGATGATCGCCGCCGACGCGGTGTTCCTGCCGACGGGGTTCTTGGTCTGGCTGGGCGCCAGGGTCGCCGCGCTGAGGCCCGGCCGGATGGGGGTGGCTGCGGAGCCTGTGGGCGTGGCTGCCGAGCCGAGCCCCCTGCCCCGCTGAGGGTCCGCGCGGCGCCGCGTCCTGGGGCTCCGCCCCAGACCCCGCGCCTCAAACGCCGGCGGGGCTGGATTTCGGCTGATGCTGTCAGCCGGGCATAGCCCGGTTTCGGGAAGGGGCGGGGCGGGGGAATCGCCCCGCGCAGCGGCAGGCCGTGGGGCGGACCGTAGGGTCGGGGTATGAGTGAGCAGGCGGGCGGGGACGAGACGGTGCGGCAGTGGCGGGACGCCGCCGAGCAGGGGGATCTCGTCGTGTTGGACGGGTTTCACGCGCTGAAGCACGCGCTGCGGTTCGGGGCCGAGGTACGGATGGTCCTCGCCGAGGACCCCGACCGCGTACGGGCGCTCGCCGCCGAGCTGGCTCCGGACGTCGAGGCCGACGTGGCCCGGCGGACGCGGCAGGCTCCGCTGCGGGGGCTGCTGCCCCGCGTGCACCCCACCGGCGTCGCCGCGCTGGCCGTACGGCCCGGCCGGGAGGCGGGCCTGGCGGCCCTGGGGCGGCTGCCGCGCCCCGCGCCCGTCGTCGTGCTCGACAACCCCCGCAACCTCGGCAACGTCGGAGCCGTCGTCCGCCTCGCCGCGGGCTTCGGCGCCACCGGCGTGGTCACCCGCGGCGACCTCGACCCCTGGCACCCGAACGTGGTCCGCGCCGGGGCGGGACTGCACTACGCCACCACCGTCGAGCGGATCACGCTCGAGACGCTGCCGCCCGGGCCGCTCTACGCGCTCGACCCGGAGGGCGAGGACATCCGTGCCCTCACCCTCCCGGACGACGCGCTGCTCGCCTTCGGCTCGGAGCGCCACGGCATCTCCCCCGAGCTGCGGGAGCGAGCCGACCACCTGGTCGCGCTTCCGATGCGGCCGCAGGTGTCCAGCTACAACCTGGCCACCAGCGTGGCCATGACCCTGTTCCACTGGGGCGGGCCCAGGGAGAAGGCCTAGGCCTGGCGGCGGACCTCCACCACGCGGAAGCGGTTGGAGACGAACGCGCCGTCGCACAGCGCCGCGTTGGCCGCCGGGTTGCCGCCCGAGCCGTGGAAGTCGGAGAACGCCGCGGTCTGGTTGACGTACACCCCGCCGGTCAGGTTCAGCGAGAGCTGCGCGGACTCCTCCAGGCAGACCTCCTCGATGGCCCGCTCGGTGTCGGCGGACGTCGTGTAGGCGCCCACCGTCATCGCGCCCTTCTCGCGCACCGTGCGGCGCAGCAGCTCCAGCGCGTCCGCCGTGGAGTCCACGGCCACGGCGAAGGAGACCGGGCCGAAGCACTCCGAGAGGTACGCCGCATCCGGGTCGGGCTTGGAGGCGTCCAGCTTGACCATCACCGGGGTGCGGACCACCGCGTCCGGGAACTCCGGGTTGACGATCTCGCGGGAGGCCAGCGCGACCTCGCCGAATCCGGCCGCCGCCTCCAGCCGCGCCTTGACGCCCGGGTTGACCAGGGCGCCGAGCAGGGCGTTGGCCCGCGCGTCGTCGCCCAGCAGGCCGTCGACCGAGGCGGCGAGGTCGGCGACCACCTCGTCGTACGTCTTGTGCCCGGCGTCCGTGGCGATGCCGTCGCGCGGGATCAGCAGGTTCTGCGGGGTGGTGCACATCTGGCCGCTGTAGAGGGACAGGGAGAACGCGAGGTTCGCCAGCATGCCCTTGTAGTTGTCCGTGGAGTCCACGACCACCGTGTTGACGCCGGCCTTCTCCGTGTAGACCTGCGCCTGGCGGGCATGGGTCTCCAGCCAGTCGCCGAACTCGGTGGACCCGGTGTAGTCGATGAGCTTGACCTCGGGACGCAGCGCGAGGGTCTTGGCGATGCCCTCGCCCGGCCGCTCCACCGCCAGCGCCACCAGGTTCGGGTCGAAGCCGGCCTCGGCGAGGACCTCGCGGGCCACCTTGACCGTGAGCGCCAGCGGGAGGACGGCCCTCGGGTGCGGCTTGACCAGCACCGCGTTTCCGGTGGCCAGGGAGGCGAACAGGCCCGGGTAGCCGTTCCAGGTGGGGAAGGTGTTGCAGCCGATCATCAGGGAGATGCCGCGCGGGACCGCCGTGAAGGTCTTGCCCAGCTCCAGCGGGTCGCGCTTGCCCTGGGGCTTCGACCAGTCGGCCTGGCCCGGGACCCGGGTCTGCTCCTCGTACGCGTAGGCCACCGCCTCCAGGCCGCGGTCCTGCGCGTGCGGTCCGCCGGCCTGGAACGCCATCATGAACGCCTGGCCGCTGGTGTGCATGACGGCGTGCGCAAACTCGTGCGTCCGGGCGCCGATGCGGGCCAGGATCTCGATGCAGACCAGGGCGCGCGCCTCGGGGCCCGCGTCGCGGAAGGCGGCCATGCCCGCCTGCATCGCGGGCAGCAGGACGTCCGGGTCCACGTGCGGGTACTCGACGCCCAGCTCCGGGCCGTACGGGGAGACCTCGCCGCCCGTCCAGCCGTCGGTGCCGGGCTGTCCCAGGTCCAGCCGGGTGCCGCGGACGGCCTCGAAGGCGGCGAGCCCGTCGGCGGGGGCGGTTTCGCCGTACGCCTTGGGGTGTTCGGGATGCGGGGACCAGTAGGCGCGGCTGCGGATCGCCGACAGGGCCTGGTCCAGGGTGGGCCGGTGCTTGGCGGACAGCTGGGGGACGGTGAGCTCGGCGGCCATCAGGGACCAACTCCTCGTTGAGCCGGGCGAAGGAGAGCAGACTGGAGTTAGAGTAACCGAACGATCGGTCGGGACAAGAGGGCCCGGCAGACCTGTGGATAAGTCGGTGCGGGAGGATCAGGACATGACAGCAATCGAGCGGTCCCGCACTGTGGCGGTCATCGGCGCGGGCACCATGGGCCAGGGCATCGCCCAGGTCGCCCTTCTCGCAGGTCACCGCGTGCTGATCTACGACATCGACGCGTCCCTCGCCGCCGACGGCGTCGGCTTCGTGCAGGACCGCCTCGAGCGGATGGCCGCCAAGGGCCGCCTGGACCGTGCCGAGGCCGAGGACGCGATCGGCCGAATCGGTTCGGCGGGCGTCCTCGCGGACCTCGCCGATGCCGCCCTGGTCATCGAGGCGGTGGTCGAGAACGTCAGCGTCAAGCAGACGCTCTTCGCCGCACTCGAAGAGGTGGTTTCGCCGGACGCGCTGCTGGCCACCAACACCTCCTCCCTCTCCGTCACCGAGCTCGCCGCCGGTCTCGCGCACCCCGGCCGCTTCGTCGGCCTGCACTTCTTCAACCCGGCCCCGCTGCTCCCCCTCGTCGAGGTGATCAGCGGTTTCGCGACCGATCCGGCCGCCGCCGAGCGCGCGTACCGCACCGTACTCGGCTGGGGGAAGACGCCGGTCCGCTGCGCCGACACCCCCGGCTTCATCGTCAACCGGATCGCCCGCCCCTTCTACGCCGAGGCCTTCTCGGTGTACGAGGAGCAGGGCGCCGACCCGGCCACCATCGACGCCGTCCTCCGCGAGAGCGGCGGCTTCAAGATGGGCCCGTTCCAGCTGACCGACCTCATCGGCCAGGACGTCAACGAGGCCGTGACCCGCTCGGTGTGGGAGTCCTTCTTCCGCAGCCCCAAGTTCACCCCGTCCCTGGCGCAGCGCCGGCTGGTCCAGTCGGGCCGCCTCGGCCGCAAGTCGGGGCACGGCTGGTACCCGTACGGTCCGGACGCCACCGCCCCGGAGCCGCACACCGCCGCCCCCGAGGAAGCCCCGGCCAAGGTCACCGTGGTCGGCGACCTCGGGCCCGCCGCCGAGCTCGCCGACCTGCTGGAGGAGGCCGGGATCGCGGTCACCGCCACCGGGCACGGGGGCCCGTACATCCAGCTGCCCGGCGAGGGCCAGCTGGTGCTCGCGGACGGGAAGACCTCGGTCGAGTTCGCGGACGTCGTCTACTTCGACCTCGCGCTCGACTACCGGGGTGCCACCCGGATCGCGCTCTCCGCCGGCGAGGACACGAGCGAGCGGACGCTGGCGGAGGCCGTCGGCCTGTTCCAGAAGCTGGGCAAGAAGGTCTCCGTCATCGGGGACGTCCCCGGCATGATCGTCGCCCGGACGGTCGCGATGCTGATCGACCTGACGGCCGACGCCGTCGCGCGCGGCGTGGCCACCGCCGAGGACATCGACACGGCGATGCGGCTCGGCGTCAACTACCCGCTGGGCCCGTCCGAATGGCACGACCGGCTGGGCCGGGACTGGGCCTACGACCTGCTGCACCACCTCGACGAGCGCTGCCCCGGCGGGCGGTACGCGCCCTCGCTGGCGCTGTTCCGGCTGGGCTACGCGGGGCAACCCGCAGGGGAAGAAGACGAGACGGGGGAGAGCGAATGACGACGGCGAAGCGGGACACCTACACCCCCGAGACGCTGTTGTCGGTCGCCGTCCAGGTCTTCAACGAGCGCGGCTACGACGGCACCTCGATGGAGCACCTCTCCAAGGCCGCGGGCATCTCGAAGTCCTCGATCTACCACCACGTGACGAGCAAGGAGGAGCTGCTGCGCCGCGCCGTGAGCCGCGCCCTCGACGGGCTCTTCGCCATCCTGGAGGAGCCCGGCGCGGTACGGGGGCGGGCGGTCGAGCGCGTCGAGTACGTCACGCGCCGCACGGTGGAGGTGCTCGTCGGCGAGCTGCCGTACGTGACCCTGCTGCTGCGCGTGCGCGGCAACACCCGGACCGAGCGCTGGGCCCTGGAACGCCGCCGCGAGTTCGACCACCAGGTCGCCGACCTGCTCAAGGCGGCCGCCGCCGACGGGGACCTGCGGGCGGACGTGGACATCCGGCTCGCCACCCGGCTCCTCTTCGGCATGGTCAACTCCCTGGTCGAGTGGTACCGCCCGCACCCGGGCACGGGACCGGACCAACTGGCCGACGCGGTGGTGCACATGGCCTTCGACGGGCTGCGGACGGTCCGCTGACCGCCGACCGCCGGGACCGCCCCCGCCCCGCAACCGCGCCTACTCCTCGGTGAGCGACGGAGGCCCGGACGGCCCCGGGCCCGAGTCCAGCAGATCCGTTTCCTCGAACACCAGCAGCGTGCGCGTGGACAGCACCTCCGGGATGGACTGGAGACGGGTCAGCACCAGTTCGCGCAGGGTCCGGTTGTCCGGGGTGTGGACCAGCAGCAGGACGTCGAAGTCGCCGCTGACCAGGGCGATGTGCGCGGCGCCGGGGAGCTCCCGGAGCTTTTCGCGCACCGTCCGCCAGGAATTCTGGACGATCTTCAGGGTGATGTAGGCGGAGGCGCCCTGCCCTGCCCGCTCGTGGTTGACGCGGGCCGTGAAGCCCCGGATCACCCCGTCGTCGATGAGCCGGTTGATGCGGGCGTAGGCGTTGGCGCGCGATACGTGGACCTGTTCGGCGACCGAGCGTATCGACGCGCGGCCGTCCGCCTGGAGCAGCCGCATGATCGACCGGTCGATCGGATCCAGGGGGCGGGGTGGGACGGAAGACACCGATGGGGTAACCGGGGCGCCCCCCGGCGGGACCGGTGCGGAACCCGCTCCGGCCATTTGTTCATCCGGCATTGCCCGATGCCTCCCTCTCCTGGACGTCCTGCATCCATCCCAGGGCCCAGACGCCAGTTTGTCCACAGCCTGGAGCCGCCTGTAGCCAAATTGCGCGGACAACCGAACAATCGGTAGGTGAGGCGCCTCACACCAGAGCCGTCGTCTCCCCCGGCCACCGCCGGGGGTGCCCCAGCCCGCTTCCCACGAGGAGGTGTACGCCGCCATGACGGTCCAAGAGCTGCCCGGTGCCGGTGCGTCCCACCGACCCACCCCGCCGCCCGCCTGGAGGCCCCGTACGGACGCCGCTCCGCTGCTCCCGGACGCCGAGCCCTACCGGGTCCTCGGTACGCCGGCGGCGGACCGGCTCGACCCCGCGCTGATGCGCCGCTGCTACGCCGAGCTGGTGCGCGGCCGCCGCTACAACGCGCAGGCCACCGCGCTGACCAGGCAGGGGCGGCTCGCCGTCTACCCGTCCACCGTCGGCCAGGAGGCCTGCGAGATCGCGGCCGCGATGGTCCTCGAGGACCAGGACTGGCTGTTCCCGAGCTACCGCGACACCCTCGCGGCCGTGGCGCGCGGACTGGACCCGGTACAGGCGCTGACCCTGCTGCGCGGCGACTGGCACACCGGGTACGACCCGCGCGAGCACCGGATAGCCCCGCTGAGCACCCCCCTCGCCACCCAGCTGCCGCACGCCGTGGGCCTGGCCCACGCGGCCCGGCTGCGCGGCGACGACGTCGTGGCCCTGGCCATGGTCGGCGACGGCGGGACCAGCGAGGGCGACTTCCACGAGGCCCTCAACTTCGCCGCCGTCTGGCAGGCGCCGGTGGTCTTCCTCGTCCAGAACAACGGCTTCGCGATCTCCGTCCCGCTCGCCAAGCAGACCGCCGCCCCGACGCTGGCCCACAAGGCCGTGGGCTACGGGATGCCCGGCCGGCTGGTCGACGGCAACGACGTGGCCGCGATGCACGAGGTGCTGACCGAGGCCGTCCGGCGGGCCCGGGCCGGCGGCGGTCCGACCCTGATCGAGGCCGTCACGTACCGGATGGAGGCCCACACGAACGCGGACGACGCCACCCGCTACCGCGGGGACGCCGAGGTCGAGGCCTGGAAGGCGCACGACCCGGTCGAGCTGCTGGAGCGCGAGCTGACCGCGCGCGGGATCCTCGACGAAGCGGGCATCCAGGAGGCGCGCGACGCCGCCGAGACCATGGCCGCCTCGCTGCGCGAGGGGATGAACGCGGATCCGGTGCTGGACCCGATGGACCTCTTCGCGCACGTGTACGCGGAGCAGACCGGCCGGCTGCGCGAGCAGGCGGCCCAGCTGCGCGCCGAGCTGGACGCGGAGGGAGACGCATGACCACGGTGGCGGCGAAGGCGGCGAAGTCGGGGGCCAAGCCCGCGACGATGGCCCAGGCCCTGACGCGCGCGATGCGCGACGCGATGGCCGAGGACCCGACGGTCCACGTCATGGGCGAGGACGTCGGGACGCTGGGCGGCGTCTTCCGGATCACGGACGGCCTCGCGAAGGAGTTCGGCGAGGACCGCTGCACGGACACCCCGCTCGCGGAGGCCGGCATCCTGGGCGCGGCGGTCGGCATGGCCATGTACGGGCTGCGGCCCGTCGTGGAGATGCAGTTCGACGCGTTCGCGTACCCGGCCTTCGAGCAGCTGATCTCGCACGTGGCCAAGATGCGCAACCGCACGCGGGGCGCGATGCCGCTGCCGATCACCATCCGCGTGCCGTACGGCGGCGGGATCGGCGGCGTCGAGCACCACTGCGACTCCTCCGAGGCGTACTACCTGGCCACGCCCGGCCTGCACGTGGTGACCCCGGCGACGGTCGAGGACGCGTACGGGCTGCTGCGCGCGTCCATCGCGAGCGACGACCCGGTGGTCTTCCTGGAGCCGAAGCGGCTCTACTGGTCGAAGTCCGACTGGTCGCCGCAGGCCCCGGCCGCGGTGCCGGGCATCGGCAAGGCCCTGGTCCGGCGGACCGGCACGAGCGCGACGCTGATCACGTACGGGCCTTCGCTGCCGGTGTGTCTGGAGGCGGCCGAGGCGGCGCGCGAGGAGGGCTGGGACCTGGAGGTCGTGGACCTGCGCTCGCTGGTCCCGTTCGACGAGGACACGGTCGTGGAATCCGTACGCCGCACCGGGCGCGCGGTGGTGGTCCACGAGGCCGCCGGCTTCGGCGGACCGGGCGCGGAGATCGCCGCCCGGGTGACCGAGCGCTGCTTCCACCACCTGGAGGCGCCGGTGCTGCGGGTCACGGGCTTCGACATCCCGTACCCGCCGCCGATGCTCGAGAAGCACCACCTGCCCGGTGTGGACCGGATCCTGGACACCTTGGCCCGCCTGCAGTGGGAGAACTGATGCCGCAGGTCATGGAATTCAAGCTGCCGGATCTCGGTGAGGGCCTGACGGAGGCCGAGATCGTGCGCTGGCTGGTCGCGGTGGGCGATGTCGTCGCCATCGACCAGCCCGTGGTCGAGGTCGAAACGGCCAAGGCCATGGTGGAAGTGCCCTGTCCCTACGGCGGCGTGGTCACCGCCCGTTTCGGGGAGGAGGGCCAGGAGCTACCCGTCGGGGCCCCGCTGATCACCGTGGCGGTGGGGGCGGAGGCGCCCGCCGCGGCGGCTCCCGCGGAGCCCGCGGCCGAGGCCTCCGGTTCCGGGAACGTCCTGGTCGGCTACGGCACGGACCATTCGCGTCCGGCCCGTCGGCGACGGGTGCGACCCGTCACCGCCGCGGTCTCGGCGCCGGTGGCCCAGGCCGCCGGGCCCGTACCGGTGATCTCGCCGCTGGTACGGAAGCTGGCCAAGGACCACGGGGTCGACCTGCGCGCGCTGCGCGGGTCGGGCCCGGAAGGGCTGATCCTGCGCGCGGACGTCGAGGCGGCGCTGTCCGCGCTCCGCGCGCCGCAGCCCGTCGCCGCGCCCCTCGCGGCCCCGGTCGCGGCCCCCGTGGCCGTGGCGGCGCAGGGCGAGCGGATCCCGCTCAAGGGGGTGCGCGGGGCGGTCGCCGAGAAGCTGTCGCGCAGCCGCCGGGAGATCCCGGACGCGACCTGCTGGGTCGACGCGGACGCCACGGAGCTGATGGCTGCCCGCGCGGCGATGAACGCGGTGGGCGGGCCCAAGATCTCGGTGCTCGCGCTGCTGGCCCGGATCTGCACGGCCGCGCTGGCCCGCTATCCGGAGCTCAACTCCATGGTGGACATGGCGGCGGGCGAGATCGTCCGGCTGCCGTCCGTGCACCTGTCCTTCGCCGCGCAGACCGAGCGGGGCCTGATGGTCCCGGTGGTCCGGGACGCGCAGAACCGCAACCCGGAGTCGCTGTCGGCGGAGTTCGCCCGGCTGACGGAGCTGGCGCGCGCCGGGAAGCTGGCGCCGGCGGACCTGACGGGCGGGACGTTCACCCTGAACAACTACGGGGTGTTCGGTGTCGACGGCTCCACGCCGATCATCAACCACCCCGAGGCGGCGATGCTCGGTGTCGGGCGGATCATCGCCAAGCCGTGGGTGCACAACGGTGAACTGGCCGTTCGGCAGGTCGTGCAGTTGTCCCTGACCTTCGACCACCGGGTCTGTGACGGGGGCACGGCGGGCGGGTTCCTGCGCTACGTCGCCGACTGCGTGGAATCCCCGGCGGTGCTGCTGCGCAGCCTGTAGCTCGTCCCGGGCTCGGCCCGGACCCGCGCCTCACACGCCGGCGAGGCTGAAGATCAGCCCCGCCGGCGTGTGAGGCGTGGGGGGTCCCCCCGGACGGAGTCTGGGGGAGGGTCTGGGGCGGAGCCCCAGGAGCGGTCGCCGCTGCGCTCAGGCCGTGAGCAGGAGTTTGCCCACGTGGCTGCCGGACTCCAGCACCCGGTGCGCCTCGGCGGCCTCGGCCATCGGGAACGTCGCGTGGACCACGGGGCGTACGCGGCCCGCCTCCACCAGCGGCCACACGTGCTCCCGTACCGCCGCGATGATCGCCGCCTTCTCCTCCAGCGGACGCGCCCGCAGCGAGGTGGCGGTGATCGCCGCCCGCTTGGCCAGCAGTGCGCCCAGGTTCAGTTCGGCCTTCACCCCGCCCTGGAGGCCGATGACTGCCAGGCGCCCGTTCACGGCGAGGGCGTCCACGTTCCGGGACAGGTACTTGGCGCCCATGATGTCCAGGATCACGTCCGCCCCGGCTCCGCCCGTCGCCGCCCGCAGCTCGGCCACGAAGTCCTGCTCGCGGTAGTCGATCAGGATGTCGGCGCCCAGCTCCTTGCAGCGGGCCAGCTTCTCCGGGCCGCCGGCCGTCACCGCGACCGTCGCGCCCACCGCCTTCGCCAGCTGGACGGCCATCGTCCCGATCCCGCTGGCACCGCCGTGCACGAGCAGCGTCTCGCCGGGCCGCAGTCCCGCCACCATGAACACGTTGGACCACACGGTCGCGACGACCTCGGGCAGCGCGGCCGCCGTCACCAGGTCCACGCCCGCCGGGACGGGCAGCAGCTGGCCCATCGGGACGACCGTCTTCTGCGCGTATCCGCCGCCCGCCAGCAGGGCGCACACCTCGTCGCCCACCGACCAGCCGGACACCCCCGGCCCCATCGCCGAGATCCGCCCCGAGCACTCCAGTCCGGGGTGGCGCGAGGCGCCGGGCGGCGGATCGTAGAACCCCTGGCGCTGCAGGACGTCGGCACGGTTCACGGCGCTCGCCGCGACCTCGACGAGGACCTCGCCCTCGCCCGGCACCGGATCGGGTGCCTCGGTCCAGAGGAGGGCCTCGGGACCGCCGGGCTGTTCGATGGTGATCGCATGCATGGCCCGGAGGCTACGCGATCTAATCGGCGGACGGCAGCGTCAACGGTGGCGAAGCCGGCGGCGCCGCCCGGACGATGGTGATGAGACGGTCCGTCAGCTGGATCGGGCTGGCGTGCGGATCGTGGTACGGCAGCAGCCGGTGGCCGCGCAGGACGCTCACGACCAGGTCGTCCGTCTCGCGCACCGATTTGCCGACCTCGGACCGGTTGGCGGGCCGTTCGATGATGTCGAGGCCGCTCCCCTGCTGGATCAGGTCCTCCATCACGGTGCCCGCGCTGGGGCTGAGGACCGAGAGGCCCAGCAGCCGGCCCGCCGCGCTCGCGCTGGTGATGACCGCGTCGGCACCCGACTGGCGCAGCAGCGGGGCGTTCTCCTCCTCGCGCACGGCGGCGACGATCTTCGCGCCCCGGTTGAGCTGCCGGGCGGTGAGCGTGACCAGTACCGCCGTGTCGTCGCGCTGGGTGGCGACGATGATCCGCCGGGCCTTCTGGACCTCGGCCCGCAGCAGGACGTCGGAGCGGGTGGCGTCGCCGACCACGCCGGTGAAGCCCTCGGCGTTGGCCGTGTCGATCACCTTGGCGCTCGGGTCGACGATGACGACCTGGTCCCGGGAGAGACCGGTGGCCAGCAGCGTCTGGAGGGCCGAACGGCCCTTGGTGCCGAATCCGACGACCACCGTGTGCTCACGCAAGTTCTTCCTCCAGCGGCTCAGCCGCCACTCTTCCCTCGTGCGCTCGGTGAGCACTTCCAGGGTGGTACCGACCAGGATGATCAGGAACAGGATGCGCAGCGGGGTGATCAGCAGGACGTTCACCAGCCGCGCGCTGTCGCTGTGCGGGACGATGTCGCCGTAGCCGGTCGTCGACAGCGTCACGGTCGCGTAGTAGAAGCAGTCGAGGAAGTCGACCGTCTCGTTGGCGTTGTCGTGGTAGCCCTTGCGGTCCAGCCACACGATCATGACCGTCAGGAACAGCACGAACAGGGCCATCAGCACGCGCTTGGCGACCTGTTGCAGCGGTTTCTCGATGATCCGCCGGGGAAGCTTGATGCGCCGTGAGACGAGTTTCTCGTCGGCGCCCCGGGCCATGGCGTCGCGTGCGTGAAGTTTCACGTGAAACATCCCCCCGACGCCCAGGGCAGATCGAGGATCTCCAGCTCCTGCCCGGACCGCGCGCCGTGCGGGGGTACGACGGCCAGCGCGTCGGCGGCGGCCAGGCCGCGCAGCATCGCGGGACCGTTGTAGCGCAGCGGCTGTGCCTGCTCGCCGGTCAGCAGGACGGGGACCAGCCGGGTGTCGTGCGGGTGGCCCGGTACGTCGCCCTGGACCGTCGCGGTGTAGCGGGGGCGCGGGCGGCGGCCGGCGAGGGCGCGCAGCAGCGGTTCGGCCAGTGTCAGCAGCCCGGAGACGGCGGCGAGGGGGTTGCCCGGCAGCCCGACCAGGTGCCGGCCGTCGGCCCGGTCGCCGAGCCTGGCCAGCAGCATCGGGTGGCCGGGGCGTACCGCGACGCCGTCGACCAGGAGTTCCGCTCCGGCGCGGCGCAGTACGGGGTGCACGTGGTCGACGGGCCCGGAGGCGGTGCCGCCGGTGGTGACGACCACATCGGCGGCGGAGCCGGTGACGGCCTGGAGGAGGGCTTCGGCTCCGGCGGGGTCGTCGCCGAGCCGCCGCGTGCCGATGACCTCGGCGCCGAGCCGGGTGAGCCAGGGCCCGAGCATGGGGCTCAGGGCGTCCCGGATCAGACCGTCGTGCGGGCGGCCTTCCGTGAGGAGCTCGTCGCCGAGCACCAGGACCTCCACGCGGGGGCGGGGCCGGGTGGTCAGCCCGTCGTACCCGGCGGCCGCGGCGAGGCCCAGTACGGCGGGGGTAACCAGAGATCCCGCGGGCAGCAGCAGGTCGCCGGAGCGGCACTCCTGGCCGCGGGGGCGGATGTCCTGGCCGGTGAGGACGGGCCGGTCGGCGAAGAGCTGCGTACCGCTCTCACGGCAGTGCTCGCTGCGGATGACCGCGGTCGTCTCGGCGGGGATCCGGGCGCCGGTGGCGATCCGTACGGCCTCCCCGTCGGCGAGGGGCTCGGGCCGGTCGGAGCCGGCCAGCACCCCGGCACCGGCACGGACGCTCCACGGGCCGGGACCGGCGACGGCCCAGCCGTCCATGGCCGAGGTGTCGAAGGACGGCAGGTCGGTCAGGGCGTCCAGGGGCTCGGCCAGCACCTCGCCGAGGGCGTCCGCGAGGGGGACCCGGCGGGTGCGGGGGCGCACCCCGGCACCGGCGCGGGCGGCGGTGTCGCGGGCCCGCGTCCAGGCGCAGGCGCGGTGGCCGGGGCCGCCGGAGCCGCCGGGGCCGCCGGGGCCGCCGGAGCCGCCGGGGCCGCCGGAGGCGCTGCCGCCGTCGGGGGTGCGGCTGACCAGGGCCAGGGCCTCGTCGAGGGCCTGTTCGGCGGAGTTCGCGGGGGTCATCCGGAGCCGTTCTCGTGGGAGGCGTCGGGGGAGTCGGCGGCCTTCGCCTCGGCGGCCCAGCGCAGCGCCAGGTCCGCGGCCTTGCGGGAGGCTTCGGCGACGGCCTGGGCGGGGTCGGCCCCGGCGGCCTCGGCCCGTGCCGCGGCGTAGCCGACCAGGAAGGTGGTCAGCGGTGCGGCGGGCCGGTCGACGCCGTGGGCGGCGTCGCGGGCGAGGTCGAGCAGGGCCTTGACGTCCACGGGGAGGTCGATGGCGAGCTCGGTCTTGACGGCGGTGATCCATTGGTCCAGCACGGTTCCATGCTCCCTGATCCGGGCGCGGGCGGCGGCGAGATCGTCCCAGGTGTCGCAGTCGAAGGAGGCGAACGGCGGCGCCGTGACACGGACGAGGTCGAGTTCGGCGGTGAGCGCGCGCAGCGGGAGCCCGGCGAGGCTGCCGTGTTCGGCGGCGAGGAGGGCCAGCTCGCGGCGGAGCGGCTCGCCGCGGTAGGCGGCGATGAGCGGCTGGTCCCGGCCGTCCGGGTCGCGCAGCAGGGCGCCCTCGTGCCCGTCCCCGCCCTGACCGCCAACGCCGTGCCCGCCCTGTCCGCCGTGCCCGCCCTGTCCGGCCCCGGTTCCGCCGGTTGCGGTCAGCAGGGTCCGTACGGTCTCCCGGTCCAGGAAGGGCAGGTCCGCGGAGAGTACGAGGACCAGTCCGGCGGTGGTCTGCCGCAGTCCGGCGTCCAGCGCGGCCACGGGCCCGCCGCCGGGCGGATCCTCCCTGGTCCAGCGCACCGGGCGGGCGGTGGGGCGGCGCCCGCCGACCACGATGGTGGTGCGGGCGTCGGCGCACGCGTCGAGGACCCGGTCCAGGAGGGGGCGGCCGCCGACGCTCAGCGCGGGCTTGTCCGCCCCGCCGAGGCGCTGCGCCGTGCCGCCTGCCAGGACGATGGCGTCGTAGCTCATGCCCCTGAGTATGCGTCGGGCATGTCCCCGGCGGGGACCCCCGCTTGGCTGCGGCTGATCCGGAACGTGCCGGCGGGCCGGGATGCGCGCGGGGCGCGCGTCCCGGCCCGCCGTCCGGTCACGGCACCAGCGGCACTAGAGGTAGGGGCCCGAGCGGATGGCTCCGTGGTGGCCGTCATCGTCGTCGTCGGTGGGGGCGCCCGGCGGGAGGGCGCGGCGCATCTGTTCGAGCTGGGCCCGCGCCGCCATCTGCTGGGCGAACAGGGCCGTCTGGATGCCGTGGAAGAGGCCCTCCAGCCAGCCCACCAACTGTGCCTGGGCGATGCGCAGCTCGGCCTCGGAGGGGATGGCCTCCTCGGTGAACGGGAGGGACAGGCGCTCCAGTTCCTCCACGAGTTCGGGGGCCAGACCGTCCTCCAGCTCCTTCACCGAGGCGGCATGGATGTCCTTGAGCCGGACCCGGCTCGCCTCGTCGAGAGGCGCGGCGCGTACCTCTTCCAGGAGTTGCTTGATCATGCTGCCAATGCGCATGACCTTGGCGGGCTGTTCGACCATCTCCGTCACCGGGACCTCGCGCGACTCGTCATCGGCGCCGCCGACCGCCATCCCGTCCTGTCCCACGATCAGGACGTGCGGGGGGCTGTCCTGCGACCGTTCACTCCTCGGCATCTCCATGCCGTCATTCTCTCGCACACCTCCGTACTCACACGGTGTGCCCCCGTACAGGCGTGATCCACCCTGTACGGAGGCACGTTGTCACTCCGCGTGTGCTAGCCGGCGGCGCGTCGCGCGAGCGCCCCGCCCGAGCGGGTCACCAGGGCCGCCAGCAGCCCCGCGCCCAGCGGGACGAGGACGATCAGCGCGCCGAGGGTCTCCCAGGGCACGGCGATCGGGACGTAGGCCCCGGCCGTGTCCGAGCCGACGGTGCCGTGGGTGATGCCGTACGTGTAGAGGCGCTCCATGTCCTGCCGCTCCAGGAGCCGCAGGCCGACCGCAGGCAGCACCCCGGCCGCCGATCCGAGCACGACCCCCATCAGGGCCACGACCGCGCACTGGAAGCCGCTGAGCGTCCGCCGGACCCGCGGGGCCGCGCCGACCGCCGCAAGCGTCTTCAGGTCGGCCTCCGCGTCGGCCTGGGCGAGGCCGGTGGCGATGCCGGCCGCACCGATGGTGACCAGGCCCGCGAAGACGGTCAGCAGGAGCAGGACGAGGTCGGTGTCGCCCTGGTAGCCCGCCTCGATCTCCACGGAGGCGTCCACCCCCATCCGGTCGAGGGTGCCGTCGAGCCGCTGCCGCTGCTCGGTGGAGGCCGCTGCGTCGAGGGTGAAGTACGAGCCGAACGGTTCGGTCGCCAGCCCGGCCTTCCTGGCCGTCTCGGGCGTCAGCACCAGCGCGAGGCCATAGCCGCTGACGCCGTCGGGCACCTGGTAGGCGGCGAGGACCTTGTCCTCGCCCGGCGGATCCTCGCCGGACTTGACGCTCTGGGCCTTCTCCGGGTCGGTGATCAGGCGGACGGTGACCTTGTCGTCCTTGACGTTGCGCTTGTCGAAGGAGACCGCCTTGCCCGCGTTGAGGGCGGCGACCGCACCGGGGTCGGTGACGGCCAGCGCGGTCAGCAGCTTCTCGTCGGCGACGACCGTGTCGTGTGCCCGGCCGAACCGGGCTTCCGCGCACCGCCAGTCGTTGCGCAGTACCCGGGCCTGCTCCACGGTGAAGGACGCGGGCCCGTTGGGCGCCTCGTAGAGGGGGCAGCGGTGCTCCTTGGGCGTGATGAGTTCGGCCCGTCCGCAGCCCTCTTCCACGGAGTAACCGTCGCAGCCGGGCCTGCCCACCACGAGCCGGTCCACGTCCGCCCGCACAGCCAGCGGGAGTTCCTTGGCGAGCGCGTCGCGTACCGCGGGCACGTCCTTGTGGTCGGTGTTGTCGGTGACCATCGCCAGTCCGGAGCCGAACGGGAAGGAGGCGACGTACTCGTGCCGGTTCTGCACGTCCCGGCTGTGCTCGTACGTGGCCACCGCGACGGTTCCGGCGACGGCGGCCAGCACGGCGGCCACGGCCGGTGCCGTACGCCCCCGGTTGCGCACGGCGTCGCGCAGGGCGAGCCGCGGAGACAGCGGGAGCCACCGCCCGAGCCGCCCGAACAGGCCGACCAGGACCGGGGTGAGGGCGACGATGCCGAGCTCGGCGAGGGCGCTGCCGCCCGCCACGACGGTGGAACCCATCCCCGAGGCCGCGCCGTACAGGGCGATGACGGCGCCGCCCGCGAAGGCGAGCAGGCCGAAGACGGGCAGGATCCGGTTGGCGCGGCGGACCCCGCGGCGGCCGGTCAGGGAGGCCAGCACGGTCTGCCGGGACGCGGTGATCGCCGGTACGATCGCGGACAGCAGGCCGGTCAGGACGGCGAGCAGGGCGATGGCGGCCAGTTCCAGCGGCCGGACCTCGAAGCCGCCGAAGCGCTCGCCGATGGACTGCTCCAGCAGCGGGCGCAGTCCGACAGTGAGGGCCACCCCGACGGCGGTGCCGATGACGGCGGCCGCGGCGCCGATGACCAGGCCTCCGGAGAGCACGATGGCGCGGATGTGCCGCCGGTCACCGCCGTTGGCCCCGACCAGGCCGAGCTGGCGGCGCGAGCGGCGGGCGCCCACGGCGAAGGCCGGTCCGGCGAGCAGGCAGATCTCCAGCATGGCGAGGCCGACGACGGTGGCCAGTACGGCCAGTTCGGTCGCCCGGGTGGAACCGGAGACGTTGAACCGCTCCTTGGGCTGCTGCTGGTAGAGCGGCACCTCGGAGTCGGCCGGCGGGTCGAGCAGCACGGCGCGGGAGAGGACCTGCACGCCCTTGGTGTTGGCCTCCTTGACCATGTTCCACGTGAAACCTTCGCCGCCGACCTTGACGAGGTAGGAGTCCTGGACGCGCAGCCCGTTCGCGCCGGCGGCCTGCAGGGCCGCGTCGAGCGGGCCGAGCAGGGTCCCCGGCGGGGCGATGAGCTCGTCCCTCTTGAGGGCGGAGGGCACCTCGTAGGCACCGACGATCTTGTACGAGGCGGTGCCGCCGCGCGGGGTGACCGAGGAGCCGACGAACCGGCCGGAGTGCTCCAGGAAGGCGTTGGTGGCGATGACCTCGCCCGCGCCCTCCGGCAGCCGGCCGCGGTCGAGGGTGATCAGGCCCGCGGTCAGCGGGCTGTGCACGTCGAGTTCGCGGAGCTCGATGCCGAGCACCCCGTGGGCGGTGTGGACCTTGGCGTGGCTCCGGCTTTCCTTGACGGACTGGCCGCCCGGCGGGATCGCCGAGGTGAGCGCCTGCTCGTCCGCGTCCTTCCCCCGGGACGGCGGCGTGTGGGCGTCGAAGCCGCCGACGGGCGCGTATCCGTTGCCCACGGGCTCCTGGTAGATGGCCGTGCCCAGGTGGGCCGGCTCCAGCCGGGCGTCGGCGCTGCCCACCTTGCGGGTCACCTGCTGTTCCACGGTCAGCTGGCCGCTGCGGAAGGTCAGGTCGGCGGCGCTCACCCCCACGATGGGCAGGGCGATCATCGACAGGACCAGGGCGCTGCGGCCCTTCGCGCGCCAGGCGTCGCGGCGCGCGATGCGCAGGGCCGCGATCCAGGAGTGGTACCAGCCTTGGAGCGAGGAGATCACTGGCCGGCCGCCCGCCCCGAGAGGAGGGAGTCGGCGTGGCTGCGCAGGGTCTCGTCGACCACGCTGCCGTCGCGCAGGAAGACCACGCGGTCCGCCCAGGCGGCGAACCGCGGTTCGTGGGTGACCAGGACCCCGGCGGCGCCCGCGTCGCAGCGGGAGCGCAGCAGGGCGAGGACGGACTCGCCGGTCTCGGAGTCGAGTGCGCCGGTGGGTTCGTCGGCGAGGACCAGGCGGCGGTCGCCGACGAGGGCGCGGGCTATCGCCACGCGCTGCTGCTGGCCGCCGGACATCTCGTCGGGGAAGCGGTCGGCGAGCCGGCCCAGCCCCATCTCCTCCAGCGCGGCGAGGGCGGAGGTCCGGGCCTTGCGGGCCGAGACGCCGTCGAGTTCACGGGGCAGGGCCACGTTCTCGGCGGCGGTGAGGGCCGGGATCAGGTTGTAGTCCTGGAAGACGTACCCGATGCTGCGGCGGCGCAGCGCGGCCAGCTGCGCCCGGCTCGCCGTGGTGATGTCGGTGCCCTCGACGACGACCCGGCCGCTGCTCGGGGTGTCGAGTCCGCCGGCCAGGGTGAGCAGCGTGGACTTGCCGGAGCCGGACGGGCCCATGACGGCGACGAGTTCGCCGGGGTGGACGGAGAGGTTGATGCCGCGCAGGGCGTGCACCTCGGTGGCGCCGCTGCCGTGGGTGCGTACGAGCTGGTCCAACTGGAGTACGGGTTGTGAGCGCTGGTGCTGGTCAGGCATGAAGGGTCCCCCCTGGGACGGTCGTTCAGCTCCGCCGCGTGCGGGCGGTGCGGGGTCGGTCGGTGGTGGTCGGAGCGGGAGCCGCGGCTCCCGAGGCGGCCGGAGGCGGTACGGGCTCGTCGGCTCTCCCGTCGGCCGTCCGGGAGAGCCGGACGAGCCGGGCTTCGCAGTGGTCGAGCCAGCGCGCCTCGGCTTCGGTCTGGAAGATCAGCTGTTCCAGCACCAGCAGCCAGGCCACGTCGTCGCGTTCGTGGAACTCCCCGCTCTCGATCGCGGCGAGCGCCCTGGCCTTGAGCCGGGTGTAGTCCTGCATCGCCTTGATCGTGGCGTGCCGCTGGGACTGGATGACGGCCCGGATGTCCACGCCGGGGGCGCCCACCGCCATGGCGAGCTTGATGGACAGCTCGTCACGGGGCGGGTTGGCGCGGTCGACGGGACGCTCGTACCACTGGCGCAGTTCGGAGCGGCCGTCGTCGGTGATGGCGTAAAGGGTGTGGCCGGCGGCGTCCTCGCCGCCGGGTGCGACCAGTCCGTCGCGTTCCAGCCGGGCGAGGGTGGTGTAGACCTGCCCGACGTTGAGCGGCCAGGTGGAGCCGGTGCGGGATTCGAACTCGGTGCGCAGCTGGGAGCCGTACCGAGGACCCCGTTCCAGCAGGGCGAGAAGCCCGTGACGGATCGACATACCGAGTATGTATACCGAGTATGTTCCCTCCCGGCAACCATCTCGAGTCGTACGCCGGAAGGGGGACGGCGCCCCCCGGACGCCTCCTAGAGGCCCTTGCGCAGCCGCATGCCGAGGTAGCCCAGACCCACTCCCATCAGGGCGAATCCGGTGCCCAGCGGCAGTATGTGGGCGGCCAGGTCGGCGGCCCGCTCGTTCGGTTCGGTGCCGAGGGCGCCGACCGACGAGGGCGGGATCGCCACGGCCGGCGGCGGCTTGGGCGGCTCGGGGGCCTCGGGGCGCGGCCGTACCGGCAGCGGGCGGGAGGCCACCAGCATCTCCGGATTGGCGGGCTCGGTGACGGGCCTGCCGGGCCGCGGCCGCCCGGCCCCGGCGGCGCTGCCGGCCAGTCCCTCCCGCGGGCCTTCCGGGACCGCCGTCGGTTCGGCCGGGCGGGGCTCCCGGGCCTGTGGCGCGCGTACGGCTGCGGGGGCGGCTGCGTGGGCGGGGGTGAGCGGAACCGCGCGTGCGGCGCCGGGGGCCGGTGCCAGGGCCCGGGCGTGCGCGGGGGCGGCGGAGCTGAGCGTGGCGGCGGCCAGTGCGGCACAGGCGAGCCAGCGCGGCGGACGGAAGCCGTGGATCACGGGGTGCCCCTCCCGTCCCGTGAGGCCCCCGGACGCAGTCTGGGGGAAGCCAGGATGTCTCGCGCTCAGGTTTACATAGTGGGGCAAAAGCGGCATCCCGGGCGCCTCATCGAGGGGCCCGGGATGCCGGTGTGTCGTGCGGGGCGGAGCGGCCGCGTCGGTCGGGCCTAGCCCGGGTTGCCGGTGGACACGGTCAGCGTGTACTCCGTGCCCTCCTTGTCGATCTTGTCGTCGGGCGCGGGGTTCTGCTCCAGCACCATGTCCTTGCCGTACACGGCCTCGTCCTTCTCGACGATCTTGTACTTGCCGCCCGAGGCCTGGATGCACTCCTTCACGGAGAGCAGGTTCTTGTAGCGCAGGTCGGGCGCCTGGTACTTGCCCGCCTCGCTGTAGTGCTTGGTCGGCTCCTTGCACTTCTTCGGGTCGATCGTGCGCGTGGGGTCCGGCCCCTTGAACCCGGCCTTGGCGGAGGCGCTCGCCGACGTGGAGGCGCCCGGACCGGCCTGGTCGTCCTTCTTGTCGTCGTCGCCGTTCATCACGATCGCGGTGATGAGGCCGCCGACCGCCAGCAGGGCCACCGCGATCGCGCCCGCGACCACCGGCATGTTCCGCTTGCCGCCGTTCCCGGCCGAGGCCGGGGCGCTCGCCGGGGAGATCGTGTACGGCGGCGGGGTCTGCGGCGCGTACTGCTGCTGCGGCGCGGTCGTGTGCGGATACGCGTAGCCGCCCTGGGCGTGCGGCTGCGGGGCGGGCGTCGGCGCGTACGGGGACGGCGCCGGCGTGTGCGGGGCCTGGTACGGGTGCTGCACGGACTGCGGCGGCGCCTGGAAGCCGGAGTCCACCGGCGGGAACACGGCCGAGGCCACGCCCGCGCCGCTGCCGCCGGTCGTGGCGCCGTGGACGATGGCCGGAGCCCCGGTCTGTCCCGAGCCCAGCACGCGCGCGACCTCGTCGGCCATGGCCGCGGCCGTGGGGAAGCGCTCGTTCGGGTTCTTCTTCAGGGCCCGCGCCACCAGCGCGTCCATCGCCGGGGTCACCGACCGGTTGATGGAGGAGGGGGCGACCGGCTCCTCCTGCACGTGGGCGTAGGCGATGGCCAGCGGCGAGTCGGCGTCGAACGGGATCCGGCCGGTCAGCAGCTGGAACAGCATGATGCCGACCGAGTACAGGTCGGAGCGCGCGTCGACCCCGCGGCCCAGCGCCTGCTCGGGCGAGAGGTACTGCGGGGTGCCGACGACCATGCCGGTCTGCGTCATGGACGTGACGCCCGACTGCATGGCGCGGGCGATGCCGAAGTCCATCACCTTGACCACGCCGCGCTTGTTCACCATGACGTTGCCCGGCTTGATGTCGCGGTGGACCAGGCCCATCTCGTGGCTGGTCTCCAGCGCGGCCAGCACATCGGCCGTCACCTTCAGCGCCTTGTCCGCCGGCATGGCCCCGTACTGCCGGATGTCCGCGTCGAGCACCGAGCCCAGCGGCCGCCCCTCCACGTACTCCATGACGATGTACGGCATCACCGCGCCGTCGCCGCCGCCCGAGCCGAACGTCACTTCGCCCTCACCGGTATCGAATACCGAGACGATGTTCGTGTGCGACAGTTTGGCTACAGCCTGGGCCTCGCGGCGGAAACGCTCGCGGAAGGACGCCTCGCGGCCGAGATCGCTGTGCAGGGTCTTGATGGCGACCTGCCGGTCGAGCGCCGAGTCGTACGCCAGGTACACGGAGGCCATGCCGCCGGCACCCAGCAAGTCCCTTAGCTGGTAACGGCCACCGGCCAGAGAGCCGCCCGCGTACTGGCCCTGAGTGCCGTCCTGGCTCATGACTGTTGCTTCCCCTCGGGATGTGTCCCTACGCCTCTGGCTGAGCGCATGTCGCGCCCAGTCTGCCGGAGGGCAAGCACACGTCAAGCCAGGTACCCGTTCCGTGACCACACGGCCACGCTCGCCCTTGTCCGAACGGTGACCGGTTCCGAGGCTGTAGCGTTCATCGGAGCACCAGAGCAGAGGACACCGCTGAGCGGCGGCCGAGAGAGACGACGGCGAGGACTGATGGCACCCGAACCCGAGGGAAACGGCGCCGGGATGGCCGATGGTCCTGAGCACTGGGGCGCCGGCGGCCTGGTGGGAGACGGCCGTTACCGGCTGACACACCGGCTCGGACGCGGCGGCATGGCCGAGGTGTTCGCGGCCGAGGACGTGCGCCTGGGCCGCACCGTGGCGGTGAAGCTGCTCCGCGCCGACCTGGCCGAGGACCCGGTGTCCAAGGCCCGCTTCACCCGCGAGGCGCAGTCCGTCGCCGGACTGAACCACCACGCGGTCGTCGCGGTGTACGACTCGGGCGAGGACCGGGTCGGCCCGAACACCGTCCCGTACATCGTCATGGAGCTGGTCGAGGGCCGCACCATCCGCGACCTCCTCATGAGCGCGGAGGCACCGGGCCCCGAGCAGGCGCTGATCATCACCTCAGGCGTGCTCGAGGCGCTCGCGTACTCGCACCAGCACGGCATCGTGCACCGCGACATCAAACCGGCGAACGTCATCATCACGGACACCGGCGCGGTGAAGGTGATGGACTTCGGCATCGCCCGCGCCCTGCACGGCGTCCAGTCGACGATGACCCAGACCGGCATGGTCATGGGCACCCCGCAGTACCTGTCGCCCGAGCAGGCCCTCGGCAAGGCCGTGGACCACCGCTCGGACCTGTACGCCACCGGCTGCCTGCTGTACGAACTGCTCGCGCTGCGTCCCCCGTTCACCGGTGAGACCCCGCTGTCGGTGGTCTACCAGCACGTCCAGGACGCACCCGTGCCGCCCTCGCAGCTGCCGGAGGGCCACCAGATCCCGCAGGAGCTCGACGGTCTGGTCATGCGGTCGCTGGCCAAGGACCCGGACGACCGGTTCCAGAGCGCGGAGGAGATGCGCGGGCTGGTCCAGTACGCGCTGCAGATGCTGCACGACCAGGGGCCGAACACCGGTACCTGGAACACCGGCCCGGTCACCATGGCGCTGCCGCACGGACGCGGCGGGGCGGCGGCCACCACGGCCATGCCCGTGGGCGGCAGCGGCAGGCAGCCGCAGTACGCCGCGAACGCCTCGACCTCGCAGTTCAACCAGCCGATGGTGCCGCCGCTGAACCCGGACGACGGGTCCGCCTTCCCGGGCGGCGGCGGGCACGGCCAGGGCGGCCACGGCGGCGGCTACGACGGGTACGAGGACCGCGGCGGCAGCCGCTGGAAGATGTGGCTGTTCGCGGTGCTCGCGGTCATCGCGGTGGCGGGCGGCGTGGCGTACGCCGTCAGCAGCGTGGGCAAGAAGACCGGCGACAACGGTCCGACGGCGCCGATCACGAGTTCCTCCAGCCAGCCGAGCACGTCCGGCACGCCGCAGAACACCCCGTCGCAGCCGACCCCGGACAACACCCCCTCGCAGAGCGAGCCCTCGTTCACGCCGAGCCGCAGCCGGACGCCGAGCTTCAGCCAGTCGCCCACGCCGTCGAGCTCGCCCTCGACCTCCCCGTCGACGTCTCCGTCGACCTCCAGGTCCCCGTCCTCCACGCCGTCGAAGACCCCGTCGGCGACGCCGTCCAAGCCCGTGGAGACGGGCGGCGGCGGCCTCTTCGAGGAGTGACCCGGACCCGGCCCGCGTACGCGGAACGCGCGAACGGGCCCGGCGGAATCAATTCCGCCGGGCCCGTTCCCGTCTCATCCCGTCAGAGGGCGTGCTGGTACTGCCGTTCCGGATTCCCGGCATCCGGATCTCCGGCATCCGGATTCCCGGCATCCGGATTCCCCGCAAGGGAGTGGACGGTGGCGAACTGCGGTTCGATCCGCATGTAGACCGGGTCGAAGACCGCTCCGTCGATGAAATGCGGACCGGGCCCGAAAAGCTCCAGTTCCGCGTGGGACGGTTCGACGATTCGTGCGGTTCCGGTGAACTGGACGGACCACAGCCGGGCGTCCCGCGAAGGGAAGTTGTCGGCCCCGTAGGCGACCACGCTGCCGTTGCACGCCTGGTGGTAGCCGAAACCGGAGTGCATTCTCAGCAGGACCTCGCCGTCCACCACGATGTGGCGGGCGAGGGCGAGGAAGGGGAGCGCGCGCATGCTGGTGGCCACCCGGCCGTACGGCACCCGGCGCAGCAGTTCGATGGCGTGGAGTTCCTCTGGGGACATGCCTCCACTCTCCGGTGCCGACGAGCGGTCGGGTAAGGGGAGCCCGCCCCGATGATCGGGGACGTTGGTCCCGAAGGGAACCGCCTCCCCTCAGTGGCGCTTCTCGGCCTGCAGCCGGGCCACGTAGGCGGCGGCCTGCGAGCGGCGCTCCATGCCCAGCTTGGAGAGCAGGCTCGACACGTAGTTCTTGATCGTCTTCTCGGCCAGGTGGAGCCGCTCGCCGATGACGCGGTTGGTCAGGCCCTCGCCGATCAGGTCGAGGATCTTGCGCTCCTGCTCGGTGAGGTTCGAGAGCCGGTCGTCGCCCTTGCCGTTCTTGCCGTCGCGCAGCCGCTCCAGCACCCGCGCGGTGGCCACCGGGTCCAGCAGCGACTTGCCCGCCGCCACGTCCCGTACGGCGCTCAGCAGCTCATTGCCGCGGATCGCCTTGAGCACGTAGCCCGAGGCGCCGGCCATGATCGCGTCGAACAGTGCCTCGTCGTCGGCGAACGAGGTCAGCATCAGGCATTTGACGTCCTCGTTCCGGGAGCGGACCTCGCGGCACACCTCCACGCCGCTGCCGTCCGGCAGGCGCACGTCGAGGACGGCGACGTCGGGGCGCGTGGCGGGAATGCGGACCAGGGCGTCGGCTGCCGTACCCGCCTCGCCGACGATCTCGATGTCCTCTTCGACCGACAACAGCTCATGGACCCCCCGACGTACCACTTCGTGGTCGTCCAAGAGGAATACCTTGATTTTTCCGTCTTCGCGCACGACGTCAGTTTCACACACTCACCCCTTCCCTGCCGGAGTTACCCGGGATAACGTGCCGTTGTTCCCGGCCCCTGCAAGGCTGTGACCAGTGGTTGTTCCCGCGCCGGCGGATTTACTTGGAAATCCAAGCAAAATCCCAGGTCAAACGGGGTTTCGCAGATATGCGGCGCACTGGGTAACGTGCATTGCGCAGGGCACTCGCCGGGGCACCTGTCACGCCTGAATCCCGTACACAGCGCGCACCCACCCCGTGCGCGGGTACAGGTTCAGGTGAGCCGCACTGGACCCCGGAGAACCCGGGTGCCGGACCGACGGAGGAGCACACGTGACCGTGGAGAGCACTGCCGCGCGCAAGCCGCGACGCAGCAGCGGCACCAAGCGGGCGGCAGGCGCGGCCAACGCCGCCAAGCCCACCGCTGCCACCGCGCAGACGCAGAACGCCGAACCCCAGCTGGTACAGCTGCTGACGCCCGAAGGGGATCGGGTCGACAACGCGGAAAACGCGGAGTTCGCCCCCTTCGTCGCCGACATCACCACCGAGGACCTGCGCGGGCTGTACCGCGACATGGTCCTGACCCGCCGCTTCGACGGGGAGGCGACCGCCCTGCAGCGCCAGGGCGAGCTGGGCCTGTGGGCCTCGCTGCTCGGGCAGGAGGCTGCCCAGATCGGCTCCGGCCGGGCCCTGAACGACGAGGACTACGTCTTCCCGACCTACCGCGAGCACGGTGTGGCCTGGTGCCGCGGGGTCGACCCGACCAACCTGCTCGGCATGTTCCGCGGTGTGAACCACGGCGGCTGGGACCCCAACACCAACAACTTCCACCTCTACACGATCGTCATCGGCTCGCAGACGCTCCACGCGACCGGTTACGCGATGGGCGTGGCCAAGGACGGCGCGGACTCCGCGGTCATCGCCTACTTCGGCGACGGCGCGTCCAGCCAGGGCGACGTGATGGAGGCCTTCAACTTCTCCGCCGTCTACAACTCGCCCGTGGTGTTCTTCTGCCAGAACAACCAGTGGGCGATCTCCGAGCCGACCGAGCGCCAGATGCGCGTGCCGCTCTACCAGCGCGCCCAGGGCTTCGGCTTCCCGGGCGTCCGCGTCGACGGCAACGACGTGCTGGCCTGCCTGGCCGTGACCCGCTGGGCCCTGGACCGGGCGCGCCGCGGCGAGGGCCCGACCCTGGTCGAGGCGTTCACGTACCGGATGGGCGCCCACACCACCTCCGACGACCCGACGAAGTACCGGCGGGACGAGGAGACGGCGGCGTGGGAGGCCAAGGACCCGATCCTGCGCCTGAAGGCCCACCTGCTCGCCTCCGGCGGCGCCGACGAGGCCTTCTTCGCCGAGCTGGAGGCGGAGAGCGAGGCGATGGGCAAGCGCGTGCGCGAGGCCGTGCGCGCCATGCCCGACCCCGACACCATGGCGATCTTCGAGAACGTCTACGCGGACGGGCACGCGCTCGTCGACGAGGAGCGCGCGCAGTTCGCCGCCTACCTCGCGTCCTTCGAGGGTGGGGAGTGACCACCATGGCCATCGAGAAGATGTCGATCGCGAAGGCGCTCAACGAGTCGCTGCGCAAGGCCCTGGACACGGACCCCAAGGTCCTGATCATGGGCGAGGACGTCGGCAAGCTGGGCGGCGTCTTCCGGATCACCGACGGGCTGCAGAAGGACTTCGGCGAGGAGCGGGTCATCGACACCCCGCTCGCCGAGTCGGGCATCGTCGGCACGGCCATCGGCCTCGCGCTGCGCGGCTACCGGCCGGTCGTGGAGATCCAGTTCGACGGGTTCGTCTTCCCCGCGTACGACCAGATCGTCACGCAGCTCGCGAAGATGCACGCCCGCGCCCTGGGCAAGGTCAAGATGCCGGTCGTCGTGCGCATCCCGTACGCGGGCGGCATCGGCGCGGTCGAGCACCACAGCGAGTCCCCCGAGGCGCTCTTCGCGCACGTGCCGGGCCTCAAGGTGGTCTCCCCGTCCAATGCGAGCGACGCCTACTGGATGCTCCAGCAGGCGATCCTCAGCGACGACCCGGTGATCTTCTTCGAGCCGAAGCGCCGCTACTGGGACAAGGGCGAGGTCGACGTCGAGGCCATCCCCTACGAGCTGCACAAGGCGCGGGTGGCGCGCGAGGGCTCCGACATCACCCTGGCCGCGTACGGTCCGATGGTGAAGGTGTGCCTGGAGGCGGCGGCCGCGGCCGCCGAGGAGGGCAAGTCGGTGGAGGTCGTCGACGTGCGGTCGATGTCCCCGGTCGACTTCGACGGGATCCAGGCGTCGGTGGAGAAGACCCGCCGGCTCGTGGTCGTCCACGAGGCGCCGACCTTCCTCGGCATGGGCTCGGAGATCGCCGCTCGCATCACGGAGCGGTGCTTCTACCACCTGGAGGCGCCGGTCCTGCGCGTGGGCGGCTTCCACGCCCCGTACCCGCCGGCCCGCCTGGAGGACGAGTACCTGCCGGGCCTGGACAGGGTGCTCGACGCCGTCGACCGCTCGCTGGCGTTCTGAGGAGCCACGTTCATGACCATCCGCGAATTCAAGATGCCCGACGTGGGCGAGGGCCTCACCGAGGCCGAGATCCTCAAGTGGTACGTCCAGCCGGGTGACACGGTCACCGACGGCCAGGTCGTCTGCGAGGTCGAGACGGCCAAGGCCGCCGTGGAACTGCCGATCCCGTTCGACGGTGTCGTGCACGCGCTGCTCTTCGAGGAGGGCACCACGGTCGACGTCGGCCAGGTGATCATCTCGGTGCAGACCGGCTCCGGCGACGCCGCCGAGGCCCCGGTCCAGGAAGCGGCTCCGGCCGCTGCCGCCGCTGCCGCCGCCGCCGGGGAAGCGGCCCCCGCGGCCCGCCAGCCGGTCCTGGTGGGCTACGGCGTCTCCGAGGCCTCCACCAAGCGCCGCCCGCGCAAGGCCGCCCCGGCGCCCGCCGTGGCCGCGCAGAACGGCACGGCGGCTCCGGCCGCCGTCGCCGCCGCTCCGGCGGCCCCGGCCGCTCCCGCGGCTCCGGTGCTTCCCGCGGTCCCGGCCCAGCCGGCCGGCGAGCGCCCGCTCGCCAAGCCGCCGGTGCGCAAGCTCGCCAAGGACCTCGGCATCGACCTGGCCTCGGTCGTTCCCACCGGCGACGGCGGGGTCGTGACCCGGGAGGACGTCCACGCGGCGGCCGCCGCGGCGCTCACCCCGCAGGCGGCGCCGGCCGCGGCGCCCGAGCAGGCCCCGGCTCCGGTTCCGGCCGCGGCTCCGGCCGCGGCGGTTGCCGCCGAGGCTGCGTCGGCGCGCGAGACCCGCATCCCGGTCAAGGGCGTCCGCAAGGTCACCGCCCAGGCCATGGTCGGATCCGCCTTCACCGCGCCCCACGTCACCGAGTTCATCACGCTCGACGTGACCCGCACGATGAAGCTGGTCCAGGAGCTCAAGGACGACCCGGACCTGGCGGGGCTGCGGATCAACCCGCTGCTCCTCATCGCCAAGGCCGTCCTGGTGGCCATCCGCCGCAACCCGGACGTCAACGCGTCCTGGGACGAGGCGGCCCAGGAGATCGTGCTCAAGCACTACGTCAACCTGGGCATCGCGGCGGCCACCCCGCGCGGGCTGATCGTCCCGAACATCAAGGACGCCCACGCCAAGACGCTCGGCGAGCTCTCGGAGTCCCTCTCCTCGCTGGTCGCCACGGCCCGCGAGGGCAAGACCTCCCCGGCCGACATGCAGAACGGCACCATCACCATCACCAACGTCGGCGTCTTCGGCGTCGACACCGGTACGCCCATCCTGAACCCGGGCGAGTCCGCGATCCTCGCGGTCGGCGCGATCAAGCTCCAGCCGTGGGTCCACAAGGGCAAGGTGAAGCCGCGCCAGGTCACCACGCTGGCCCTGTCGTTCGACCACCGTCTCATCGACGGCGAACTCGGCTCCAAGTTCCTCGCCGACATCGCGGCGGTCCTGGAACACCCCCGCCGCCTGATCACCTGGGCGTAGCGGGCGGGAAGCACCTCCCGAAGGCCGGCCACCGCGACGCGGGGGCCGGCCTTCGGCCGTGCACGAATTCCCTGGTCGGGGCGGTCACTTCGTGTGATCATCGCCGGATGCGCTTTCGACCCGCCACCGCGGACCCCGCCGATCTGGACCTCGCCCTCGCCTACCCGGCCGACGGCCCCGTCCCCGCCCTGACCGCCGAGCGGATCCGTGAGGAGCTCGCCGGGAACCAGTTCCGGCCCGAGTGGATCTGGTTCGCCGAGGACGAGGACGGGCAGGTGCTCGCGCGGGCGTTGTGGTGGGGGCGCGGCGACAGCGAGCGGCCCCTCGCGCTCGACTGCCTCCAGGTGCGGTCCTCGGTGGCCGATCCGGGCGCCGTGGCCGCCGGGCTGCTCGCCGCCGGGCACGCCGCTTTCGGGAAGCTCCCGGACTACAACCTGTCGCTGCCGCGCGACTGGCGGGCCGATCCCGAGCTGGCCGCGGCGGTCGCCTGGCGCCAGGAGGCGGCCCACGAGGCCGGCCTGACGCGCGAGATCGAGCGCCTGCGCTACGAGTGGACGCCGGCCGCGGGGACGGCGGCCGCGGGGACGGCGGCCGCGGGGACGCCGGCCGGGCCGAGCGGGCGGCTGGTCTTCCGCGAGGGCACCGACGAGGAGTTCCTCGACGCCTTCGTACGCCTCTCGGCCGGCAGCCTCGACCTGCACACGCAGACCGAGCTGAAGTCGATGGACGCGGAGCAACTCGCCCGTGAGGACGTCGCGTTCTACCGCGACTGCCCCGGCGAGCGCTCCTGGTGGCGCCTCGCCGAGCTCCCGGACGGCACCCTCGCCGGCCTGGCCATCCCCTCGGCGACCCCGTACCACCGCAATGTCGGATACCTGGGCGTCGTACCGGAGCAGCGCGGCCGGGGCCTGATCGACGAGATCCTGGCCGAGATCACCCGCTTCCACGCGGCCGCGGGCGCCGAGCGCATCACCGCGACCACGGACACCGTCAACGTCCCGATGGCGGCCGCCTTCGACCGGGCCGGATACGAGGTGACGGAGATCCGCCTCGTCCTGGAGGCGCCTACGGCGTGACCTCGTATCCGTCCGGCGGGGGCCGGCGTCAGCCGGTGTAGTAGCCCTGGACGTCGACGACCAGGTCGGTACGGCCGTGCGGGTTGTACAGCTCGATGTAACCGTCCGCGCTGACCGCGACGATGGTCATCGAGGCGACGTCCTTGCCGGCCCGGTAGTTGAGGCTGGACGTGGCGGGGACGGCGGTGCCGGCGGCGTGCGCCGTGATGTGGCCGTCCTCGCTCGCGTTGGTGGAGGTCGTGTTGATCACCACGGCCGCGACGCCCTCCGGCACGCCGTTCAGCCCGGTCACCTTCACCCGGGTGCTGGACCCCGGCCCGGCCTGCCCGGCCCGGCCACCGAGACCGCTGCGGGTGTCCAGGACGCGGGTCGGGGTGGCGGGGACGAACAGGCCGCTGGTGCCGACGTCCCCGCTGTGCTGGCGGAACCTGCCGACGTAGTCGACGACCAGGTCGACCTGGCCGGCGTTGTTGTAGAGGCCGAGGCCGCCGCTGCCGATGCCCATGTAGGAGATGTTGGTGACCGTCTGGCCGGCACCGAAGTTGAGGTCGGAGGTCTTCCAGACGTTCTGGGAGGCGGGGTAGACGGTGACATGGCTCGCCTCGGTCGGCTGGGTGGCCGTGACCTGGAGGGCGAGCGTGGTGTACGGCTGGTTGGGGTCGAGGACCGAGGAGACGTCCGCGGCGATCGCGTTCTGCTCGCCGGCGCCCACCCGGCCCTGGCGGTCGCCGATCGTGGTGCGCGTGTCCAGCAGGCGGGTCGGCGTACCGATGGTGAAGGTGGTACCCGGGTAGCTGTGGGCGCCCTTGGCGGTGTAGAAGCCCTGGAGGTCGACGACCAGGTGGGCGTTCCCGGTGTTGTTGTAGAGGTCGACCACGCCGTTGGCGCCGACCTGCACCGTCACGCGATTGGTGGTCACACCGCGGCCGGCGGTGAAGTTGATGCTGGAGACCGCGGGAACGCCGTTGCCGTCCGGGTACGCCGTCACGAAGCTGTCGATGGTCGGGTCGACGACCGTCACGTTCATCACCACGGCGGTCGGGACGGCACCGCTCGTGAGGCCGAGCCTCTTGGAGATGTCGATCTTGGTGACGCTGCCCGGGCCGACCTTGCCCGACGGGGCTCCGTTTCCGACCCGGGTGTCCACCAGGCGGTAGTTCGACACGGAGAAGTAGGTGCTGGCCGGGCCCACCTGCGGAGCGTCTGCGGCGGTCGCGCTGCCGGCGGGCAGGACGGCGCAGGCGGCGAGGACAAGGGCGGCCGCGGCCGCGGCACGGGATGATGCGCGCATGGAAAGTTCCCCCCGGAAAGTCAGGCGGTCGGTCTGACCGCCGGCTCATGCTAGATCGCCCCCCTCGCGCCCCGGCAACGGGGTGAGCCCTGCGTACGGGACAGAGGCGGTAGCCTCCCGGCGTGCCGATAGCCGAGTTGCAGGTGTACTCCGTGGAGGAGGCCGACGTCACGGGCGGCGTGTGCGTGGTCCGCTGCATCGGCGGGGTGGCGCGCGCCGGACAGGTGTACGCGGCGGGGGAGTTGCGGCTCGGGCTGCGCCGCATCGAGCGGTACGGGCGCACCGTCGGCTTCTGCGATGCCGGGCACGTCGCCAGGGTCCATCTCACGGGCGCCGTGGTCGCGTTGCTCAGCCGCGGGCAGGTGCTGACCTCCGTGCCGCCGGACGGGCGCTCGCTTCAGGAGCTGGAGGAGTGGCTGGCCACCGGCCCGCCGCTGGGCGACGAGCCGCCTCCGCGGACCCTGCGCAGCCTGGCGGTCGGGCGGATGCAGGACGACGCGGCGCCGGACGGGATCCGGCTGCGCTGGGGCCGGGTGGCGCTCGCCGCGACGTACCGCTGCGCGGAGGCCGAGGGGACGGGCGAGCTGGCCCGGGGGGCCGAGCTGGCCGCCGTACGGGGCTACCTGATCCGGGAGTTCGGCCCGGACCGCGGCGGCGACCCGGCCGCCCTGTGCCGGGAGCTGCTGGCCCTGATCGACCTGACCCCGGTGGAGGCGGCGGCACAGGCCCGCACCTGGCGCGACCTGCCGCGCCCGCGCATCGTGCACCTGCGCCGCGTCAAGAACCTGCTGCCGTGGCTGGCCGTCGTACGCCCGTACCTCGGGGACGGCGACCCCTTGGCGGCCGAGGTGGACGCGTGGACGGCGGTGCGTCCGCAGCTGCCGTAGGTCCGCACGGCAAGGGGCGGCAATGGGGGTGACATCGACTTTCGGACAATGTGATGATGGGTGCAGTGCGCGGGGGGACGCGTGCGCCTGACGTGCGCTGGGGGAACGCAAGGCCTGCCAGCCGTGCGGCGCCGCTGCATCCTTCGTGACTCCACGCAGTCCTCTTTCGCGAAGGAAACCCTCCTGGTGCGTCCCACTCGCACGACGGTCCTGCTCACCGCGGGCCTCGTCACCCTCTTCGGCGCTCCGGCCGCCGCGGCCGCCGAGACCCCGGCCAACCTCTACGTGAGCAATCAGGCCGGTGCCAACTGCTCCGACGCCGGATCCGGCACGCAGGCGGCCCCGTTCTGCACGATCTCGGCGGCGGCCAAGGCCGTCCAGCCGGGCCAGACCGTCCTGATCAAGCCGGGGAACAGGTACGACGAGTCCCTCACCGTCAACCGCTCCGGTGAGCCCGGCAAGCCGATCACCCTCGTCGCCGAAGGCCGCGATGAGGTCGGACTCCCGGCCAGGGTGTCACTCGGTGCGGGCTCCGTGACCGTCAGCGGCGCTTCCCACGTGGTGCTCCGCGGGCTGGTCACGACCGGTCCCGTCCGGGTCGGCGGTTCCACGGATGTCGAACTCGACTGGATGGACGTGGAGGGCGACGACGGCGTCGTGGTCGGCGACGCGAGCACCGACGTACGCCTCACCCGGAGCGAGGCGTACCGCGTCCGGATCGAAGGCGGTGCCCGGGGCACGCTCCTCGGCCGCAACTACATCAGGAGCTCCACCGAGACGCTGGTCACGGCGGTGGACGCGCCTGGGACGGTGGTCACCAACAACACCTTCCTCCTCGACTGCGTGGCAGCCCTTTCCCTCAGTGGTGCCTCCACCGGGTCCGCGGTGTTCAACAACGTGATCCACCCGGTGGACTTCACCGCCTGTCCGTCCGGCAGTGCGCACAGCGGCATCGTGGTGTCGGAAAGCGCCGCCGCGGGTACGCGTGCCGGCTCCAACCTGCTGGTCGACGGAGCCGGGAGCCAGCTGAACGCCTACAACTGGGCCGGTACCGCCTACGAGACCGCCGCGGCGTTCCAGGCCGCGACCGGGCAGGGTGCGCACGACATCGTGACCCCGTCCGCCCCCGGCACCATCCACGGGGACCAGGGCTCCATGGCCGTCGACTCCGGTGATGCGACGGCGCCGGGCGTGCTGCCCTCGGACAACCGGTTCTTCCCGACAGCGGACGACCCGCGCGTGCCCAACACGGGCAAGGACGGCGGCTTCATCGACCGCGGGGCCCGCGAGACCCAGGACGACCTGCGCGGCGTCTCGATGCAGCTCGATCCGCTCTGGGCTCCGGCCGGCACCACGGTGACGGCCAAGGCCTTCCCGAACAGCACGTGGTCCGCGGCCCTGACCTACCACTACGACTTCGGTGACGGGACGGCTCCGGTCATAACCAAGGAGCGCAGCGCCGCGCACGCCTACGGCAAGCCGGGCGACTACGTGGTCAATGTGACGGCGGTCAACGCAGTGGGGAAGAAGGTCTCCGCCGAGCCGCAGACGACCAAGGTGACCGCACCGGGTCCGCTGACGGCGGGCTTCACCGCCACGCCGGTACTGCCGACCTCGGACAGCCCGATCGGCAGCGGCGCCCCGCTGACCATGTCGTTCGATCCCCGGCCCGCCACCGCGGCGCCGTGGCCGGTGACGGACGTGTACGTGGACTTCGGTGACGGTACCTCCGAACACAGCGACCACATGGACCGCGCCTACCGGCACACCTACCGTCAGCCCGGCGACTACAAGGTGACGTTCACCCTCTACGACGCGAAGAGCGGCACGTCCAGCGTCAGCCAGAACGTCCGCGTCGACTACGCGGCGTCCGGGTATGTGGCGACGGCGCCCTTCCGGCTGTTGGACACGCGTGCCACCAACGCGCCCGTCCAGGGCGGGGCGGTCACTCCCGTGGTCCTGCCCGTCGGCCTCGCCGTGCCGGGTCACGAGCTCTCCGGAAGCATGGCGGCGGCGGTCCTCAACGTGACCGTCACGGGGGCCACCGAGGACACCCACCTCAGCGTCTGGCCCTCGGGTCAGCCCCGCCCGGTCACCTCGAACGTCAACGTCAAGGCGGGCGGTACCTCGTCGAACACGGTCACCGTGCCGGTGGGCGCCGATGGAAAGGTCTCCGCGCAGCTCAACTCCGGCAAGGCCGCGCTCATCGTCGACTTCGTCGGCTACTACCAGCCCAACATCGGGCAGCGCTTCAGCCCGGTCACCCCGACCCGGGTCGTCGACACCCGCACGAGCGGTGGGGCGCTGGGCGGTGGCCAGACCCGCACGGTGAAGGTCGCCGGTGTGAACGGCATCCCGGCCGACGCCACTGCGGTCGCGCTGAACCTGACCGGTACCGGTGCGACCGAGCAGGCGCACGTCATCGCCTACCCGGACCCGGCGAAGCGTCCGACGACGTCGAACCTGAACGTGGAGCCGGGCAAGGACAAGTCCAACCAGGCGATCGTCCCGGTCGGGCCGAACGGCACCATCACCCTGTTCACCAACTCCGGTGCCACCCACCTGGTCGTCGACGCGGTCGGCTACTACGGCAAGGACGGCAAGGCCCTGTTCCACCCGGTGGTGCCCAAGCGCCTCGCCGACACCCGTACGACCGGCAAGCTCGCCCCGGGCGCCACGACGACGGTGGCCGGTCTCCCCGCGCACGCGGTCGGCGCGGTGCTGAACGTGACCGCGACCGAGACCACCGGCCCCGGCTTCCTGACCGTCCACGGGTACGGAACCGCCCGTACGGACGCGAGCAGCCTCAACACGCTGCCCGGCCTGACCGTCCCGAACCACGTCACGACCCCGGTCGGGGACGGCAAGGTCAGCGTCTTCAACAGCTGGGGCGGCAGCAACCACGTGATCACCGACCTGCTCGGCTACTTCACGTTGGGCTGACCGCACGCACCACGCTGCACGGACCGGAGCCCCGGCCCCCGCGACGCACCGCGCGGAGGCCGGGGCTCCCGGCTGTGCTGCGCCGCTCAGCCCTCGGCGGCGGCGGCGCGCGCCGCGTTGCCGAGGACCTTGGTCGGGGTGATGCGGACGACGACGCGGACCTGTTCGGCCGGGGCGTCCTGGTACTCCTTGCCGGCGCCCGGGCCGAGGTACTCCTCGGCGATGCGGACGGCCACCGCCCGCCCCGCGTCCTCGGTGACGGTGGCCGTGCCGCGGATCTCGGCGTAGAGGAAGGGATTGGCCAGGTCGAAGACGGTCAGGCCGACCCGCGCGTCACGGCCGATGTTGCGCTCCTTGCGGCGGCCCTGCTCGGTGGAGATCAGCAGATCGCCGCCTTCGCGGGACACCCAGACCACGGAACTCTGCGGACTTCCGTCGGGGTTGATCGTCGACAGGACGGCGGGATGCGGGGCGTCCAGCAGCCCGCGCACGGTCTCGTTCAGCTCAACAGTCATGTGCGCCAGGCTAGTTGGCGGTGACTTTTTCGGCTCATCGACTACACGAAGTCTGCGCGCGGCTGCGCCGCGGTCACGCCACCGAGAGCATCGCCCGTCTTCGGGTGCCCGGCAGGAGGCGCCGGCAGGAGGCGCCGGGGGGAGCCCCCCTCGTGCCACCGCGCGACCTCACGGACCCCCTTGACGGGGCCCGGGCGCGGGGAGACGCTCCCACGTCGGGATCCGAACGGGTGCAGCTGGGGGGCCGCCATGCCGGAGGAGTCTGTCCAGACAGCGGGGGAGTTGCGGGCACGGCTCGCGGCGCGCGGGGCGCGGTGGTCGGTCCTGGAGCACCTGGCCGACGAGGATCCGGTGCCGCGGCCCTCGCTCGGTCTGGAGCCCGGGACGAACCTGACCCCCGCCGAGGCGGTCGGGGTCGCCGACCTGCGGGCGCTCATCGGGCACGAGAGCGGCAATCCGCACCTCACCCGGCGCCGGGCCGCCCACGGGCTGCTTCCCGGCACCCGCGCGGGCGTCCGGCCCGCCGCCGTCGACTGGCGCAGCCGCTGGGGCACGTCCTGGATCACCAAGGTGAAGGACCAGAACCCGTGCGGCTCCTGCTGGGCGTTCGCCGCCGCAGGTCTGGTGGAGTCCATGGCCCGCATAGAGCACTGCGTGTGGGCGGAGCGCTCCGAGGGGGACGTCCACGACGGGCTCAGGTTCAGCTGCGGGCAGGGCAGCAACCCCGAGACCGCCCTGGACTGGATCAGGACCAACGGCGGGCTCGCCGACCCGGACTGCCGGCCCTACAGCACCCCGCCCGCCGGTCTGCCCGCGGCCCGGCGCGACGCCTGGCGGGCCGAGTACACGCCCAGCTGGGACCGGTCGGGCCGGACCGTGCGGATCGGCGACTACGTCCGCCTCGCCGACGTCGAGCAGCAGAAGGTGTGGCTGGACACGGTCGGCCCGCTGACCGCCTGCTTCGACGTGTACGACGACTTCTTCGCCCTCGGCGCCGGGGTCTACCACCGCACCGGCGGCCGGCTCGCGGGCGGCCACTGCGTGCTGATCACCGGCTACGACGACGCGGCGGGCTGCTGGCTGTTCAAGAACTCCTGGGGCACCGGCTATCACGTCGGCGGCCACGGCCGGATCGCCTACGGCGAGGTCAACATCGACTACTGGGCCAAGTGCGGCCTGCGCGGCACCAACATCGACCCGTGGAGCAAGCGCCGCCTGCACACCGGCAACGTCTACGAGAGCGGCAACGGCCGCGCCCACCGCAATTTCGAGCTGCTCGCGCGGGCCGGCGGCGGACGCCTCCAGCACTGGTGGCGCGAGGGTGACGCGCCCTATGCGTGGGCCCGCGCGGGCACCTTCGCGAACGACGCCTCGGGCCCGCCCGCCTTCACCGGCACCACCTACAACCGCAACATGGAGTCCCTGCACGTGACCACCGGCGGCCGGCTGCGCCACTGGTACTACGAGCAGTCCGCCCGCGTCTGGCGCGACGGCGGCGCCTTCGGCCCGGGCGACGCGGCCATCGGCTCGACCCCCGCCTTCATCCAAAGCGACTACGGTAAGCCGGGCAACTTCGAGGCGGTCGTACGGACCGCGGACGGCCGCCTGAACCACTGGTGGCGGATCAACGGCGCCCCCTGGACCTGGAACGACGGCGGCCGTTTCGCCTCCGGCATCGCCCACTACGGCCCCGCCCTCGTCCAGACCCGCGACCGCCGCCTCGACCTCGTCGCCGCCCGCGCCGACGGCCGGATGCAGCTGTGGTGGCGCGACGACGGGAGCGGCTTCGTGTGGCGGGCCGGGGAGGTCTTCGGCGAGGGGGCGGTCTCCGCGCCCTGCCTGATCGAGGGGCAGTACGGGGCCGTGGACGAGGACACCGCCGGGAACTACGAGCTGTGCGTGGCCGTTGCCGACGGCCGCGTCGAGCACTGGTGGCGGGGCAACGCGAGCGGCTCGCCCTGGAGCCGCAGCGCGGTCTTCGGGCACGGCGTACGGGCGGTCACCGGGATGCTCCAGGGCAGTTTCGGGTTCAACCTGGAAGTGATCGTCCTGCGCACCGACCGCCTGCTCCAGCACTACTGGCGGGACAGCGCCGGCTGGCACGAGGGGCAGGTCATCGGCCCCGGCTGAGAGGACCGAGGCGCGTGGAGGTACGGAGCGTCGTGCTGAGCCCCGGTGAGCCGTACGAGCTGCGGCTGACCGGGCGCGGGGCGCGCGGGTACGTGTGGACCTGGCAGGTCACCGGGGACACGGACGCGGTGGCGGTGTCGGAGGGCCCGACGGCCTCCGGGGAGGGCCGCCCGGCCCCGGGGGCGGTGGTGGAGCGCACGTACGTCGTACGGGGCCGTCCCCCGGGCGGCGGCCGGGCCCGGATCCGGTTCGCGCAGATCCGGCCGCCCTACCCGGACGAGGCCCCGTACGACGAGTTCGTCCTGGACGTCGAGGTCACCTGAGCGCCCACCGCTGTACGGATTCCAGCGGGCCCCGGTCGAAGCGGCGCAGCCACAGCCACGACCCGGCGGCCAGCGCGAGCCCGACGGCCGCCCACAGGCCCATGACCCACCAGGGGCCCGTCCCGGCGAACCGTTCGGCCAGGCCGGCTCCGAAGCCGTAGCAGAGCAGCATGCACAGCAGGTTCTGGGCGACGTAGCAGGTCAGGGCGGTGCGGCCGATCGAGCCGAGGGCGGTGGTGACCGGCCGGGGGATCCACAGCCGGTCCAGGGCGATGCCGATCAGGCCGATGTAGCCGACGGCGACGAGCGGCGCGGCCCCGTAGCGGCCCAGGAGGAAGAAGGCGTCGCCGCCCAGCGCGGTCGCCGCGTTCAGGGGCAGCCCGAGGCCGAGGCCCCAGGCGGCCATCCGGGTCCGGATGCGGCGGCCTTCCGCGGTGGCGGTGAAGGCACCGGCGCGGTGCAGGCGGACGCCGAGGAGGAAGAGGAACACCAGCAGCCCGAAGGAGAAGACGGGCTCGATGCGCAGGGCCAGGGCGTTCTCCAGCCGGAAGGCGATCTGGTCGGCGTAGCCGCCGTGCGCGTACAGCTCGACGGCGGCCGGATCCGGCCCCTTCGGCGTGCCGTCCGCGGTGGCCAGGCCGGCGAGCGTCAGCAGGGCGACCAGGGTCAGGTGGACGCAGGCGGCCGTCCACATCGCCCGCCGGCGGACCTTCTCGGAGCGGGCGAGCAGCCAGGCGACGAGGAGGGCGGTGACGGCGTAGCCCATCAGCACGTCCCAGGCGAAGACGAGGACGAAGTGGACGGTGCCCTCGAGGAACAGGAACGCCGCGCGCCGCGGGTAGCGGCCGGGCCACGGCTCGCCGCGCCGGGCGGCGGAGTCGTACTGGATGGCCAGGCCCACCCCGAACAGGACCGTCAGCAGCGCCAGGAACTTGCCGTCCGCGAGGAAGCGGAAGACGCTCTCGGCGATGTTCGCGGCCGAGGGGTCGGTGACGGGGTCGGGGGTGGTGAGCCCGCCGGTGAGCACGCCCCACTCCGAGCCGGGCGAGGCGAAGATCCAGACGTTGGTCATGAGCGTGCCGAGGATCGCGGCGCCGCGCAGGACGTCGAGGAGGGGGAGCCGGGCGGTCGTCCGGTTCGCCGGGACGGTGGTCAGGGTGTCGGCCATGACTTCAGCGTCCCGGTGCGCGGGGCTCCGTACGTCGTGCCGGTGGACGAACCGGCGGTACATCCTTCGATGCAGTCCCCGGGGCGGTCTTGGATGCCGAGACACCACGAGGCTGTACACGGCATGTATCTATGCTGTGCCCATGCCGTCTCCCTCGCCCTCGCCCTCGCCCTCCCTCGCGCCCGCGCCCGCCGCCGACCGCGTCTACCGGCACATCAAGCAGGGCGTGCTCGACCGCCGGTACGAGGGCGGCACGCTGCTCACCGAGGGGGAGGTCGCCGAGGCCGTGGGCGTGTCCCGCACACCGGTGCGCGAGGCACTGCTGCGGCTGGAGACCGAGGGGCTGATCCGGCTCTACCCCAAGAAGGGCGCGCTGGTCCTGCCCGTGTCGGCGCAGGAAATCGCGGACGTGGTCGAAACGCGGCTGCTGGTCGAGGAGTTCACCGTGCGCCGGGCCGTCCCGGCCCCGCCCGCGCTGCTCGAGCGGCTGGAGGAGCTGCTGCGCGCGCAGGAGCGGCACGCGGACAGCGGCGACCTGGCGGCCTTCGCGGTCGAGGACCGCTGCTTCCACGCCGAGATCGTCCGGCACGCCGGCAACCAGATCCTGTCCCGTCTCTACGGCCAACTGCGCGACCGACAGCTGCGGATGGGCATCGCCGTGATGCACGCCCACCCGGACCGGGTCGCACAGAACCTCGTCGAACACCGCGAGATCCTGGCGGCCCTGCGGGCGGGCGACGCGGACCGGGCGGCGGCCCGCGTACGGGCGCACCTGGGCCGGGTCGGAACCCTGATGCGCGGCGACGCCCGGTGAGCGCCCTCGACCCGCCCGGCGGGCGCAGGGCCGTCGCCGTCTGGTCCATCGGCGTCGCCGTCTACTTCGTGGCGGTGATCTTCCGGACCAGCCTGGGCGTGGCCGGACTCGACGCCGCCGACCGCTTCCACGTCAACGCCTCGGCGCTGGCGACCTTCTCGCTGCTCCAGCTGCTGGTGTACGCGGGGATGCAGATACCGGTGGGGCTGATGGTGGACCGGCTCGGCACCAAGCGGGTGCTGACGCTCGGGGCCGTCCTGTTCACCGCCGGACAGCTCGGCTTCGCGCTGTCCCCCTCGTACGAGATGGCGATGGCCGCCCGGGCCCTGCTGGGCTGCGGCGACGCCATGACCTTCATCTCCGTGCTGCGGCTCGGCACCCGGTGGTTCCCGGCCCGGCGCGGCCCGCTGATGGCGCAGCTGGCCGGGCTGGTCGGCATGGCCGGCAACCTGGTCTCCACGCTGGTGCTGGCGCCCGTCCTGCACGGGGCCGGCTGGGTGCCGGCCTTCGCGGGGAGCGCGGCGGCGGGGCTGGTCGTGCTGGTCCCGCTGGTGCTGTTCCTGCGCGACCACCCGGAGGGGCATGCGCCGCCGCCGGTGGTGCGCGGCGCGGGCGGGGGCTTCGTCCGCCGGCAGATCCGTGAGTCCTGGAGCGAGCCGGGCACCCGGCTGGGCCTGTGGGTGCACTTCACCACGCAGTTCCCGGCGATGGTGTTCCTGCTGCTGTGGGGCATGCCGTTCCTGGTCGAGGCGCAGGGGCTGTCCCGGACCACCGCGGGCGGACTGCTGACGCTGGTCGTCGCCTCCAACATGGCGCTCGGCCTGGTCTACGGGCAGATCGTGGGCCGCGCCCAGGCCGCGCGGATACCGCTCGCCCTGGGCACGGTGGGCGTGACGGCCCTGCTGTGGGCGGCGGTCCTCGTCCACCCGGGCGAGCGGGCCCCGATGTGGCTGCTGGTCACCCTGTGCCTGGTGCTGGGCTCCTGCGGGCCGGCGTCGATGATCGGCTTCGACTTCGCCCGCCCGGCCAACCCGGCGGAGCGCCAGGGCACCGCCTCGGGGATCACGAACATGGGCGGATTCATCGCCTCGATGACCACCCTGCTGGCGGTGGGCGTCCTGCTGGACGCCACCGGCGACGACTACCGCATCGCGTTCTCGACGGTGTTCGCCGTGCAGGCGCTCGGCATCAGCCAGATCCTGCGGCTGCGCGGCCGTGCCCTGTCCCGCGAAGCCGCCGGCGGCCGCCCCGTGGTCCCCGCGCCGCAGGTCCGGCCACAGGACCGGCCACAGGACCGGGCCGCGCAACCGGAGGAGGTTCCCCGCGCGTGTCCCCTTCCGGAGACGTCGGGGAGCGGGTCACAGTAGGCCCGCCGTCGGCGGTCGACGGCATGGGCCGAGGAGGACGTACCCGCATGTGGACCAGTGTGTCCGCCGCTGCCGTGCCGGTGGCGGACAGGTTCGAGTGGTTCAACGACCTCGTCGCCTCCGCCCTGATACCGACGGCCATCAAGAGCGAGCGGTGCGCCGACTTCCAGGCCGAGGCGGCGATGCTGGACCTCGGCGCCATCCAGGTGTCCACCTTCGCGCACTCTCCCCTGAGCTCGCGCCGCACGCCCGCCCTGATCCGGCGCGGGGACCCCGAGCAGTACCAGCTGGCGCTGATCACCGGCGGCCGGTGGTGGATGGCCCATCAGGGCGGCGACGAGGAGTTCGGCGTCGGCGACATGATCCTCTGGGACACCTCGCGTCCCCAGGACGCCGTCGCCCACCCCGGGGACGGCCCGAACCGGTCGATCATCCTCCACCTGCCGAAGGAGGTCCTGCCGCTGCGCCCGGACCGGCTCGGCGGGCTGCTCGGCCGGCGCATCCCCACGGACAGCGGCATGGCGGCGGTCCTGGCGCAGTTCATCTCCTCGCTCGGCGAGCACGGCTCCGCGTGCGAGCCGCAGGAGCTGCGCCGACTGGGCTCGGTGGCGGTCGACCTGGCCGCCGCCTGCCTCGCCCACCGCCTCGACGCCTACGGGGAGCTCCCCACCGAGGCCCGCGAGCGGGCCCTGCGCGAGCGGATCGACGCGTTCATCGCCGACCACCTCGGGGATCCGGCACTCGCCCCGGGCATGATCGCCGCCGCGCACGGCATCTCCGTACGGAGCCTGCACGCGCTCTTCCGTGGCCGGCAGGAGAGCGTCTCGGCCGCCGTCCGGCGACGGCGCCTGGAGCGGGCCCGCGCCGACCTGGCCCGCCCCGAGCTGGCCGGCCGGCCCGTGCACGAGATCGCGGGCCGCTGGGGCTTCACCAACGCCCCGGCCTTCAGCCGCGCGTTCCGCGCCGCGTACGCGCTCAGCCCCACCGAGTTCCGCCGCGCGGCCGCGACGGCCCCGACTGGGGCCGGGGCCGGCGTACCGCGCTGAAGGCCGAGCCACCGGGCGGGGCGGACCCCCGTCCCACCCCGCCCGGACGCGCTCAACGAGGTCGAGACTAGGGACGGACGGGCACGGGGCGTGTGCCGTGCGCGCACGATCTGTTGATCTTCCGTGCAGCGGAACGGCGGGGCAGCCCCGGCTACGGCGTGACCGCGAAGCCCGCCAGGATGGCGTCCGCCAGCTCCGTGTCGCCCTCCACCTTCACCCGGTCGGCGACGGAGCGCGCGCGGACCCGTCCCGCGGCCAGGCGGACGTACGTCTCCCAGTCCATCGTGAGCGTCACGGCAGGTCCCAGCGACGGGGCCTTGTCCACGGTCCCGCGCCCCTCCGCGTCGACCCGTACCGTCCGCATGAACTCCAGCTGACCGTGCACGTCGATCACCACCGCCGAGTTCGCCGGCGCCCCCGCCCGCTTCGCGACCACCTTCGGCAGCCCGGCGAGGAGGAGGTCCCGCGCCACGTACGCGCCCGGGGAGTCCCAGTTCCCCGGCACGCCCAGTGCCGCCCGCAGGTCCTGCTCGTGGACCCACACGTCGAACGCCCGCAGCCGCAGCGCCTGCTCCAGCGTCACCTGGTCGCCCAGCGGCCCCCGCACCATCGTGGCCGGATCCCGCTTCTCGTTGCGCAGCTGCCGCGCGCGCCGGATGACGGTGTACTCGAGCTCCGAGGTCATCTCCGGCGCGGTGTGGTGGCGCCGTACGTCGACCTGCACTTCCATGTACCGGCTGAACTCGTCCACCACGTGCCGCAGGTCGCGGGCCACGGTGTGGATCGGCCGCGGGTCTCCGAGCTGCTCGCATTCGATGCCGATGATGTGTGACACGACGTCACGGACCGACCAGCCCGGGCACGGTGTCGCCCGGTTCCACTCGCCCTCCGTCAGCGGAAGGACCAGCTCGGATATCGCCTCGATGGAGTGCGTCCACGCGTCGGCATAGGGCTGAAGGCTGGGATGGACGGTCAACGGGACCCCTCGCGGTGCTGTTCAGTGGCGCGTTCTGGAAGCTCTGGACATCAGACTCGGTTTCCAAAACTACGCTGCCGGTGAGCACCCCGGCAGTGCTTTCGTGTGACGATCGTAGGCCCGAGTTGTCGGCCGGAAGGCCAGGACGGTGGTAATGTGCGCGCCTCGCTGATTCAAATCGCCGTGAACGAGGGCGAGTCGGTTGATTCCCGGCGTGCCCGGGTGGCCGATCTCGTACGCGAGCAGGCCGGCTCGGATCTCGTCGTCCTGCCCGAGCTGTGGACGGTCGGGGCCTTCGCGTACGAGCAGTTCGAGACCGAGGCGGAACCGCTGGACGGCCCGACCTACGCGGCCATGGCCGGGGCCGCCCGCGACGCCCGGGTCTGGCTGCACGCGGGCTCGGTCGTGGAGCGCGCGGGCGACGGCTCGCTGTACAACACCACCCTCGTGCTCTCCCCGGAGGGCGAGCTGGCCGCCACCTACCGCAAGATCCACCGCTTCGGCTTCGACCAGGGCGAGGCGGTGCTCATGGCGGCGGGCGACACCCTGACCACGGTGGAGCTGCCGGAGCAGACCCTCGGCATCGCCACCTGCTACGACCTGCGCTTCCCCGAGATGTTCCGCGGCCTGGTCGACGCGGGGGCCACCACGATGGTCGTGGCCGCCGGGTGGCCCGCACGGCGCCGGTCGCACTGGACGCTGCTGAACCGGGCACGGGCGGTCGAGGACCAGTCGTACGTCCTGGCGTGCGGGCTCGCCGGCACCCACGCGGGCGTCGAACAGGCGGGCCACAGCCTGGTGGTGGACCCCTGGGGCGAGGTCCTGGCCGAGGCCGGGCCCGCCGAGGACGTCCTCACCGTCGACCTCGACCCGGCGCAGGTCCCCGACACCCGCGACCGGTTCCCGGCCCTCAAGGACCGCGTGCTGGGCCTTCGCCCCCCGGCCGCCCGATGACCACCGGCCCCGCCGCGGCTACCCGTCCTCGCGCTCCTTCTCGGCCATCCGGATCACGCACACCGCCACCGCGACCAGCAGCGCCGCGTCCGCGTCCTCGCGGACCACGTCCACCGCGTACGTGTCGCGGAGCCGGTACCACTGACGCGAGATCAGGGCGAGCAGCTCACCCTCGTACTCGACCTTGAACTCGCGGTCCAGGATCCGCCCGCTGACGTCGAGCCCGGTCCCCTCGGCCAGGGTCACGCGGTAGTGGTTGCGCAGCAGGGACAGCCGTTTCCTGCGGATCACCGCCAGCCGCAGGCCGTCCCGCTCCAGGGTCATCGCGTCGCGGAAGGAGAGCATCTTCTCCCGCAGGGTGATCAGGATCCGGCCGTCCGGATCCTTGAGCTCCAGGGTGTCGCGGACCGCCAGCGCCTTGCCGTCGACGAGGAAGGCGTGGCGGCCGTCCTCGTCCTCGATCCAGTAGTCGTCCCCGATGGCCAGCATTTTGTCCCGTACGAGGTATTTCATGCGCTGATCCGTGCCCGCGATAGGTTGCTCCCATGCCCCTGCTCTACGTGACCGACCTGGCGTACCCGGCGCGCGGCCGCCGCTACGGCGACGAGGACATATTCCTCACCGCCCGGCTGCGCGAGCACTTCGCGCTGGCCCTGTGCCATCCGCGCGACGCGCAGCGCCTGATGCCCGGCTTCGACGCCGTGATCGTCCGCAACAGCGGGCCGGTCCTGCACCACCAGGAGGCCTACGACGCCTTCCGCGCCGCCGCGCTCGCCTCCGGCACGCCGGTCTACAACCCCCTCACGGGCCGCGGCGACATGGCGGGCAAGCAGTACCTGCTCGACCTCACGGCCGCCGGCTACCCGGTCATCCCGACCGTCGACGACCCGGCCCGGCTGTCGGAACTGCCGCAGGTGCCCCAGTACGCGGTCAAGCCCAAGCAGGGCGCCGACTCCATCGGCCTCACCTTCACCGCGGACCCGTCCGGGACGGCGGGAGAGATCCTCATCCAGCCGCGCGTCGACTTCGCGTACGAGGTGTCCTTCTACTTCGTCGACGACACCTTCCAGTACGCGCTGTACGCCCCCGACCCGGACCGCCGCTGGGAGCTGCGGCCCTACGAACCCACGGGCGCAGACCTGGACTTCGCCCGCGTCTTCGTCGAGTGGAACACCCTCTCCCACGGCATCCAGCGGGTGGACGCCTGCCGGGCGCCTTCGGGCGAACTCCTCCTCGTGGAGCTGGAGGACCTGAACCCGTACCTGTCCCTGGACCTGGTCCCGCCCGCGGTGCAGGACGCCTTCGTCACCTCGCTCACGGGATCTCTCCGCTCCTTCCTCACCTGATGTCAGACCCGGGTGCGAGGCTCTGTCCATGGACAAGCAGACGTTCTGGCAGCTGATCGGCACGGCCCGCGCGGAGGCGGCGCAGGACCTGGTGGCGGAGCGTGCGGCGGCGCTGCTCGCACGCCTTCCGGAGGCGGAGATAGCCGGGGCCCAGCAGGTGCTGTGGGACCTGGTGAGGAGCCAGCCGCGGAAGTAGTCGAAGCCGTCGTCCGAGCAGCCGCCGTTGATCACGTAGGCCGCGGCCCAGAGGGGGCTGCGGTAGGACTCCGCCAGCAGCCTGGGACTTCGACTTCGACGACACGGAGCAGACCACGGCCCGCCTCCCCCGCCTGAGCGCCCTCTTCGACCAGGAGACACCCTCTTAGAGCCCGCACGGGTGCACAGGCCGGGGGGTGGCACCCTTGAGCCATGAACTCTGCCGCGCCCGCGCCCCGACGTGCCCGTGTCCGTGCTCCCGAGCTGGTCGGGAAGGGGGGCTGGCTGAACACCGGTGGGAAGCAGTACACCCTCGCCGACCTGCGGGGGCGGATCGTGATCCTGGATTTCTGGACCTTCTGCTGCATCAACTGCCTGCACGTCCTCGACGAGCTGCGCGAGCTGGAGGAGAAGCACCGCGACACCGTCGTGATCATCGGGGTGCACTCGCCGAAGTTCGTGCACGAGGCCGAGCACGCCGCCGTCGTCGACGCCGTCGAGCGGTACGAGGTGCACCACCCGGTGCTGGACGATCCGGAGCTCGCGACCTGGAAGCAGTACGCCGTCCGGGCCTGGCCCACGCTCGTGGTGATCGACCCCGAGGGGTACATCGTCGCGCAGCACGCCGGTGAGGGGCACGCGCACGCCATCGAGCGGCTCGTCGAGGAGCTGGAGGCCGCTCACGGGGCCAAGGGGACGCTGCGGCGCGGCGACGGGCCGTACGTGGCGCCGGAGCCGGTGGCGAGCGACCTGAGGTTCCCCGGCAAGGCCCTGGTGCTGCCCGGCGGGAACCTGCTGGTGTCGGACTCGACCCGGCACCAGCTGGTGGAGCTGGCCCCCGACGCGGAAACCGTCGTACGGCGCATCGGGAGCGGGGAGCGCGGCTTCGGCGGCGACAGCTTCAGCGAGCCGCAGGGGCTGGCGCTGCTGCCCGACGGGAGGGTCGTGGTCGCCGACACCGTCAACCACGCCCTGCGCGTCCTCGACCTGGAGAGCGGGGCCGTCGAGACCGTCGCCGGCACCGGCCGCCAGTGGTGGCAGGGCTCGCCCACCTCCGGGCCGGCCCTCGAGGTGGACCTGTCCTCGCCGTGGGACGTGGCCTGGTGGCAGGGCAAGGTGTGGATCGCCATGGCGGGCGTGCACCAGCTGTGGACGTGGGACCCGGAGACGGACCTCGTGGAGGCCGCCGCCGGTACGACCAACGAGGGGCTGCACGACGGGCCGGCCGCCGAGGCCTGGTTCGCCCAGCCCTCCGGGCTCGCGGCCGCGGGGGACCGGCTGTGGATCGCCGACTCCGAGACCAGCGCGCTGCGGTACGTCCACCCCACCGAGGACGGCTACGCCGTCACGACCGCCGTCGGCACCGGGCTGTTCGACTTCGGGCACCGGGACGGCGACGCCGGCCAGGCCCTGCTCCAGCACCCGCTGGGGGTCACCGCCCTGCCCGACGGTTCGGTCGCGGTGTGCGACACGTACAACCACGCGCTGCGGCGGTTCGACCCGGCGACCGGGCAGGTGTCCACCCTCGCCACCGATCTGCGCGAGCCCAGCGCCGCCGTCCTGGCCGGCGAGGACGTCGTGGTCGTCGAGTCCGCCCGGCACCGGCTGACCCGGCTGCGGCTCCCGGAGGACGCCGTACGCGTGGACGCGGTCGCCCACCGGACGCAGCGCGCCGCGACCGAGGTGGCGCCCGGCACGCTCCGCCTCGACGTGGTGTTCCAGGCGCCGAGCGGTCAGAAGCTCGACACCCGCTACGGGCCGTCCACCCGGCTGCTGGTCTCCTCGACGCCGCCCGAGCTGCTCGCGGCGGGCGAGGGCGCGGGGACCGACCTGTTCCGCGAGCTCGCGCTGAACCCGGACGTCACCGAGGGCGTCCTGCACGTCTCCGCGATGGCGGCGTCCTGCGACGACGACCCCGACAACGAGTACCCGGCCTGCCACGTCCACCAGCAGGACTGGGGCGTGCCCGTCCGCGTTGCCGACGGCGGGGCCGCCCGGCTGCCCCTCGTCCTCGCCGGGATGGACGAGCGGCAGGACGAAGGGCAGGACGAAGGGCAGGACGAGGGGTAGGACGCGGCGCCTTCCTGGGGGCTCAGCCCTCCAGGAAGGCCACCAGGGCGTTGGCGAGGAGGTACGGGTCGTCCGCGCCGCACAGTTCGCGGGCGCTGTGCATGGAGAGGATCGCGACGCCGATGTCGACGGTCTGGATGCCGTGGCGGGCGGCCGTGATCGGGCCGATCGTCGTGCCGCACGGCATGGAGTTGTTGGAGACGAAGGTCTGCCACGGCACGCCGGCCCGCTCGCAGGCGCTCGCGAACACCGCGCGCCCGCTGCCGTCCGTCGCGTACCGCTGGTTGACGTTGACCTTCAGGATCGGTCCGCCGTTGGCCCGCGGGTGGTGCGTCGGGTCGTGCCGCTCCCCGTAGTTGGGGTGCACGGCGTGACCGGTGTCCGAGGACAGGCAGATGGTGCCCGCGAAGGCCCGCGCGCGGTCTTCGTACGAGCCGCCGCGCGCGAAGACTGAACGTTCCAGCACGTTCCCCAGCAGCGGCCCGTCCGCGCCGGTGTCCGACTGCGAGCCGTTCTCCTCGTGGTCGAAGGCGGCCAGCACCGGGATGTACTCCAGCTTCCCGGAGGAGACCGCCGCCAGCGCCGCGATGCCCGCGTGCACCGACAGCAGGTTGTCCATGCGCGGGCCGGCCAGCAGCTCGCGGTCGCGGCCGAGGTAGGCGGGCGGCTCGATCGAGTGGACCATCAGGTCCCAGCCGGCCACCGAGCCCTGCTCCAGGCCCTCTTCCTCCTCCAGGAAGGCGATCAGGTCGCCCTCCTGGACCTCGCCCAGACCCCAGATCGGCTGCATGTGCCGCTGCTTGTCGAGTTTGAGGCCGTCCGTGTTCACCGACCGGTCCAGGTGCACGGCCAGTTGGGGCACGCGCATGAGCGCGCGGTCCACGTTCACCAGGCGCTCGGTGCCGTCGCGCAGGGTCAGCCGCCCGGCCAGGCCCAGGTCGCGGTCGAGCCAGGTGTTGAGCAGGGTCCCGCCGTAGATCTCGACGGCGATCTGCCGCCAGCCCTGGGAGCCGGTGTCCGGCAGCGGCTTGACCCGCAGGTTCGGGGAGTCGGTGTGCGCGCCGATGATGCGGAACGGGGTGTGCGCCGCGGCCCCTTCGGGGACGTACCAGGCGATGAGCGCGCCGCCGCGGAGCACGAACTTGCCTCCGGTGCTCGCATCCCAGGCGTCCGTCTCCGACAACTGCCTGAAGCCTGCCTTCTCCAGCCGCTCGGCCGCGTTGGCGACGGCGTGGTACGGCGACGGACTGGCCGTCAGATAGGTCATCAGATCGTCGGTGTGGCCGCGGTCGAAGCGGGCGGGAGAGCTCATCCCAATCTCCTTGCGTGGATATCGCCGGCTTCCGCCGGGGGAGGAAACGCATCCATGGCTCGGAGCCGCGCGGCGGCGGTGTGCCGTCGCGTGATGCTGTGACCTGTGCTGGTGTGCGTATCTCGACTGCCTGTGGAACGGGTGTCAGACCTCGACGGGAGTGGTTCACCTTAACGGGAGCGTTCACCCTCTCCGGACGACGGCTGACAGCCGAGAGGCCGGCGACGCAGGGGGTGTGATCTGCGGTCCCGGGGTTCTCAGCCCGGCGGGCGCTCGAATCGGCGCTGTAGCTGTCTGCGCTCGCCCCGGCGGATGCGCGGGAGCATCTCGGGGGTCTGCGGGGAGCGCTGCGCGCGTCGTTTGCGTCCGGCGCAGAAGATGCAGCCCTCACCCGGGGGTGCGTCGGGGTCGATGGGCGCCCCGGGGTGCTCGGAGCAGCCGGACGCGTTGCGCGGCCGGGACAGCTCGCGGGCGACGATGAAGGCGCGGTGGAGGTCGTCGGCGATGCGGACGAAGTCCTCCGCGGGCGAGGACAGGGCGAGGTGGAAGCGCTGGTCCTCGACGGTGCGCAGGCACGCGCGCAGCCGCTCGAGGGTGTACGGGCCCTCCGGCACGGGGTAGCCCAGGCGCCGCTGCTCCGCGGCCGGTGCGGGGCCGGCCGCCCGGGCGCCCTGCAGCCGCCGCCCGAGGCGGCGCCGGTCGTTGCAGATGAGGCAGCGGCCCCAGCCGTCGGGGGCCTCGGGGTCGAGGGCGCCGTTGGGGTGCTCGGGACAGCCGGTGTAGCTCCTGGCGGGCGCCAGTCCGGCGGCCGTCTGGAAGGCCACGTACAGCGCGTCGGCCATGCCCTCGTACTCGGCGGGGTGCGCGCCGTCGTACAGCTCCCGGAGGTGGTCGCCGAGGCTGCCCAGGCTCGCCTGCAGCTCCTTGAGGGCGTACGGCCGCCCGGTCGGGACGGAGTACCCCCTGCTGTGCTGCTGCTCCTGTGGACTCATGCGTATGAGCGTCCCATGAACGACCGACAACGGAAGAACGCGCTGGTAAGCGAGCGGCCGGGCCCCCGCGGAAGGGGGCCCGGCCGGACGGCGCGGAGGTGCGGCGAGCGCTGCTTAGAAGGCGGCCTCGTCGAGCTCCATCAGGGAGTTGTCGACGGCCTCGGCGAGCGAGCGGGCGACCGAGACGCCGGGCAGGACCTGGGACGCGAAGAACTTCGCGGCGGCGATCTTGCCGGTGTAGAACGGCACGTCCTTGGCGGAGGCGCCTGCCAGCTTCTCGGCGGCCACGGCGGCACCCTTGAGCAGCAGGTATCCGACGACGACGTCACCGGAGGCCATCAGCAGGCGGGTGGTGTTCTGGCCGACCTTGTAGATGTTCTTGACGTCCTCGCCGGTGGCGGTGAGGTCGACGATCATCTGGCCGACGATGGCCTCGAGGTCGACGGCGGCCTTGGCGAGCGCGTCGCGGGCGCCGGCCAGCTCCTCGCCGCCGACGGCCTCGGCCAGGAACTTCTTGATCGTCTCGGAGAGGACGTTCAGCGAGGCACCCTGGTCGCGGACGATCTTCCGGAAGAAGAAGTCCTGGCCCTGGATCGCCGTGGTGCCCTCGTAGAGGGTGTCGATCTTGGCGTCCCGGATGTACTGCTCGATCGGGTATTCCTGGAGGTAACCGGAACCGCCGAAGGTCTGCAGCGACTGGGCGAGCAGCTCGTAGGACTTCTCCGAGCCGTAGCCCTTGACGATCGGCAGGAGCAGGTCGTTCAGGCCGATCTCGGCGGAGGCGTCCTCGCCCGCGGCCTGCTTGACCTGGATCGCGTCCTGGACGGAGGCGGTGTACAGCACCAGGGCGCGCATGCCCTCCGCGTACGCCTTCTGCGTCATGAGCGAGCGGCGCACGTCGGGGTGGTGCGTGATGGTGACCTTGGGCGCGGTCTTGTCCATGAAGTTGGCCAGGTCCGGGCCCTGCACGCGCTCCTTGGCGTACTCCAGCGCGTTCAGGTAGCCCGTCGAGAGCGTCGCGATGGCCTTCGTGCCGACCATCATGCGGGCGAACTCGATGATCATGAACATCTGGCGGATGCCGTCGTGCTTGTCACCGATCAGCCAGCCCTTGGCGGGGTGCTGGTCGCCGAAGGTCATCTCGCACGTGTTGGAGGCCTTGAGGCCCATCTTGTGCTCGACGTTCGTGGCGTAGACGCCGTTGCGCTCGCCCAGCTCGCCGGTCTCCCAGTCGAAGTGGAACTTCGGGACGAGGAAGAGGGACAGGCCCTTGGTGCCCGGGCCGTGGCCCTCGGGGCGGGCGAGGACGTAGTGGAGGATGTTCTCCTCCATGTCGTGCTCACCGGAGGTGATGAAGCGCTTCACGCCCTCGATGTGCCAGGAGCCGTCGGCCTGCTGGATCGCCTTGGTGCGGCCGGCGCCCACGTCCGAGCCGGCGTCCGGCTCGGTGAGGACCATGGTGGAGCCCCAGCGCTTCTCGACGGCTATCTGGGCGATCTTCTTCTGCGCCTCGTTGCCCTCCTCGTGGAGGATGCCGGCGAACGCCGGGCCGGAGGAGTACATCCAGATGGCCGGGTTCGAGCCGAGCAGCAGCTCCGCGTACGCCCAGATGAGGGAACGGGGCGAGGTGGTGCCGCCGATCTCCTCGGGCAGGCCCAGGCGCCAGTACTCCGAGTCCATGAAGGCTTCGTAGCTCTTCTTGAAGGAGGCCGGGACCGGCGCGGTGTTGGTGGCCGGGTCGAAGACCGGCGGGTTGCGGTCCGCGTCCTCGAAGGAGGCGGCCAGCTCGTTCTCGGCGAGGCGGGTGAGCTCGGAGAGGACGCTCTTGGCGGTCTCGGTGTCCATCTCCTCGAACGGACCGGTGCCGTACAGCTTGTCGCGGCCGAGCACCTCGAAGAGGTTGAACTCGATGTCGCGGAGATTCGACTTGTAGTGCCCCATGGCGACGGCTCCGTTAAGGCTCGGGGAGACAGGTTCCTCGTACATACCAATCGGTAACAACATGATGCTACCCACCGGTAATAACGGCAACCCTTCCGCGCCGACTGTGACCAGGGTCAAAGCTCGCACCAGACCGTCTTGCTGCCGTGGCTCTGGGTGACTCCCCACCGTAGGGACACGGCCTCGAGCAGGGCCAGACCGCGGCCGGACTCCTCGGTGCCGGTCGCGTTCCGCGGTACGGGCCACGCGCGCGGACCGGGATCGGTGAGCTCGACCCGCGTACGGGTTGCCCTTCCGGTGATCCGCAGGGTGACCGGCGTGCCCTCGCCGAGGTGGGTGATCACGTTGCCCATCAGCTCGCTGACGCACAGCTCGGCGTCGCGGCAGGCCGCCGCGCTCCCGAGGTGCTCGCGCACGGCGTGGCGCAGCATCGGCACGGCCGTGGGGACGGCGAGCAGTCGGATGGTGAGGGCGTTCACCGGGGGGTGCGCAGGACGTCGGCGAGGCGCTGGGCGGTGGCGGCGTTGCAGTTGCCGAGGGCGATGAGGGGCGGCGTGCGGTAGGCGCTGGCGTAGGAGGGGAGGTGCAGGGCGAGGGAGGGCAGCGTGACGCCGTGCGCGGCGAGCGCGGCGCGGAGCTCTGCGAGGGCCGCGATGGCCTCGCGGTCGTTGGCGGGGTCGCTCATGGGGGGACGGCCTTCCTGTGCGGACTGTGACGAAGCGCTCACAGCCTGGCGGGGGGCGGCGTACCGTGGGAAGGGTTTCTGTTCCACAGAACGAGGTGTGGAAGGGCGGGCGTTAGTGGCCGCACGCAAGGAGATTGACGGATCGGCGAGCGTCCCTGCCTTCTACGGCAAGGAGCTGCGCTGGAAGCGGGAGGCGGCGGGCCTCACGCTCCAGCAAACGGTGGAGGGCTGCTTCTACGGCGGCAGCTACCTCAGCGAGATCGAGCGCGGTCATCGACGCATGCCGCTGGAGCTGGCCCGGCACGTCGACCGGGTGCTGAAGACCGACGGCTTCTTCGCGCGACGTTGCGAGGACGTCCGCAATGCCCGTACCAGCCTGTACGCGCCGTACTTCGCGGACGCCGTGGAAATGGAGGCGCACGCCCGGGACCTCGAGGAATGGTCTCCCATGCTCATCCCCGGTCCCCTCCAACTGGAGCCCTATATCCGGCAGCTCGTCCATACTTTCAACCCCTCGGACGATGAGGCGGAGGTCCAGCGGAAGGTCGCCGCGCGGCGTGCCCGCGCCTGGGTATTCGAGGAGCCCGAGGGTCCCGCGTCGTGGGTCGTCTTCCACGAGTCGATCCTTCGACAGCCCATCGTCGGAGACCAGGTCATGGCGGAGCAATTGGCCCACGTGGCGGCTGTTGCGCGCCGCCGTCGCTACATTCCACAGATCCTTCCGTGTAACGCCGGGGCGCACCCGTTCATGATGGGGTCGACGTTCCTCATGAGCTTCAGCGACGCCTCGCCCGTCATGTACACGGAGGGCATGTACAGCGGCCAGATCATCGACGATCCGGGCATCGTGAGGCAGTACCAGCAGGCGTACAACCGCCTTCGGGCGGCCGCTCTGCCGCCGGAGGCTTCTCTGAAGATGATCGAGGCAGCAGCGGAGGACTACGGCAATGGCACCCATGCACGTCGACGAGAGCGCAGCCGCCTGGCGGAGGAGCAGCTACAGCACGGCTACTGAGGGCCTCTGCGTCGAGGTCGCCGACGGCCTCGTCGGGATCGTCCCGGTTCGGGACTCCAAGAGGCCCGGCGGGCCCGCGCTGATCGTCAGCGCGACCGCATGGGTGCCGTTCCTTGCCGCCCTAAAGGCGGCCCCGCCTCGGTAGGCTGTCGGCCATGTACGGCTACGACCAGAACCAGGGTGCCCAGCAGGGCTACGCCGCGCCCCAGCAGATGGGCTACGGCGAGCAGCCGCTGTACCCCGAGCCGTCCCCGCCCTCCCTCGCGGACGCGGTGCGGGCCTTCACCACCGGGTCCCTGTCCGCCGAGGACTTCCAGCAGATCTTCGCCACCTCGAAGGTGTACTGCCCGCGCGGCGAGACCCCGGGCTTCCTGGCGCTGCACAACACGCAGCAGCCGGTCATCCCGATGTTCACCACGCTCAAGGAGCTGCGCCGGTACGCCGGCAAGGAGTCCAAGTACTTCGTGATCACCGGCGCCGAGGTGATCGACCTGCTGCCCACCGGGTACGGCTTCGTCCTCGACATGGAGGGCGACCACCGGATGGTCTTCGACGCCAAGGCGGTCGAGCAGATGGTCGACTTCGCCATGCGCCGCATGTACGGCTAGCCCCGTACGTTTCGGGGGTGCCCGAAAGGATCGCGTGCGCTGCGGCGGCTGCCGAGTATCGGTGCTGCGGGGGGAATCCACGGGGGGTCTCCGCCCGCACCACCACGAGGAGGCAGTGATGGCTCGTACGCCGATCCGAACGAAGCTCGCCGCGGTCGCGGCCGCGGGGATGCTGGCGCTGGGCACGGGGGTCCTGGCGGCGGCACCGGCGCAGGCCGCAGGGTGCGGGGTGAGCGGGGGGACGCTGTACTGCGGCAACACCCCGAACATCGACATGTACCGGTGGGCGAGCTTCAGCGCGCCGTACGCGGACACGCTGAAGACGAACCCGAGCGCGTTCGACTGCTGGACCAGGGGCGACTGGCACGGCGGCGGCAACTCCACCTGGTACGGCGCACGCGGCGACGTGCGGGGTGCCTTCGGGTTCGTTCCCGCCCAGTACGTGAACACCTCGTCGGAGTTCGACGCGCACCCGGACTGGTACGGGCTCGACCACTGCTGACCTGACCTGCGCATATGCACGTACGGCCCCCGGGGGAATGCCCCCGGGGGCCGTCGCGTTCTGTCGGGTGTGGCAGAAAGTTCGAGTTTCAACTAAACTCGACGCAGAAGGAGGTCCTGACCATGCCCGCAGTGACTGTTGAGAACCCGTTGACGCTCCCCCGCGTGGCCGAGCCGACCGCGGTCGCCCCGCGCAAGGTGCTGGCCGTCGTGACCGCTCCCGGTGGGTTCGAGGGCGAGGGATTCCCGGTGCGCCGCGCGTTCGCCGGCATCAACTACCCGTACCTCGACCCGTTCATCATGATGGACCAGATGGGTGAGGTGGAGTACGCCCCGGGCGAGCCCAAGGGCACCCCGTGGCACCCGCACCGCGGCTTCGAGACCGTCACGTACCTGATCGACGGAACCTTCGTCCACCAGGACAGCAACGGCGGCGGCGGAGTCATCAACGGCGGTGACACGCAGTGGATGACCGCCGGTTCGGGCCTGCTGCACATCGAGGCCCCGCCGGAGTCCCTGGTCGTGTCCGGCGGGCTGTTCCACGGCCTCCAGCTGTGGGTGAACCTCCCGGCCTCCGACAAGATGATGCCCCCGCGCTACCAGGACATCGGCGGCGGCCAGGTCCAGCTGCTGACCACCCCGGACGGCGGCGCGCTGCTCCGCGTGATCGCCGGCGAGCTGGACGGCCACCAGGGACCGGGCATCACCCACACCCCGATCACGATGATCCACGCGACCGTCACCCCGGGCGCGCAGATCACCCTGCCGTGGCGCGAGGACTTCAACGCCCTCGCCTACGTCATGGCCGGGCGCGGCTCGGTCGGCGAGGACCGCCGGCCGGTCCACACCGGGCAGACGGCCGTCTTCGGCGAGGGCGGCTCGCTCACGGTGCGGGCGGACGAATCCCAGGACTCCAACGCTCCGGACCTCGAGGTCGTCCTCCTCGGCGGGCGTCCGATCCGCGAGCCGATGGCGCACTACGGGCCGTTCGTCATGAACAGCAAGCACGAGCTCCAGCAGGCTTTCGACGACTTCCAGGCCGGCCGGCTGGGCACCATCCCGACCACCGCCCGGGAGCGCACCAAGTCGGCGGAGCAGCACTCCTAGGCAGGAGTCAGCGGCGCAGGGCCTCCGCCGGTTCGGTACGCGAGGCCCGCCACGCCGGATAGAGCCCGGCCAGGACCCCGGTGACCAGCCCGATCAGCGGCGCCACGGCGACCGTGACGGGCGACATCACCGGGGTCCAGTCGCGCAGGGCCGACACCGCGACCACGGTGAGCGTGCCGAGCGAGGTGCCGACCAGGCCGCCCACGGCGCCCTGGGCCGCGGATTCGGCCAGGAACTGGACCATGATGTGGCGCCCGCGCGCGCCGAGGGCCCGGCGCAGCCCGATCTCCCCGGTCCGCTCCAGTACCGCCACCAGCGTGGTGTTCGCGATCCCCACCGCGCCGATGACCAGACAGATCGCCGCGAGCAGCAGGAACAGCTGGTCCAGGTCGGTGGTGACCCCCGCCCGCAGGCTCCGCGGATCGGGCGGCGGGACGGGCCCCAGCCAGTCGGGATGGTCCGGGCGCAGGGCGGGCGGCAGCTCCCCTGCCACCTGGCGGGCCGCGCCCAGCTCGGTCACCACCAGCATCCGGGCCCGCTGGGCGTTGTCCGGCGGCCCCCACAGCTTCTCGGCGGTCCGCCGGGGCACGACCACCGACAGCAGCAGGTCCGCCTTGCGGTCGGCGCCCGTGGCGATGCCGATCACGGTGAACGGATGGTCGCCGATGAACACCGCGGGGCGGCTCTCCAGCGTGGTGATGCCCAGGCGGGCGGCCATCGCCGAACCGACCACCGCCACCTGTTCGCCGCGCCCGTCGTGGAAGCCGTCGAAGCCCCGGCCGGAGCCGAGGGTCAGCCCGGCCGCGCGCAGCATCCCGGGGGACGCGGCGACCACGGGGATCCGCTCGCCCGCGGCCCCGGCCACCGGGGCCGACCGCACGGTGGTCCCGCCGAGCGGCACAGGCCAGAACACCCCTGCGGCCGTGACCCCGTTCAGGGCTTCCGCGCGGGCGTCGGCGTCGGCGGGGAAGGCGTTCGGCACCTGCTGCGCGAGCTGTGGATCGCCGCGGCCGGCGGTGTCCTCGACCCCGACCTCCGTGGCCGTCATCGCGTTGAACCGGCTGTCGATCTGCGAGGACGCGGTGCCCGTCAGGCCCAGGATCGCCACGAAGGTGCCCACGCCCAGCACCGTGCCCAGGCCCGTGAGGGCGGAGCGGGCGGGGCGCTGGAGCATTCCGGCGAGTGCCTCCGCGAGCACGTCGCGCGGCGAGAACCGGGAGGGCGTGATGCCGGCCGCGGTGTCCTTCCGTCCCCGCCCCACGCTCCACCTCGCCTTCCACCTCACGATGTCCATCCCTGCGTCGTCATGTGCGTACGACCTCGCCCAGCATTCCGTCGCGGATGGACACGGTCCGCCGGCCCCGCCCGGCCACCCGCGGATCGTGCGTGATGACCAGCAGGGTCAGCCCGTCGGCGTGCAGTTCGTCCAGCAGGGCCAGTACGGAGTCGGCCGTGGCGGTGTCCAGGTTGCCGGTCGGCTCGTCGCACAGCAGCAGCGACGGCTCCGCGACCAGGGCCCGGGCGATGGCCACGCGCTGGCGCTCACCACCGGACATCCGGGTCGGCAGGTGGCCGGTGCGGTGTCCGAGGCCGACCCGGTCGAGTGCGCTGCGGGCCCGCTCGGCGCGCTCCGCTCGCGGGACGCCGTTGTAGACCATCGCGAGGAGCACGTTCTCCAGGGCGCTGCGGTGGGGCAGCAGGTGGAACGACTGGAAGACGAAGCCGATGCGCTGCCCGCGCAGGGCGGTCCGGTCGCGGTCGCGCAGGGCGCCGGTGTCGATGCCGTCGAGGAGGTAGCGGCCGCCGGTCGGGGCGTCGATGAGCCCGGCGACGTTCAGGAAGGTCGACTTCCCGGAGCCGGAGGGGCCGACGACGGTGACGTACTCGCCGCGCTCCACGGTCAGTTCGCAGGGCCGCAGCGCGTGGACGGGCGGTGGTCCGGGATAGGTCAGTCCGACGCCCTCGAAGCGGACCACCGGGGGGATGCCGGCCCCGGTCACGGCTTCGCCTGGGCGACCAGCACCCGGTCGCCGTCGGCGAGCGCGCCCCCGCCGATCGGATCGACCTGGACCATCCCGTCGGCGGACATCCCGGCCCGGACCTCGACCCGGCGCCGGTCCCCCTGCGCCTGCGGGTCCTTGCCGAGCACCGTGACGGTGGTCCGGCCGTCCGCGCCCGCCGACACGGCCGACAGCGGCACGATCAGCACCGGCTCCCCCGAGGAGGCGGCGGTCACGGTGAGCCGTACGCCCTGCCCCGTGAGCTGGGGGTCGAGGGCCTGGTCGGGCGTGACCGTCAGGGCGTAACCGCCGGGGTTCTGCGGGGAGTCCGGGGCGGCCTGGCCGGAGCCGCCGCCGCCCGCCGGGGCGGGCCCCGCCGCCGCCGGGGTGGGATCGGCAGCCACCGCTTCGACGGTCGCGGTCGCGCTCAGGCCGGTGGCCTCGGACAGCAGCTGGACCTTCATCCCCGGTTTCACGAGGTCCTTCTGGTGGGCCGGGAGGGAGGCCCGGACGACGGGGGCGCCCGCCGAGACGCTCAGCAGGGCCTCCGGGACGGCCTCGCCGACCGAGGCCTTCACCGCGTCCACCCGGGCGGGGAAACCCTTCACGAAGAGCAGTTCGTCGGCCGGGACCATGGGACCGGCCGCCGCCCGGGCCGCGTCCAGCCGGGACTTCGCCTTGGCCAGGTCCTGCTGGGCGAAGGTGAGCTGCAGCTGCGCCTCCGAGGCGTCCCCACCCCCACCACCGCCCTCCTTGGCCTTCTTCAGGGCGTTCTTCGCCGTGGTGACCTGCCGCGCGGCCGCGTCCGCCGCGTCCTCGGCCACCCGTACGTTCTCCGCGTCGGCCGGATCGGAGGGCCGCGGGGCGTATCCGAGCGCGGTGTAGAAGGCGGTGACGGCCGCCTTCGTCCCGGCGCCGTACGTGCCGGCCGGGTCCGCGCCGGTCGAGTGCCCCAACGCCTTCAGCCCCTGCTGGAGCTGTCCCACGTCCTTGCCGGTGGCACCCGGCTTCAGGTCCCGGTACACGGGCAGCGCCCCGGCCAGCGCGAACACGGGCCGCCCCGAGACCTCGAGGAGCACCTCGCCGGCCTGTACGGACGTCCCGGGCTGCTTGTTCACCCGGGTGACCACGGGCTTCGCACCCGCGGCCGCCCCTGCGCCCGCGCCGGGCGTGACGGTCAGGGTCTGCTCGGCGGTCACGGTGCCGCGTACGACCACCGACGAGGTGAGGACCCGCCGTTCCACCCGGTCGGCGAGCACCGAGGCGGGCGGCGGCGCGGCGTCGGCGGCGACCTGCGCGGGGGAGCGGATCGTGGTGGCCACGACGATCCCGGCCGTGGTGAGCACGACCGCGCCGGCGACGACCCACGTCAGGATGCGGCGGCGGCTGCCGAGTGAGGACGGCGCGTCCGGCGCTCCGGGAGCGTCGGCCTCCCCGGGAGCGGTGGGCTCTTCATGTTTCACGTGAAACCCACTTCTCGTTTCAACAGTTCTCGCCGATGACGTCGACGGCGCCGACCTTCCAGGGGGCGCCCTCGCGTTCGCGGATCAGGGTGAAGGCGCCCTGCTGGGAGGGCTTGTCCTCCAGCTGGTCGACGGGCCGGCCGGTCGCGGTGTCGTGGATCAGCCAGCGGTCCAGGTCGACGCAGTCGTGCAGCACCCGGGTGTGCTCTCCGGTGGTCTCCATGCCGGTGACGCGGTGGCCGACCTCGCCGAGCAGGACCTGCCCCGCCTCCTTCGACTGGGCGAGGTTGTCGCGCAGCTCCCGCAGCTGGCCGCCGGTGGCCACCTGTTCCAGGCCCGGATCCTGAGGGTCCGGGGTCCGGTTCGCGGCGAGCCAGGTGCTCCAGTACGTGTCGTACGCCTGCGCCACGTCCGGGCTCGGCGGCCCGGCCGAGGAGCTGGGCGAGCCCTCCGCCCCGGAGGTACCGGAGGCGGCCGTGGTACACCCGGTCGCCAGAGTCAGTCCCAGGACCAGGACCAGCAGCGACGCGGGCACCACCGCTGCCGGCGCCCTCACGCGGAACCGTCCTGGAGGACCTTCTGGGCGAACCTGATCTGCTCGCCCAGGCGCTTCTTCTCCTGGTCCAGGCCCTCCTTGTGGCGTTCGACCAGGCCGTTCTGGTAGGCGGTGAGGACGGCGGTCCAGGTGTCGGTGAGCTTGGTCCGCTGCTTGCAGGACACGTCCGTCGTGGCGGCGGTGATCTCCTCGGAGGTGACCGTCCCGGTCCACCGGGTGCCCTCCATCTGCTGGAGCTCCCAGGGAGTGCCCACCTGGAAGCCCGCCTCGCGCATGCAGCTGCTCCACTGGGCGATGCCGGCGGTGATCCGGCTGTCGCCCCGAGCCCGGTCACCGGCCTGCTGGACGAGTTCGTCGAGCAGTTTGGTGCCGCTCTCGCTGCTCTTCGGATACAGCTTGCGGGTGGCCTCGCCCGAGCAGCCCCCTTCCGGGGCTCCGGGGTGCGGCGCCGCCCCGTCCTGCGGACCGAAGAGCGCGGCCGTCTCGTTCGGGTCGCGTGCTGTCCCGGCCTGCGCACCGCGGTCCGGTAATGCGCCGGAGCGGTATCCGTATTTCTTCGCGGATTCCGCGTCCACCAGGCCGATTCCGCTGGTGGCCGGCTTTGCCGTGGTCTTGGCGTACGTACTCGAATTCTTGAAGGAGGCGAATCCGACGCGACGCATACAGGATTCGGTGAGGATGTCCTGCGCTTGCTCCATCACCTTCTGCTGCGCCTTGTCGAAGGAGTAGGCGTCGAGGGGGAGCGCGGCGTTCGCGGGGTCCGGCTGCGGGGTGACGGTCACCTGGGGTTCGCCCGAGGGGCCGGCCGCCGCGCCCTGTTCCGGGCCCGCCGGACCGGCGGTGCAGGCGCTGAGGGCCGCGGCCGCGACGGCGCCGGCGATCAGCAGGGGCAGCCGTTGGCGCGCGTGGAGCACGATCAGCCTTTCCGTGGTGGGACGGGGGCCGTACACTGCCCGGCGCGCCCGGGGCCGGGACCGATTCCAGCGGTCCCGGCCCCGGGTACGCGCGGGCGCCTGATCAGCAGGGGGTCTTGGCCCACTTGGTGAGCAGGGTCATCGAGGTGTAGCCGGTCACGCTGGTGTTGTTGTTCCGGTGCTTGTCCCACCACTTGTTGCCGTTGATGACGGTGCCCGCCTTGTAGCAGATGGGCGTGATGGTGTGGCTCCGGTAGCCGAGGCCGAGAACGGTGGACGTGGTGGAGGAGTTGGAGCGGATCCGCACCCCGTCCTCGGTGTAGTCGCCGGCGTGGGCGGCGGTGACCGACCCCATGACGATCGCGACGGTGGAAAGCGCCACCGCGCTGAGCTTTGCTGCCTTGCGCACGCTGTCTCCTCTTGATGATCGGACACGTCTTGCTGCAGCCCGAGAGGAATTCCAGCGTTCGGATCCCCCCGGTCCGGAGACAGACGATGGCACGAACACATATGTCGCGCCAGGGGATATCGGGGGTCCGGCCGAGAGAGGCCGGAATTCTTCTTCCCTCGCTCGCGCAGACGTTCACAAGCGTGGTGATCCATTACGCGGTCATCGCAGGAGAGCGCCCTTTGGATAGGCGAAAGCCCCTGATCCTCCGCGAACGGATGATCAGGGACCGCTTGGGGGTTGGCCGGATCTGTGCGCTACCCGGCGCGCTCCGCACCCTCGGCGCCGCCCGCACCCGCGTCTCCCACCGGCTCCGCGTACAGGGCCCGCAGCTCCGAGACCACCCCGAAGGCAGCCGCGGTCAACGGGACCGCGAGCAGCATCCCCAGGATGCCGGCGACGCTCGCCCCGGCCGTGATGGCCAGCATGACGACGGCCGGATGCATCTGCACCGTCCGGCTCTGCACCATCGGCTGGAGTACGTACCCCTCGATCATCTGGACCGCCAGCACCAGGCCCAGCGCCCACAGGCCGACGGCCCAGCCCCGGTCGGCGAGGGCGACGAGGACCGCCACGGCGCCCGACAGGAAGGCTCCGAGGTAGGGGATGTAGGCGGTCACGAACACCAGGGCCGCCAGGCCCAGCGCGCCCGGCACGTCGAGCACCAGCAGCCCCACGCCGATCAGCACGGCGTCGACCAGGGCGATGAAGGTGGTCCCGCGCATGAAGCCCTCGACGGCCTCGAAGGCGCGCCGCCCCATCGCCTCCATCAGGTCGCCGGAGCGGGTCGGGACCAGGGAGCGCAGCGTTCCCACGGCCTGGTCGGAGTCGCGCAGGAAGAAGAAGATCAGCACCAGGGCCAGCAGGGCGGTGGCGAGCATCGTGCCCACCACGCTGAGCCCGGCGACGACGCCGGAGGCGGCCGTGCCGCCGAACTTGGCCAGCAGGTCCTTGGAGTTCTTCGCCACGTCCTCGAGCGAGGTGCCGAGCGCCCCGAAGTGCTCCGAGAGGCTCTGGCCGGCCCGCCGCAGCGCGTCCACGATCTGGTCGCCGGTCTCGATGAGCGCGAGCACGACCACGTACGAGGCCCCGCCGACGACGGCGAGCACGGCGGTCACGACGAGGACGACGGCGCACCAGGCGGCGAGCCGCCGCACGGGCTCGGGAAGCAGGGGGTTCGACACGCCGTCATCCAACCACGGCCGGGTGGGGGCGGCTTGACGGAACGGCTGCGTCCGCAGGCATGGGCGCGTCACACTCCGAGGAGACCCGTCCCGGCGGCATCACGCCACGAGCCCTGAGGAGCAGCTGGTGTCGTCGCAGGAAGTCGATGTAACGATCACTCCGCAGCAGGCCGCCCACGGGGTGATCCTGACCGTTACGCTCCCGACCGGGCCGGCCCGCCTGCGCATCCCGTCCGGCACCCGGGACGGCGAGCTCGTCCGGGTCCGCGTCGGCGGTGGCGAGGTGCTCGCGCGGGTCCGGGTGTCCGGCTCCCCGTCCCCCGCCCGGCCGGCGAGCGCCGGGCCCGCCCCGGCGCAGCCCGTTCCCCCGTCCGCGCCGACGCAGCAGGTACCGGCCCAGCCGGGCGGCGGGAACCCGTTCGCGACGCCGCGGCCCTCACAGTCGGGCGGAGGCAACCCCTTCGCGACGCCGCAGCCCTCGCAGCCGGGCGGAGGCAACCCCTTCGCGACGCCGCCGCCGGCCGCGCCGCGCCGGGGCGGCAAGCCCGTCGTCGGATGGCTGGTCGGGGGCGGCCTCGTCGCGGCCCTGCTCATCGCCGTCATCGCGGCCGGCTCCGGCGACGGCGGCGACAGCAAGGCGTCCGGCTCCGCGACGCCCACCTACTCGGCCGGCCCCGAGCCGTCGTCCTCGTCCTCCAGCCCGTCCTACAGCCCCTCCTCCAGCCCGTCCGCCGCCCCGGCCTCACCCACGCCCCCGGCCACGACCGAGCCGACCGAGGAGCCCGAACCGACCGAGGAGGCGGCCCCCACCCCGTACGACAAGGGCACCTGCCTCAACGGCACCCTGCCGGACTCGACGACGGCGCAGCGCGTCGACGACGTGGAGGAAGTGCCCTGCTCGGCCTCCGACGCGCACTACCGGGTGATCGGCAGCATCCCGATGACCTCCGACATGGACCGCTGCGACGCGTATCCGAAGACGCAGTACGCCTTCTCCCACCGCTACACGCTCAACGGCGCCGTCATCAACGAGTACGTCTACTGCCTGGTCGGTCTCGGCTCGTACGCCCGGGGTTAGGGGGCCCGGCCGGATCAGGCGTCGGGCTGCTTGGAGCGCTCGTACAGCTCGAACCAGATGGACTTGCCCTCACCGCGCGGGTCCACGCCCCAGGCGTCGGCCAGCATCTCCGTCAGCAGGACGCCGCGGCCGCTGGACGCCATCTCCCCCGGATGCCGCTTGTGCGGGAGCTCGTCGCTCCCGTCGGCGACCTCCACGCGCAGCCGGCGCTCGCCCAGCTCGCCCACGGCCTCGGCGACCAGCAGGGCGTCGCCGTCGGTGTGCATGAGCACGTTGGTCACCATCTCGGAGACCATGAGCACCGCCGAGTCCACCTGCTCGCCGTCGGCCCAGTCGTGCAGCAGCTCGCGGATCTGCTGCCGGGCGCCCGCGATCCGCTCCGGTTCGGCCTGGGCCACGGTCAGCATCGTGCGGCGTGCCGGGCGGACCGGGTGCGCGAGCGCCGGGCCGCAGCCGCAGCCCTCTCCCTCGCGGCACAGCAGCACGACGGCTATGTCGTCCTCGCGGCGGTCGGCCAGCGGGCCGGTGGTGTGGTGCGAGGACGGCCCGTGCACGGCCTGGACCAGCAGGTCGGCGAGCTTCTCCAGCGACTCGGCCCCGTGCGTGTCGGACTCCAGGATCGCGCGCAGCCGCGCCCAGCCGGTGTCGAGGTCGTGCCCGCCGGTCTCGATGAGCCCGTCCGTGCACAGCATCATCGTCTCGCCGCGCTCCAGGGTGAACCGGGTCGTGGGGTAGTCGGTGTCCGGGACGATGCCGAGGGGCAGGCCGCCCGCGGTGGGGCGCATCAGGACGGTGCCGTCGGGCATCCGGATCGCCGGGTCGGGGTGGCCGGCGCGGGCCACCTCCAGTACGCCGGTCCGCGGGTCGCACTCCACGTACAGGCAGGTCGCGAACCGGGGGCTCTGGAAATCCGGGTCCTCCGGGTCCCCGTCCGCGTCGGAGTCCTGCGCGGAGCCGAGCCCGGCGAGGAACCGGGAGGCGCGGGAGAGCACCGCGTCGGGCCGGTGGCCCTCCGAGGCGTACGCCCGCACCGCGATCCGCAGCTGGCCCATCAGCCCGGCCGCGCGCACGTCGTGGCCCTGGACGTCCCCGATGACCAGCGCGAACCGTCCCGAGGGCAGCGGGATCATGTCGTACCAGTCGCCGCCGACCTGGAGCCCGCCGCCGGTCGGCACGTACCGGGCGGCGATCCGCATGCCGGGGATCTCCGGGCCGAGCTGCGGCATCATCGACCGCTGGAGGCCGGTGGTGAGTTCCCGCTCCGATTCGGCCACCCCGGCCCGCTGGAGGGCCTGGGCGAGCATCCGGGCCACGGTGGTCAGGACCGACCGCTCGTCGGGGGAGAAGGACACCGGGTGCTTGAAGGCGGCCATCCAGGCGCCCATGGTGCGTCCGGCGACGATCAGCGGCAGGAAGGCCCAGGAGACCCGCCCGAAGCGCTGGGCGAGCGGCCAGGTGGCCGGAAAGCGCCGCTTGTAGTCCTCCGGGCTGGGCAGGTAGATCGCCCGTCCGGTGCGGACCACCTCCGCGGCCGGGTAGTCCGTCTCCAGCCGCATGTCCGCGAAGGGCGCCTCGTCGCCGACGTCGTGCCCGTGGTGCCCGATGATCGACAGCCGGTCGCCGGCCACCCCGAAGACGGCCAGCCCGTCCGGGCTGAAACCGGGCATCGACAGGGAGGCCGCGACCCGCAGCACCTCCGCCGTGGAGAGGGCCTCCGCCAGCGCCCGCCCCGCGTCCAGCAGGAAGGCCTCGCGGGAACGCCGCCAGTCGCCCGTGATCGGGGTGTGCACGGCGGTGGTGCCGGGCTGCGGCTCGGCGATCTCCTGGATGGTGCCGATCAGCTCGTAGTCGACGCGCCCGTCCGTGGTGCGGTTCTCCACCGGCTTGGAGCGGCTGCGCACGGTCCGCAGGACCCGCCCGTCCTCGTCCATGATCCGCAGACGGGCCTCGGCGAGCGTGCCCTCCGCGACGGCCAGCGTCACGATGCCGTTGATCTCGTTCCAGTCCACCGGGTGGAACCGCGACCGCACGGCGACCTCCGGCAGCACCACCGGATCCGCGGGCAGCCCGAGGAGCCGGGCGGCCTCGCCGTCGAGGGTGACCGTCCCGGAGGCGTTGTCCCATCGCCACAGGCCGGTCGCGATGGCGGCCAGGACGTCCTCGGTGCGCACCCGGTCATCTTTACAGGTCATCCGTCCCGCGTGCCTGTTCGGCCGGTGCACCTGCCGCGTTCGCCCGACCCCCGCCGGGCGTGCCCGACCCGCCCCCCGCCCGGACGGTAACCTTGTGAGGGTTGAATCCACCCTGGTATCGCGAAGAACTGGATGACTGATGCATCGGTACAGGTCCCACACCTGCGGCGAGCTCCGCGCCTCTGACGTCAACGCCGACGTCCGGCTGAGCGGCTGGCTGCACAACCGTCGAGACCTGGGCGGCATCCTCTTCATCGATCTGCGTGACCACTACGGCATCACGCAGCTCGTGGCCCGTCCCGGCACCGCCGCCGCCGCCGTCCTGGACAAGCTCTCCAAGGAGACCGTGATCCGGGTCGACGGCAAGGTCGTCTCGCGCGGTGCCGAGAACATCAACCCCGAGCTGCCGACCGGTGAGATCGAGATCGAGGCCGCCGAGGTCGAGGTGCTCGGCGCGGCCGCCCCGCTCCCCTTCACCATCAACACCGACGACGGGGTGAACGAGGAGCGGCGCCTGGAGTACCGCTTCCTCGACCTGCGCCGCGAGCGCATGCACCGCAACATCATGCTGCGCTCGGCGGTCATCGCCTCGATCCGTTCGAAGATGGTGGCCCTCGGCTTCAACGAGATGGCCACCCCGATCCTCACCGCGACCTCCCCCGAGGGCGCCCGTGACTTCGTCGTCCCGTCCCGCCTGAACCCGGGCAAGTTCTACGCCCTGCCGCAGGCCCCCCAGCAGTTCAAGCAGCTGCTGATGATCTCCGGCTTCGACCGGTACTTCCAGATCGCGCCCTGCTTCCGCGACGAGGACGCCCGCGCCGACCGCTCGCCGGGCGAGTTCTACCAGCTCGACGTGGAGATGTCCTTCGTCGAGCAGGAGGACGTCTTCCAGCCGATCGAGCGCCTGATGACCGAGCTCTTCACCGAGTTCGGCGGCGGCCGCGAGGTCACCTCGCCGTTCCCGCGGATCCCGTTCCGCGAGTCGATGCTGAAGTACGGCAACGACAAGCCCGACCTGCGCGCCAAGCTGGAACTCGTCGACATCACCGACGTGTTCGAGGGTTCGGAGTTCAAGGCGTTCGCCGGCAAGCACGTGCGCGCGCTGGCCGTCCCGGACACCGCCGCGCAGCCGCGCAAGTTCTTCGACGGCCTCGGCGAGTACGCGATCTCGCTGGGCGCCAAGGGCCTGGCCTGGGTCCGCGTCGGCGAGGACGGCGCCCTGACCGGCCCGATCGCCAAGTTCCTCACCGAGGAGAACGTCAAGGTCCTCACCGAGCGCCTGGGGCTGGCCGCCGGCCACGCCGTGTTCTTCGGCGCGGGCGAGTTCGACGAGGTCTCCAAGATCATGTCCGGCGTCCGCGTCGAGGCGGCCAAGCGCGCGGGCCAGTTCGAGGAGAACGTCTTCCGCTTCTGCTGGATCGTCGACTTCCCGATGTACGAGAAGGACGAGGAGACCGGCAAGATCGACTTCTCCCACAACCCCTTCTCCATGCCGCAGGGCGGGATGAAGGACCTGGAGGAGAAGGACCCGCTGGACATCCTGGCGTGGCAGTACGACATCGTCTGCAACGGCATCGAGCTGTCCTCCGGCGCCATCCGCAACCACGAGCCCGAGGTCATGCTGAAGGCCTTCGAGATCGCGGGCTACGAGGCCGAGACCGTCGAGCGCGAGTTCGCCGGCATGCTGCGCGCCTTCCGGCTCGGCGCCCCGCCGCACGGCGGCATCGCCCCGGGCGTGGACCGCATCGTGATGCTGCTGGCCGACGAGCCGAACATCCGCGAGACCATCGCCTTCCCGCTGAACGGCAACGCGCAGGACCTGATGATGGGCGCGCCGACGGTGCTGGAGGAGTCCCGCCTGCGCGAGCTGAACATCGCCCTGCGCAAGCCGGTGGAGACGAAGCCCGCCGACGCCAAGCCGATCACCGAGGCCGTCCACCCGGACGCCGCGCGGTAGTCGTACCAGGTGTGACGAAGGGCCCGGGATCGGATGATCCCGGGCCCTTCGCCGTACCGCCGCGTTCCGGTCAGAACCGCTCGAGGAGGCCCTTGAGGAGCGCGGTGGAGGTCAGCTCGCGCGGGGCGGGCCCGGCGTGGAAGAAGCCGGCGTTCTCGGCGTCCAGCTTGCGCAGGAAGTCGAAGGCCTTGGCGTCGTGGTCGCCGAACGCGACGAACTGCCAGTGGATGCCGGGGGCGGCGGTGGCCGCGTCGGCGATCGCCTGGCGGGCGGGGCGGACGTTGTCGGGGGCGCCGTCGGTCTGGAAGACGACCAGGGCCGGGCCCTCGCCGCCGTCCTTGCGGTAGCGCTCGACGACGGCCTCGACGGCGACGTGGTAGCTGGTGCGGCCCATCCGGCCGAGCTCGGCGTGGCGGGCCTCGACCCAGGCCTCGTCGTGGGTGTCGAGGGCCAGGTCGGCGGTGCCGTCCAGCTCCGTGGAGAAGAACACCGTGTGGACGGTGGCCTCGTCGTCGAGGTGCGCGGCGAGGGCGAGGGCGTGGTCGGCGAGGTGCTGGGCGCTGCCGTCCTTGTAGAAGCCGCGCATGGAGCCGGACCGGTCCAGGACCAGGTACACCTTGGCGCGCGCCCCGGCCTTGCCCTTGCTCTTGAGCACCTGACCGGCCGCCTTGTAGGCCCCGGCCACCCCGGGCGCCCGCCGCCGCACCGCGGCCGCGGCATGCGCGGGGCCGTCGGCGACGGCCTCGGGCTCGGCGGCCACCGGCTCGGGCTCCGCCACGGCCTCGGCGGCGACGGGCTCCGCGACGGCGACGGGCTCGGGCTCGGCCTCCACGGCGGACTCGGCCTCGGGTTCGGCGGCGACGGGCTCTGCCTCGGCGACGGGCTCGGCCGCGGTGGCTACGGGCTCTGCCTCGGCGACGGGCTCGGGCTCGGCCTCGGCGGCGACGGGCTCGGGCTCCGCGACGGGCTCGGCCACGGTGGCTACGGGCTCCGCCTCCGCGACGGGCTCCGCCTCGGGTTCGGCGGCTACGGGCTCCGCGACGGCGACGGGCTCCGCCACGGGCTCGGCGGCCACGGGCTCCGCTTCCGCGACGGGCTCCGCCACGACCTCGGCCACCTCCGCGGCCACGGGCTCCGGCTCCGCCTCCGCGACGGGCTCGGCGGCCTCCGGGGTCGGGGCGCCGCCCGCCGGGGCGGGGTCCTGCTGAGCTGCCGCAGGCGCCCGGCGGGCTTCCGGGACCGTGGGGTCGGCGACCGGGGAGGGGTCCGGGGCCGGGGCCGTCAGGACGGTCCCCGGCTCGCGGTCCCGCGGTGCGGACTGCGGCGGAACGGTGGGGTTGTCGAACGAGGCGGCCACCAGCTCGGCCGCCGCGTCCAGGGGGGTGCGCTCCGACTGGCTCGGGAGGGCCGCCGAAGGCGTGCCCGACGGTTCCGGTACCGGTTCCGCAGACCGACCGAACACCTTGCGCAACAAGCTCCGAATACCCATGGGCCAGGCCTTTCGCATGAGTGCGTGCGTCATTTGTCCGTGCTGCGCGGATGATCCCTGCCCAGAGTGGACACGTAAGGTTATCGGCCGCCCGGCTGGAACTTCGGCAGGGGCGCCTTTCGTGGCGTCCGGCTCCGATCCGCGCGCACACCCCGTCCGAACTCCCGCCCCGACGTGCCGGGTTCACCGATCGTTCATCCCCGCGCCGCCGCTTCGGCGCCACCCGGGCCTAGCGTCACCGCTGGATCGTTCCGACAGGTTGTCGGCGCCCACGCAGCTACTCGGAGGAAACTCGTGCGCAAGCTCCTGCCGTTCATCGGCAACCCGCATGGGGGCGGCCGTTCCGCTCTCACCTGCCGCTACCGCTGTGGCGACGCATGCTTCCACGAGGTGCCCAACACCAGCGACAACGAGTACGCCGGCGATGTCATAGCCCGCGCGTACTCCCGCCGCTCGATGCTGCGTACCGCCGCCGTCGTGACGGTCGCCGCCGCCGGTGGCACCGCCGTCGCCCTCGCCGGCCCCGGCCAGTCCGCCAACGCCGCCCCGGCCGGCGAGGCCGAGGCCGCCGGTGCGGGCAAGAGCGGCGAGGCCGCCCGCGGTCTGCGCTTCAAGGCCGTCGCGCCGAACACCGCCGACCAGGTCACCGTCCCCGAGGGCCACGAGCAGAACGTGGTCATCCGCTGGGGCGACCCGATCCTCAAGGGCGCCCCGGGCTTCAACCCGGACCAGCAGACCGCCGCCGCCCAGGCCGGCCAGTTCGGCTACAACAACGACTTCCTGAGCCTGCTCCCCCTCGGCGACGCGTACGAGCGCCGGCAGCTCCTGGTGGCCAATCACGAGTACACCGACGAAAACCTCATGTTCAAGGGGTACGACCCGGCCAACCCGACCCGCGAGCAGGCCGAGATCGCCTGGGCCGCGCACGGCCTGTCCGTGGTCGTCGTCCAGGAGGACCACCGCAGCGGCAAGCTGACCGCGGTCTCCCGCCACCACCTCAACCGCCGTCTGACCGCCACCAGCGAGTTCAAGCTGGCCGGCCCGGCCGCGGGCAGCGCCCTGCTGAAGACCTCCGCCGACCCCACCGGCACCAAGGTGCTCGGCACCCTCAACAACTGCGCCGGCGGCACCACCCCGTGGGGCACGATCCTGTCCGGCGAGGAGAACTTCAACCAGTACTTCGCCAACGGCGACAGCGTCACCGAGCCCGTCCAGGCCGCGCGCCTGAAGCGCTACGGCATCACCGGCGCCGCCTCCGAGCGCAAGTGGGAGCGGTTCGACAAGCGCTTCGACGTGGCCCGGGAGCCCCACGAGGCCCACCGCTTCGGCTGGGTCGTCGAGCTGGACCCGTACGACCCGGACTCCGTCCCGCGCAAGCACACCGCCCTCGGCCGCTTCAAGCACGAGGCCGCGCAGCCCCGCCTGACCGAGGACGGCCGCCCGGTCGTCTACATGGGCGACGACGAGCGCTTCGACTACTTCTACAAGTTCGTCTCGTCGAAGCGGATGAAGAAGGGCAATTCGCGCGCGGCGAAGGAGCACAACCTCACGCTGCTCGACGAGGGCACCCTCTACGTCGCCAAGCTGACCGGCGACTCCCCGGCCGCCGAGATCGACGGCTCCGGCACGTACCCCGCGGACGGCGAGTTCGACGGCGTCGGCGTGTGGATCCCGCTGGCCACCGGCACCACCTCCCACGTGCCCGGCATGACCGCCGAGGAGGTGTACGTCTTCACGCGTGAGGCCGCCGACAAGGTGGGCGCGACCAAGATGGACCGCCCCGAGGACGTGGAGCCCTCGCCGCGCACCGGCCGCGTGTACGTCGCGCTGACCAACAACAAGGACCGCGGCAAGGCGGGCAAGGCCGGGGCGGACGAGGCCAACCCGCGCAACGGCAACAAGCACGGCCAGATCCTGGAGCTCGCCGAGAACTTCGACGACCCGGCCGGCGACGGATTCGCCTGGCGGCTGTTCCTGGTCGCCGGTGACCCGAACGACCCGGCGACCTACTTCGCCGGCTTCCCGAAGGACAAGGTCAGCCCGATCTCCTGCCCGGACAACGTGGCCTTCGACCCGCACGGCAACCTGTGGATCTCCACCGACGGCAACCAGCTCGGCTCCCACGACGGCCTGTTCGGCGTGGCGACCTCAGGTGAGCGCCGCGGCGAGCTGAAGCAGTTCCTGACCGTCCCGCGCGGCGCCGAGACCTGCGGCCCGATCATCCAGGACAAGCGCGTCCTGGTGGCCGTGCAGCACCCGGGCGAGCTCGACGGGGCCTCCGTCGAGAACCCGCAGTCCGCGTGGCCCGACGGTCCCGGCAAGCTCGTCCGCCCGGCCGTCGTCTCGGTCTGGCGCAAGGACGGCAAGAACATCGGCGTCTGATCCCGACGCCGGGCGACCACCCTCAGCCCGCCTCCGGCAGCCGTCCGACCGGCAGCCTGAGGGTGGTCACCGCACCCCCGTCGGGTGCGTTGGCGAAGGTCAGCTCGATCTCCAGCACGGCCGCCTGGCCGGCCACGATCGTCAGCCCGAGCCCGTGGCCCCGCCCGCGCCCCGGATCCCCGGTGCGGAACCGCCGGGGGCCCTGCTCGATCAGCTCGGGCGGATATCCGGGGCCGTGGTCGCGCACCACCACCACCGGCCCCTCCACCGTCACCTCGACCGGCGGCCGGCCGTGCTTGTGCGAGTTGACCAGCAGGTTGGCCAGGATCCGGTCCAGCCGGCGCCGGTCGGTGAGCACCTCCGCGTCCCGGACGACCCGGACCGTCGCCTCCCGCCCGCTCCCGGTGACCGCGCGCCGTACCGCCCGGCCCAGCTCGACCCGGGCGAGTTCGGCCCGTTCGACCCCCGAGTCCAGCCGGGAGATCTCCAGCAGGTCCTCGGTGAGCAGGTGCAGGGCCTTGAGCCGGTCGTTGATCATTTCCTTGGGGCGGCCCTCCGGCAGCAGCGCCGCCGCGGCCAGCGAGCCCGTCAGCGGGGTGCGCAGTTCGTGCGCGACGTCCGCGGTGAACCGCTTCTCCGCCTCCAGCCGGCCCTGGAGCGACCCGGCCATCGAGTCCAGCGCCTGCGCCACGTCCCGTACTTCGTCCCGGGAGCGGGCGGGCCGCCGGCCGTCCCCGGCCCCGTCGTCCCCGTCGCCGCCCCGGCCGCCGCTGCCGCCTCCGCCGCCGCTGCCGCCTCCGCCGCCTCGGCCGCCTCCGCCGTCGGCCGGGAAGCCGACCCGCGCGTCCAGGTCCCCGGAGCTGATCCGGCGGGCCACGGCGGCCGTGGTCACGAGCCGCCGGCTGATCCGCCCGGCGAGGAACAGGCCGGCCAGCGCGACCACCCCGGCCGCCAGACCTGCGGACGCGAGGATCGCCGCGTCGATGTCCCGCAGCCGGGCGCGGGTGCTCCCGTACGGGATCCAGATCGCGAGGGCGTGCTCGTCGGCCGGTCCGGCCGCCCACATGACGGGCTCGTCCCCCCGGCGGCCGACCATGCTGCCGGTGTGCCCGCGCGCGACCAGCTCGCGCAGCGGCTTCGGCAGGCCGGGCGGGTCCAGGGCGACGTCCACGTCGCCGTGGGACGTGCCGTACTCGTAGTGGCCGAGGGCGTGGTCCAGGTCCGCTTCCGCTTTCGTGCGGACCTCCCCGACGATCTGCCGGGCGACCACGTTGTGCACGAGGATCCCGAGCGCGGCGGCGACCATGCAGCACACGGCCGTGGTGGTCAGGGCGATCTTCCAGCGCAGGCTGCTCAGCGCGCGCATCGCGACCCGTCCCCGCCCAGCGGGAGGTCCGTGAGGGACGGGCACTCGTCGAGGGTGAGCTGCGACAGGTTCATGACCCCGGCCGCGGGGTCCCACTCGTAGTCGGAGACGGCCACGTACGCCGGGTTCGAGGTGGGCTCGCGCACGGCCAGGTGCTCGGCGGCGACCTCCACGCCCTCCAGCACCGCCCGCCGGGCCAGCACCCGGGTGATGGAGCCGTCGTCCCGGACGGTGTAGACGCGCAGTTCGCTGAGCCGGCCGTCGATGTCCAGGGCGGTAATCAGCTCTTCCCGGCCGTTGCCCGTGAGGTCGTGCAGCACGCCCGGGCGCACCGGGCAGTCGGGTCCGCCGTCCGCGGCCCCGGTGCAGAGCGCGAGCCGCTGCACCGCCCGGGGGTCGACGAGCCGGCCCGTCCCGCCGTCCTGTGCGGTGGCGGAGGTGATGTCGGCGCGTACGACGTCCAGCGCGTTCACACCGCGCATGCTCAGCGCGGCCGCCTTGGGGAGGCCGGGCACCACGGCGGCCGTCCCCGGCTGCTGGCCGGGGCCGGGCGGGGAGGGGCGGACGTCCTTCCACAGGCTCTTCGGGGCGTGCACCGTACCGAGGTCGCCCTGGCTGCGCAGTCCTTCCACATCGGCGCACCCGGCCGCGGCCGCCACGAGGACGGCGAGGACCGGTAGGGCCGGGGCGCGGTGCATGCCCCCAGGTTCTCCCGCCCGGTGGCTCCCGGCCTGGGCTCGGGGCCGTTCGGGGGAGCGGACGGGGCGATGCGGTGCGCGTCCTCCCGGCGGTCAGTCACCCGGACGGGCGAGGGCGCGGGCCGCCGCCACTTCCTGGCGGACCGGGGACAGGACTCCCGCCCCGTCGGCCGGCGGCTCCGCGTCGACCCGGACCGGGGTCGTACTGCTGCGGACGCGCTCCGCCAGTGCGTGCAACTGGCCCGCGAGCGCCTCCACCTCGGCCGACGCGGGCGGCTCGGCCCCGTGGTTGACGCGGACGCGGGCGGCGGTGGTCGCGTCCACGATGCGTTCGACGGCCACCACCAGGGGCCACCAGGCGGCGGCCCGGGGGCCCGTCGGCGGGGGCTCGGTCAGGGCGCGCTGGAACTCGCTGCGCACGTCCGACAGGTCCCGGTAGATCCGCCGCCTGGTCTGCAGGCGGGCGGTGCGCGCCGCCGCGCGCGCGGCCTCGTCCGGGACCGGCGCGAAGGCCCGCTCGAGGTACCGGGCGGCGTCGTCCACGGCGTCGGCCAGCCGGTCCCCGATCCGGGTGTGCCAGCTCTCGGGCCACAGCAGGTAGCCCGCGACGAGGGTGATGGCGCAGCCGATCAGGCTGTCCAGCAGGCGCGGCCGGATCAGGTCGAAGCCCTGGTGGTTGAGCTGGTCCGAGAGCAGCAGGATCACCGGGGTGATGGCGGCGGTCTGGAAGGCGTACCCCTTGGCCGAGAAGGCCGGGATCAGCGCGCCGAGCACCACCATCACCGGCACGTCCCACCAGCCGCGCGGTACCTCGGCCAGTACGGCGGCGGCGACGACCAGCCCGGCCGCGGTGCCCAGCGCGCGCAGCACGGCCCGCGAGAACACCGAGCCGAAGTCGGGCTTGAGGACGAAGGTGACCGTCAGCGCGACCCAGTAGGACCGCTCCACCTCGATGAGGGAGACCAGGCACTGGGCGAGCCCGATGCACAGGGCGAGGCGCAGTCCGTACCGCCAGGACGCTCCGGACAGCATCATGTCCCGCACCGCGCTCCGGACCCGGACCCGCAGGGCGGCGGGCCGCCCGAGCCGGTCGTCGACGCGCGGGGACCCCGCCGGGCCGCCACGGCCCGGGGAGGGGTCCGGTCCGGTGCGGTGCACGAGGGCCGCCGCGTGCCGCAGGGCCGAGTCGATGGCCCGGTCGGCCGGGGTGTGCGGGGCGGGCAGGTCGAGTACGGGGGATCCGGTGCGCTCCTCTTCGACGGCGTCGGCCAGCTCCCGTACGGCCGCCGGGATCCCGGGCGGCAGCGGACGGCCGCGCAGGTGGGCGGCGGGGGCGGCCTCCACCAGCGGGATGACCACGTTCAGCTGGGCCAGCATCCGCACCAGGGAGGGGCTGCGCCCGTGCACCCGGGCCCGGCGGCCCAGGACCAGGTCGTAGGCCTGGTTCAGGGCCTGGGTGAGCTGCTGGCGGCGCTCCTCGTACTCCGGGCCGCCCGCCGCCTCGAGGGTGTCGGCCAGCGCCCGGTAGGTGGCGGCGACGGCCGTGCGTTCGGGCCGGCGGCCGCGCAGCGGCCAGCCCAGCAGGGTCAGCGCGAGCACGAACAGCCCGCCCGCGCTCAGCAGCAGGGGGGCCGTCCACCAGGGCTGCGGCAGCGGCAGACCGGCGCCGATCACGGCGTTGAGCAGGAGCAGCAGACCGGAGACGGAGGCGATCGTGCCGATCGAGGAGATCATCCCGGAGATCAGGGCGACGAGGGTGAGGGCGCCGACGGCCAGCCAGCCGTGCCCGAAGACCAGGGTGCCCAGCGCCATGCCCACGGCGCCGAAGAGCTGCGGGACGCCGATGTTGAGGATCCGCATGCGGTAGGCGTCGGCGGTGTCGCCGATGACTCCGGACAGGGCGCCCATGGAGACGAGGGCGCCGTACTCGGGCTCGCCGAGGGCGAATCCGACGGCGAGCGGGGTGGCGAGCGCGGCACCCGCGCGTGCCACGGCGGCCCACGGGATGGGTGCGGTGCTCGGCCGGAGTCCGCCCAGCAGCCAGGAGGGCGGTGCCAGCGGATGGCTCCGGCCTCGCCCGGCCGCTATGTGTTCGGTGCGTTCGGTGCTCATTCCGCTTCCGTGCCGCCGCTTGCGAATCGGTTCTTCTGGGCTCTTCTGCGTCGTTCTGCGTGCGTTGGTACCTTCCGAGCTTATGGGGTGCGGCGCAGTCGGCCCGTCACCCAGGCGCCCAGCGCGGCGGCGAGCCCGACGGCCAGCACCACCCAGGCGGTGGTGCGCAGGAACGCGGTGAGGGCGTCGTAGACCGCTCCGGCGGCCTGCCGGTCGATGTCGGCCGGCAGGTCGTCCAGCGTGATCCGGCGGCAGACGCTCACGGCGATCCACAGCAGCGCGGCGCCCGCGGCGAGTCCCAGCCCGGTGGCCATCACGGCCCGGCGGCGGCGGACGGCGACCGCGATGGCCGCCGCGGCCAGCACCACGGTCAGCAGGGGGAGCCAGACGCCCGCGATCTGGAGCATGTGGAAACCCTTCCGGAGCGCACCGAGGTTGTCGTACTCCATGACCTTGACCGAGAGGCGGGTCACCGGGATGCGGTCGGCGAACGGCACGCCGTCGTCGACGAGTTCGGCCTTGACCTGGGCGATGACGGGCGCGAGGTCGATGGTGACGGCGTCGCCGTGGCCGGTGGTGAGCGCCTCGAGGAAGGCGGCGTGGGCCGCCCGGTTGGCCGCGTCCCAGGCGGTGCGGTAGGCCGGCGTGCCGGCGAAGGAGCCCAGGGCTTCGCCGAGCAGGGCGTCGACCCCGCTCTGGAAGGGGCCCGCGTCGATCTGGCCGGCGAGGGCGCGGGTGACCTGGGTGACGACGACGCCCTGGACGGCGGGGTTCCCCGCGAGCGGGGACATGGCGGCGGTGTAGCGGTCGGCGTTGCCCAGTTCGCGGTCGGCCCAGTACGCGACGGCGCTCGCGGGTACCAGGAGGGCCACGAGCGCGATCAGTACCGCCGACAGGATGGTGCGCACGTCACCAGGGAATGCCGGGGCGGGACCGGGCGCGAGCGGTGTTGCTGCGGGCGGGTGGCGCGGCGCCCTTGCGGGCCAACATTCTGGATATGTAATATCCAGGATATGAGGATGAGCGAGGGCGTCGAGTGGGCGCTGCACAGCTGCGTCAACCTGGCGTGGATCGGGCCGGACCGTGCCGTGCCGGCGGCGCGGCTGGCCGCGTGGCACGACCTGCCCGCCGCCTATCTGAACAAGCAGCTCCAGGCGCTGGCCCGGGCGGGCATCGTCACCTCCGTGTCCGGCCCCCGCGGCGGATTCCGGCTGGCCCGCCCGCTCGCCGCCATCTCGCTCATGGACGTGGTCGCCGCCGTCGAGGGACCCGAGGAGGCGTTCCGGTGCACGGAGATCCGCCGCCAGGGGCCCGGGCGTTCGGACCAGGGGGCCGCCGGTGCGCCCGGCTGCGCCATCGCGCACGCCATGTCCCGGGCCGAGCTGGCCTGGCGCACGGCCCTGGCGGCGCAGGACCTCGAGGAGGTCCGGCGGCAGGCCGAGCGGCAGGCCCCCGAGGCCCCGGAGCGGCTCCGCGCCTGGCTGGCCGCGCAGTAGTCACACCCCCCCGCACGTACGGACACGGAACCAGGGAGCTCGGCATGACGCGCAGCATCGTCAACCCCGCAGGACTGCACACCCCGACCGGCTACGGCTACAGCCACATCGTGTCCGCCCGCGGCGAGCAGGTGTTCATAGCCGGCCAGTACGGCTCCGACGAGAGCGGTCAGGTGGTCTCCGAGGACTTCGCCGACCAGGTGGCTCAGGCCTTCGCCAACCTCCGTACCGCTTTGGCAGCCGTCGGTCTCGGCCCCGCCGACGTGGTCCGCATCGGCACCTACGTCGTCGGTCACGACGAGGAGAAGCTGGCCGTCCTGCTCAAGGAGCTGCGGGCCACCTGGGGCACCGAGCTGCCCGCGCAGACCCTGATCGGGGTGGCCGCGCTCGCCCTGCCCGGCATGCTCTTCGAGATCGACGCCGTGGCGGTACGTGGTTGACGCGGTTGATCCACTTGCCGCTCGGGGGCGGCGGGTGTGCCCTGGAGGATGGGAGAGAGGAGCCCGTCATGGCACATGCGGCACCCACCGTCCACCGGCGGCACCACATCCGACGGACGGCGGACTCGGACCACCTCGCCAAGAACGCCCTCACGCGCGCCCTGCTCATGGGACTCGTCTACGGAGTCTGGGCCGCTTTCCTCCAGCGCCAGATGGGCCCGGTGGACGCGGGCAACGTGTTCTACGGAATCCTGTGCGGCGCGCTGTTCGCCGCCGTCATGTTCGGCCTCAACCGGGTCGGCCCCCGGCTGAAGCGCGAGGCGCACGCCGCCGCGTACGGCGTCTTCGCGGGCGTCGCCGTGGGCTACCTGCACAGCCTCACCGGCTCCAGCGTGCTCAGCGCCGCCGTGATCGGCCTGTTCTCCGGCCTGGGCGTCGGAGGGGTGGCGTTCTACCGCTACTACACGCGCGAGGACTGAGTCCCACGGCTCCCGCCGGCCACGCCATCGAGACCGCCGGCCTCGTCAAGGTCTTCGGGGACACCCGGGCCGTCGACGGGGTGGACCTCGCCGTGCCGGAGGGAACCGTCTACGGGGTCCTCGGCCCCAACGGGGCCGGCAAGACCACCGTGGTGAAGGTGCTGGCCACCCTGCTGCGCCCGGACGGCGGGGAGGCCCGCGTCTTCGGCAAGGACGTCACCCGCGAACCGGACGCCGTGCGCAGCCGGGTCAGCCTCACCGGCCAGTACGCCTCCGTCGACGAGGACCTGACCGGTACGGAGAACCTGGTGCTGCTCGCACGGCTGCTGGGGCATTCCCGGCCCGCCTCCCGGGAGCGCGCCGCCCAGCTGCTGGAGGCCTTCGGGCTCTCGGCCGCGGCCGGCCGCCAGGTCAAGCAGTACTCCGGCGGGATGCGGCGCCGCATCGACATCGCCGCCTCCATCCTCAACACCCCCGACCTGCTCTTCCTCGACGAGCCGACCACCGGCCTCGACCCGCGCAGCCGCAACCAGGTCTGGGAGATCGTGCGGGCCGTCGTCGCGCAGGGCACCACGGTCCTGCTCACCACCCAGTACCTCGACGAGGCCGATCACCTGGCCTCCCGGATCGCCGTCATCGACCACGGCAAGGTGATCGCCGAGGGCACGAAGGGCGAGCTGAAGGCCTCGGTCGGCTCGGGCAGCGTGCACGTCCGCCTGCGGGATGCGGCCCAACGGGACGAAGCCGTGCGCCTGCTGGCCGCCGTACTCGACGAGTCCGTCACGCCGGATCCGGATCCGGTCGCGCTGACCGCCCGCGTCGACGACGCCCGGTCCGCCGCCGCGGCCCTGGCCGAGCTGGCCCGGGCCGGGATCGTCGTCGACACCTTCGCGCTGGGCCAGCCCAGCCTGGACGAGGTCTTCCTCGCGCTCACCGACGACAAGGGGGTGACGACATGAGCGTCGAGACCGACGAGACCGGGGCCGACGGGACCGGGGCCGACGGGACCGGCATCAACGGGTCCGCCGGGTCCGCCGGGAGCGCCGGAACGGTCACCTCGGAGCTGGAGTTCGTCGCCCCGCGCGCCGATCAGCTCGCCGCCCTCCTGGTCTCCGGCCGCCGCCCGCCCCGCCCGAGCGCGCTCGCGACCTCGCTGACCTTCGGCTGGCGGGCCGTCCTGAAGATCAAGCACGTGCCCGAGCAACTCTTCGACGTGACCGCCTTCCCGATCATGATGGTGCTGATGTACACGTACCTCTTCGGTGGTGCGCTGGCCGGCTCCCCGGGGACGTACATCCAGACCCTGCTGCCCGGCATCCTCGTCATGTCGATCGTGATGATCACGATGTACACGGGGGTCTCCGTCAACACCGACATCGAGAAGGGCGTCTTCGACCGCTTCCGCACGCTCCCCATCTGGCGGCCCTCGACGATGGTCGGCTACCTGCTCGGCGACATGCTGCGCTACACGATCGCGTCCGCCGTGATGCTGGCCGTCGGCCTGATCCTGGACTTCCGTCCGGCGGGCGGGGCCATGGGGGTGCTGGCCGGCGTGGCGCTGCTGATCGTCTTCTCCTTCGCCTTCTCGTGGGTGTGGACGATGTTCGGGCTGCTGCTGCGCAGCGAGAAGTCCGTCATGGGCGTGAGCATGATGGTGCTGTTCCCGCTCACGTTCCTCAGCAACATCTTCGTGGACCCGAGGACGATGCCGGGCTGGCTGCAGGCCTTCGTCAACAACAGCCCGGTCACCCACCTGACCACCGCGGTGCGCGGTCTGATGGCGGGGGAGTGGCCGGCGACCGAGATCGCCTGGTCGCTGGGGTGGGCGGGCCTCCTGGTCCTGGTCTTCGGGCCCGTCACGATGCGGCTCTACAACCGCACGTAGCCGTCCCCCGGTCCTTTCGCAGGATCGGGGGGGGGTGGGCCCGGTTCCCGTGCCCGTGGTCGAACCTCACGTGACCACGCTCCGCTGCCGAGGGGCGCGGGAACCGGTGCTCCTCCATCCGGCGCGGCAGGTCTACGCGGAGGAGTCCGCGGGGGCGGTCTGCTGCGGTTCCCTCTCCGGTTCGGGGGACGGGGCCGGGGTCTTGTGCGCAGCGGCCGGGTCGGCGCTCTGGCGTACCGGCGGCGTGAACCGGGCGGCCTCGGCGCGGAGCATGGCGTTCAGGGCGGCGTAGGCGTCGATGGGCATGGCGGAACCTCACGGTGTTGGGGGGTGTGTGGGGGACTGTGTCGCTGGGGGCCTCGGCCCGCTCAGCAGCGCAGGACCACACTCCGCACCGTCCGCGCGGACAGGGCCGGTTGCGCCGGCTGGGCCGTCCGCCGCACGGGCGCCGCCACGGGGGGCTGGTCCGGCTCGTGTTTCACGTGAAACACCGGCAGCGGGGTGCGCCGTACGCCGGGCACCGCGCGCGACAGCGACCGTACGGCGGCCCGCGCCTCGGGTTCGGCGGCCGGATCGGACTGTCCCTCGGTGGGCTCCGCGGGGGCGGTGGACGCGGGCCGGGACTCGGCGACCGTCGCCGCGGCCGGACCTGCGCCGAACACGCACAGCAGCACGACGCAGGCCGCCGTCAGGACCTTGGTCAGGGCCCTGGTCACGGCGGCGCGCACGTGCCGACTCCCGCTCATGCGAGGGGTGTGCCCCGACACGCCGGGCGGCTCCCGGCCGGGTCCCCAGAAGCCCCCGACCGGCGGAACGAAGTGCCCCGCACGGATGACGGAGGGGGACCGGTCAGCGGCCCCTGCGCTGGCCCGTCAGCCGGGCCAGCGCGGCGGTGTCCCCGCCGGCCAGCCGCAGGTGGGAGCGCCCCGCACGGTCCCGGTCCGCAGGGACGCCGGAGCCGCCGGACCCGCCGGACCCGCCGGGGAGGAGCCGGACCACGGTGAACACGGCGGTCCGGCCGTCGGCGCGGGTGATCTCGACGGTGCGGCCCCGCTGCAGCCCGGAGAGGTCCAGGCCCGCTCCGCCGACCACGGCGGTGCCGGCCGACCCGGGCGCCGGACCGTCGGCCTGCCAGAAGACTCCGCCACGAGCGCCGGTCCCACCGGCGCCGCCGGCGCCGTCGGGCCCGCCGGTCAGCGGTACGTCGATGCCCAGGCTCGGCACGCGCAGCCGCACCGGCCGTGCGGCCGGCAGCGCTTCCGTGACCGGCCGCAACGGGCCCGCGGCCGTCCTCGGCGCACGTGCGCCGTGCGCGGGAAGGTGCTCACCGGAGTACTCCCGCTGCCGGGCCAGGCGCCGGTGGTCGGACAGTCCCAGCGCCCGCGAGGGCAGGGCGTCGTCGGTGTTCGCGGCCGCGGGGCCGGCGCCCTCGGTGCGCTGCAGCACACCGATCCCGGTGGCCAGCAGAACCACCGTCAGCGCGGCGACGACCGACTTGGCGCGGGGCATGCGGGTCCCTCCGGTCCGGCTCGGGCGGCCGGGTCATATGAGCAGTGGATACCTCCTCTGCCCTCCGGCACCCGGTGAAACACGGGAGACTGACGGAACGTCACGGGCGTGTCGCCGCGCGATGCGGCCGTTTTCCCAGCTGGGACACGGTCGGGCCGCCCCCGCCCCGGGTGGGGCGTCGTACGCCCGAACGGGTGAGTCAGGTCGTCACCAGAGTCGCCGTCGCCACGCCCATCAGCACCGCGGCGAGGTGGACCGCCGGGTGGCCGTAGTCCCCGGACCACAGGTGCCGCGCCAGGCCGCCCAGCGCGGCCAGGGCCGCGATCACACCGAGCTGGCCGAACAGGGTGACGGCCGTGAAGGGGGCCAGGAGCAGCAGGAAGGAGTTCAGCCAGAAGGGGGCGGCGCCCGTCCAGCCCCGCCACTCCCTGATCGCCGTCGGCATGAACTACCGGCCCCCTCGCCCACTCGTCGTCAACTCACCGGCTGAACAGCCTCGTTGCGTACGGCGATCGGCACAAGGGTCCGTTTCGGCTACCGAACCGGAACCACGGCTGGAACTCGTCCACCCCAGCGAACGGCCCGGACCCCGCGGAGCGGTCCGGGCCGAACGGAGCGGTAAGCGGAAGGGGTTACGCGACGATCCAGTCGGAGGTCGCGATCACCGGCTGGACGCCGTCGCGGTGGACGGTTCCCTCGATGAGGCCGTACATCCGGTCCGCCGCGAAATAGACCTCGTTGTCGTTCTTGAGGCCGAAGGGCTCCAGGTCCACGAGGAAGTGGTGCTTGTTGGGGAGGTTCAGGCGCACCTCGTTGACCTTGGGGCAGCTGTCGAGGACGAGCTCGGCCATCTGGTTCAGGGTCTGCTGCAGCGAGTACGAGTACGTCTCCGCGAAGGCTTCCAGCATGTTCTTGCGGACCTTCTTGTACGACTGGTCCCAGTCGTACGAGGCGTCGTCGGCCGCCAGCGCCGAGTGCGCCCAGCGCGCGGTGACCTTGGTCGCCAGGATGCGGTCGTACGCCTCCTGGAGGGTCGTGTACTTGTCCTTGATGTAGCCGTGGAACTCGGAGTTGGTCGAGTTCATCACGGTCAGGTCCTTCAGGCCCGAGATGACCTGCAGCCCGGTCGTCTCGCTGTACGTGATCTGCGCGGTGCGCACCTCCTGGCCCTTGCGGACGAAGGAGTGCTGCTCCTTGCGCGTCGGGACCGGAATGCGGTCCCACGCGTACTCCTCGATGCGGATCTGCGCTTCGCGGATCGGCGACTGGGAGGAGACGAAGTGCTTGGCGAGCAGGATGCCGAAGGCCTCGGGGGAGTCGATCCCGTGTTCCTTGCCGAAGGCGTACACCGTGTTCTTGGTGGTGTCGGTGGGCAGGCAGTTGGCGTTGTCGCCGGTCAGGTGGACGTCGCGGAACTCGCCGCGCAGCGCGACCGACACGTTCAGGTCGCGGATCTCGTGCCACGAGCCGTCGCTGCCCTTGCGGGTGACCTTGACGATGCGGTTCTCGGCCTTGCCGTACTGGTTCTGCGCGAGGACGTGCTTGCTCATGCCTGTCTTCCTTCGGGTACACGGAGTCCGGTTGAGGGGATCCCGTACGCCCGGCGTCCAGCGGTCGGCCCGCTCCCCGCCGTTCGGTCACGGAGGACCGCCCCGGGACTGACGTGCATCCCGGTCCGTAGGTGCTCTTTCGGATTTCAGCACGTTCACGGGCCGTTCGTAATGGCGCGGATCCTCCGAGAGCGGCACCCACGGATTGGGCGACCGTACGTCCGTGCAGGTCAGGCGGTGTGAGCGTCGGCGACCGACAGGGCTTCGCCGAGGATCGCCAGGCCCTTGGCCACGTCCTCGGGCGAGATGGTGCACGGCGGCGCGACGTGGATGCGGTTGCCGGCGATCAGCGGCCAGAGCCCGCCCTTCTTGCAGGCGGCCCCGAAGGCGGCCATCGGCGCGTTGTCCGCCCCGGAGGCGTTGTAGGGCACCAGCGGCTCGCGCGTCGCCCTGTCCCGTACGAGTTCCAGGGCCCAGAAGGTGCCGAGCCCGCGGACCTCCCCGACCGAGGGGTGCCGCTCGGCGAGCGCGCGCAGCCCGGGGCCGAGCAGCTCGGTGCCGGTGCGGGCGGACCGCTCGACGACGCCCTCCTCCTCCATGACGTTGATCGTGGCGACGGCGGCAGCGCAGGCCAGCACGTGCCCGGAGTACGTCAGCCCGCCCGGGTAGGGCCGGCGGGCGAAGGTCTCGGCGATGGCGGCCGAGATGGCGACCCCGCCGAGCGGCACGTATCCGCTGGTCACGCCCTTGGCGAAGCACAGCAGGTCGGGGACGACGTCCCAGTGCTCGGCGGCGAACCACCGGCCGGTGCGCCCGAAGCCGACCATGATCTCGTCGAGGATGAGGACGATGCCGTAGCGGTCGCAGAGCGCGCGCACGCCGGGCAGGTAGCCGGCCGGGGGCACCAGGACGCCCGGGGCGCCGCCGACGGTCTCCAGGATGATCGCGGCGATGGACTGCGGGCCCTCGAAGACGATGGTGTCCTCGAGGTGGCGCAGGGCCCGCTCGCACTCCTCGGCCTCGGTGGCCGCGTAGAAGGGCGAACGGTAGGCGAAGGGGCCCCAGAAGTGCACGACGCCGGCGGTCGCGGTGTCGTTGCCGAAGCGCCGGGCGTCACCGGTCAGGTTGATCGCGGTGGAGGTGGCGCCGTGGTACGAGCGGTACGCGGACAGCACCTTGGGCCGGCCGGTGTGCAGCCGGGCCATGCGGACGGCGTTCTCGACGGCCTCGGCCCCGGCGTTGGTGAAGAAGATCTTGTCGAGGTCGCCCGGGGTGCGCTCGGCGATCAGCCGCGCCGCTTCGGAGCGGACGTCCACGGCGAAACCGGGCGCGACCGTGCAGAGCCGCGCCGCCTGCTCCTGGATGGCCGCGGCGACCTTCGGGTGCTGGTACCCGATGTTCGTGTAGACGAGGGCACTGGAGAAGTCGAGGAACCGGTTGCCGTCGTAGTCCCAGAAGTAGGAGCCCTCGGCCCCGGCGACGGCGAGCGGGTCGATGAGCTCCTGCGCCGACCAGGAGTGGAAGACGTGTTTCCGGTCGGCGTCCTTCACAGCGTCCTTGACGGCGTCCTTCGCGGCGGCGAGGTCGTGGGCTTCTGCATTCATGAAACGAGAGTAGTTGTCCACGATGTGGAATCGGGGGCGGCTGCGGCTCCGGGCCGCTCAGACCACGTGCCGGCCGCCGTCGACGGTCAGGACGTCCCCCGTCGTGTAGGCGGCGTTCACCAGGTAGAGCGCGGCCTCGGCCACGTCCTCGGGGGTGCCGACCCGGCGCAGCGGGGTGTTCTCGGTGATCCATTCCCGCGAGCTCTCCCAGACCTGTTCGGCGCCCTCGTACCAGGGGGTGTCGATGAGGCCGGGGGCGATGGCGTTGACCCGGACGGCCGGGCCGAGCTGGGAGGCGAGCAGGCGGGTCATGTGGTTCACCGCCGCCTTGCTGACGGCGTACGGCACGGAGCTGCCCAGCGCCCGGGTGGCGGAGACCGAGGAGATGTTGACGACCGAGCCCGCCCCGGAGGCGCGCAGGTGGGGGGCGGCGGCGGTGACCATCTGCCAGGCGCCGATCACGTTGACGTCGAAGATCTCGCGCCAGGCGTCGGCGTCCGCGGCCTCCAGGTCGTCCAGGGGGATGAACCGGGTGACGCCCGCGTTGTTGACCAGGATGTCGAGCCGTCCGTGGGCGTCGACGGCGCTCTGCACGATCCGCCGGGCATCCGCCGCGTCGGCGACGTCGCCGCGCACGTACACGGCGCCCGGCAGCTCTGCGGCCAGCGCCTTTCCGGCGCTCTCGCTGCGGGCCGAGTTGACGACGACGCGGATGCCCTCCGCGCTCAGCCTGCGGGCGACGGCTGCGCCGATCCCGGAAGAGGATCCGGTGATCAGGGCGACGCGGCTCTCGGTCATGCGTGCCTCCTGGGTTCCGCTGGTTTCCGGGTCGAGCAGAGGGAATCCTAGGTTATCGCATGACGGAATCTGTTTTCCGAGATGTGAAATTTGAGAGGAGGTCGGGGGTTGCCGGCCGCCCTAGGATTGACAGCCCCGGGTAGGGGTACATGCGGCGCGGAGAGGCGCGGAGAACGGAGGCCCTGTGGCCGAGCAGACGCGGAGGCTCGTTCTCGGCGGCGCCACGACCGGAGTCGTGGGCCGGTGCCGCGACTTCACGCGCAAGGCGCTGGCCGACTGGGCCTGGCCGGGCGAGGCGGAGTCCGTGGAGGACGTGCTGCTCCTGGTCTCCGAGGTGGTCACCAACGCCTGCCTGCACGGGGGCGGCCCGCGGGAGCTGGTCCTGCGGCACACCTCGGAGCGGCTGCGCGTGGAGGTCAGCGACGACAGCGGCGAGCCCCCGAGGCGCCGGCCGCCCGGCGACCGCGCCCTGCCCGGCGGACACGGGCTGATCGTGCTGGAACGGCTCGCGCGCAGCTGGGGCTGGGTCCCGTCGGAGGACGGCCGGCCGGGCAAGACCGTCTGGCTGGAGGTCCCGGCCCGCGGACGGCTCCAGGACCCGCCCCGGCCGGCCCGCTAGCCGGCATCGCGCAGCGGCCGGGATAGCGCAGCCGGCCGGGATCGCGCACTAGGCCGCGGAGACTTCCTCGTCCGCCTCGCCGTCCGCCTCGTCCGGGTCGGTGAGCAGCCCGGTGCGCAGCCGCTCCAGGGTGCGGGTCAGCAGGCGGGACACGTGCATCTGGGACAGGCCCAGCCGGTCGCCGATCTCGGATTGCGTCAGCTCCTGCCCGAACCGCAGGGAGAGCAGGATGCGCTCGCGCTCGGGCAGGCAGGCCAGCATCGGCTTGAGCGATTCCAGGCATTCGATGCGGTCGTACGCCGGCTCCTCCTCGCCGAGGGACGGCCGGTCGGCGCCGGGGTCCCGGTCTCCCTCCTCCTGGGCGGGCGCGTCCAGGGAGCGCACGGAGTACGCGGACGCGGCCTTGCGGCCCTCCGCCAGCTCCTCGGGCGTCACGTGCAGCTGTCCGGCGAGCTCGGAGTCCGTGGGCTCCCGGCCGAGCTCCTGCTCCAGGGCGTCGTGCGCCTTGGCCGCGTCGATCCGCAGCTCCTGGAGCCTGCGCGGAACCTTGACGGCCCAGCTGGTGTCCCGGAAGAACCGCTTGATCTCCCCGGTGATCGTCGGCAGGGCGAAGGAGGTGAACTCCACCCCCCGCTCCGGGTCGAACCGGTTGATGGCCTTGATCAGGCCGACCGTCCCGACCTGGACGATGTCCTCCATCGGCTCGCTGCGGCCGCGGAACCGCCGGGCGGCGTACTTCACCAGGCTGAGGTTCAGCTCGACGAGGGTGTTGCGGACGTAACTGAACTCCGCGCTGCCCTCCTCCAGCTCGGCCAGCCGCCGGAACAGGGACACGGACAGTGCCCTGGCCTCGTGGGTGGCGACGTCTGTGAGGTCTGTACGGTGCATGGCGCTGCGCTCCTCGGACGGGCGGCCCCGGTGGTTGCCGGGGTGCGTCGTCGCGCTGTTCGGCGCTGTCTCACGTTCCAGTCTCAGGGGATATACCCGTCCGAACCAACGCGTACCCCACCAGAACGCCCGCCTGCGGCCAGGTGCGCGCCGCCGGGCACGGCCTGGCCGGCGCGGCCGGGAAGGCGGCCCGCGCCTATTTGTCGGAGTAGCTGAAGTCGCCGACGGTCCAGGCGCTGACGTCCTTGACGGCGATGCGGTACATGCCGCCGGTCTCGGGGATGCCCAGGGTGCCCTGGAGGATGCGCGCCACGTGGAAGTGCAGGTGCGAGGGGCGGCCCATGGGCCCGGAGGTTCTGAAGACCTCGGCGAACCGGGTCAGCTGGTCGGAGTCCTGGAGGACCTCGGCGACGCGCTGGCGCCAGACGCTCTCGGGGGCGAGACGGCCGGTGATGACGGCGCCGTGGACCACGACGGTCAGGGACATCTGATTGGTTTGCTCCGACTCGACCATGGCAGCGAGATCGATGAGCAGGTCGTCAGGGGTCGACATGGGCGGGACTCTAGCAAGCCGCCGGGGTCCGCACCCCCATGGTGCGGACCCCGGCAGTGATGCGTGGGCGTCGGCCGGCGTCAGGCGGGAACGATGTTCTCGGCCTGCGGGCCCTTCTGGCCCTGCGTGACGTCGAAGGTGACCTTCTGGCCTTCCTGGAGCTCACGGAAGCCGGAGGAGGAGATGTTCGAGTAGTGGGCGAACACGTCGGCGCCGCCGCCCTCCTGCTCGATGAAGCCGAAGCCCTTTTCTGCGTTGAACCACTTCACGGTGCCGGATGCCATATTGATTCTCCTTTGGGGCAGTGCCCGGAAACGCCCCGCCGGAAAGCTCACCGGTACATCGGAAGTATTTCGGGAACCACAACTTCAATTGAGGGAACCGTAACACAGGGGCTGTGGTGGGCAGGTAATTTCCATTCCTCGTCGACGGGAACCGGTAATCGTACGGGAAAGTCATATAAGCGAATTCGCGTTTATCGGCTCCTGACCCCGATATCCGCGCGGCTCCACGTGCCGGGCCCCTCGTCCGTCCCCCGCCTCCACCTGCCAGGCGGCCGGCCACCCGAACAGCCCCAGGCCGGCCACGAGCGTGACGACGGTGCGGGGCTGCGTTGCCCTCCATGGCTTCAGGAGAACGGCCCGCAGCCCCAGGCGATACGCGGCGCCATGCCGCGGACCGTGGTGGACGGGTGACACCCCGGCGCGGGCGGAGGCTTCGGCATTGCGGGCCGCCCGCGCGGCCCCCAGGATGGGCGCGACCCGTCCCCCTCCGCAGTCAGGAGCTGTTTCCCATGCTGGAGCGCAAGCTGCGCAAGGACCGCACCGAAGTCACGTTCGTCCTTCCGGCGGACACGCCGCCCGGACCGGTGAGCGTGGTCGGCGACTTCAACGACTGGCAGCCCGGAACGCACACCCTGAGGCCGCGCAAGGACGGGAAGCGGGCCGTCACGGTCGAGCTGCCGAGCGAGAGCGCGCATTCCTTCCGGTACCTGGCCGCCGGCGACTACTGGTTCAACGACGAGAGCGCCGGCGACCAGGACGGCCCCAACAGCCGCCTGCACACGTGAGGGCGCCGTGACGGCCGGTCCGGTCCGGCGCCTGGTCGTCCTGCGGCACGCCAAGTCCGCCTGGCCGCCGGACGTGCCCGACGCCGAGCGGCCCCTCGGCCCGCGCGGCCTGCGCGACGCCCCGGCCGCCGGCCGCCGGCTGCGCGAGGCGGGCCCCGTACCCGACCGGGTCCTGTGCTCGCCCGCCCGCCGCACCCGCCAGACCTGGGACCTGGTCGCGGCCGAGTCCGGGATCACGACCCCGGTGACGTACGAGGAACGCCTCTACGGGGCGAGCGCCGAGGAGCTGCTGGACCTCGTACGGGAGACCCCCGCGCAGGTGCGGACGCTGCTGCTGGTCGGGCACAACCCGGGCGCGCAGGAGCTGGTGCTGCTGCTCGCCGGCGAGGGCGACGCCCAGGCGCTGGAGCAGGCCCGTACGAAGTTCCCCACGTCGGCGATCGCCGTGCTGGAGGTGCCCGGCCCCTGGGCCTCCCTCGCGGCGGGCGCCGCCCGGCTGACCGAGCTCGCCGTGCCCCGGGGCGCCAAGCCCTGACGGCGGCGGGAAGGGGGGCGTGGTCGGGCGGTCGCTACTCGCCGATGCGCACCAGCGCGAGGGTGATGTTGTCCGGCCCCCCGGCTTCGATGGCCGCCTTCCACAGCTCGAAGGCGGCCTTCCCGTCGTCGTGCACCCGCAGCACGTCGTCGATGGCCTCGTCGGGCACCGGGTCGGTCAGCCCGTCGCTGCACAGCAGGTAGCGGTCGCCCAGGGACAGCGCGACGTCCGCCAGGTGGGGAGTGATCGCGCTGTGCCCGCGGCTGCCGCCGAGCACCTGGGTGACGGCCGACGTGGTGCGGTGCCCCGGCGCCGGCGGCGGGCTGTCGTCCACGCTGAGCTGGCGCAGCCCGTCCGCGGTCGCCCGGAACACCTTGCTGTCGCCCACGTTGAAGGCCAGCAGCGACTCCTCCAGTACGAGCGTGCCGGCGACCGTGGTGCCCATGGAGGTCAGGTCCGGACGGCCCTCGGCGGCCGCGTACACCGCGCGGTTGCAGACCTCGAGCGCCTCGCGGACGGCCTGGTCCCCGTCCAGCGTGGGGCCCAGCACGGAGAGCTCGCGGACGACCAGCTCACTGGCCACCTCGCCGGCCGGCTGCCCGCCGAGCCCGTCGGCGACCGCGACGACGAGCGGTCTGCCGAGGGGGAACACGAGCGTCTGGGGGCTCTCCGTCGAGGTCCCGCACAGCGTCCACGGTCCGATGACCAGGCTGTCCTCGTTGTGATCGCGGACGAGCCCGGGATGGCTCAGTGCGGTCACGGCTATGTACGGCACCTCGACGCCCCGCCTCTCCGCCCTCGGCCCTCGGCTCTCCGCAACGGCAGACGCTGTCTTCCCCACCATTGTCACGCCGCTCGGCGTGCGGCGCGTGACCTGCCGGAGCAGGCTGGTCCTGGGGCTCGAGGAAAGGACTGCGGCAGATGTTCGCGAGGCTGAGCACCTACCAGGGATCACCGGTTCCCGCGGAGGGGGACCTGAGCGCCCATTCGGAGGAGATCGTCCGACAGGTCCAGGACCTCCCCGGCTTCCGGGGCGTGTACTACCTCGTCGACCGCGCCTCGGGCAAGGCGACCTCGCTGACCCTCTGGGAGGACGAGCGGACCATGCGGGAGAGCGAGGAGCGGGCCGCCGAGATCCGCGAGGAGACGGCCCGCCGCGAGGGCCAGCAGATCGTCTCGGTCGAACGCTTCGAGGTCGGCTTCAGCCAGCTGCGGCCGTAGGGCCGTGCCGCCATGCCCCGCCGCGAGGCCGTACGGCAGCTGCTCGAGGAGTACGGGCAGACACACGCGGAGGAGGCGGGAATCCGGCTCCGGAACACCCCGGCGCCGCTCTACCGGCTGCTGACGCTGTGCGTCCTGTTCGCCGTGCGCATCAAGGCCGACATCGCGGTGGCCGCGGCCCGGGAGCTCTTCGCGGCCGGACTGCGCACGCCCCGGGCCATGGCCGCGGCCGACTTGCAGGACCTGGTGGACGCGCTGGGACGGGCCCACTACGTCCGCTACGACGAGAGCACGGCCACCGCACTCGGCGACGGGGCCCGGTTCCTGCTCGACCGCTACCGCGGAGACCTGCGGCGGCTGCGCGAGGAGGCCGCCGGGGACCCGGAGCGGATCCGCGAGCTGCTTCGCGAGATTCCGAGGATCGGCCCGGTCGGAGCGGACATCTTCTGCCGTGAGGCGCAGGGCCTGTGGCCCGAACTGCGCCCGTCCTTCGACCGCCGGGCCCGCCGCGCCGCCGCCGGCCTGGGCCTGCCGGCCTCACCGGCAGAGCTGGCCGGCCTCGTCGGCGCCGACGACCTCCCGAGACTGGCGGCGGCCCTGGTCCGCGCCGACCTCGCCCGGCCGTCCGCCTCCGCACGTACGAAGCAACGGGAGTCCCGATGACGAACACGAAGCCCACCCCGCAGACCCCTCCCTTCCCGCCGGACCCGTACGGGCATCCCCGCCCCGCACGCCCCGCGCACCCCTTCCCGCCGGACCCCCACGCCCCGCGGCCGACCCGCGAACCCACCCCGCCCGCCACGCCGCCCCCTTCCCCGACGGAGCCGCCGACGCCGTCCGAACCGCCGCCGGACCGCTCCATGTGATCTGGCACACACGCTGTCACAACGACCGGCCCTGCGGTGTCTTCAGGTCGAACCCCTGGAGACCGAGGAGACACCGTGAGCGAGTACACCGGAAACACCGGACACGCCGGACGCACCGGACACGCCGTGCACACCGAGGTCGTCGTGATCGGCGGCGGGTACGCCGGCGTCATGGCCGCCAACCGGCTGACGCAGCGCGCGGACGTGAACGTGACCCTGGTCAACCCGCGCCCGTCCTTCGTCGAGCGGATCCGCCTGCACCAGCTGGTGGGCGGGTCCCATGACGCGGTCGTCGACTACCGCAAGGTCCTGGCCGAGGGCGTCGGCCTGGTGGTCGACACCGTCACCCGGATCGACGCGGCCGGGCGCAGCGTGACACTGGCGGCCGGCGGCACCGTCGGCTACGACTACCTGGTCTACGCGGTCGGCAGCGGCAGCGCCGACCCGGGCGTCCCCGGAGCGGCCGAGTACGCCTACCCGATCGCCGGCCTGGAGGAGGCGCAGCGGCTGCGCCCGGTCCTCGACGCCGCGCCCGCGACGGCCCCGGTGACGGTGGTCGGAGGCGGCCTGACCGGCATCGAGGTCGCCGCCGAACTGGCCGAGCAGGGCCGCGCCGTGACCCTGGTGTGCGGCGGGGCGCTCGGCCCGTCCCTGCACCCGCGGGGCCGCCGCCGGGTGGCCGAGCGGCTCGCGGACCTCGCCGTGACCGTGCTCGAAGGGCCCGACGCGCAGGTGACGGCCGTGACGCGGGACGCCGTGCGGCTCGGCGGCGGCCGCGAGCTGCGGAGCGCGGTGACGATCTGGACCGCCGGATTCGGCGTGCCGGACCTGGCCGCCCGCAGCGGTCTGAGCACCGACGCCCTGGGCCGCCTGCTCACCGACGAGACGCTGACCAGCGTGGACGACCCGCGCATCGTCGCGGCCGGGGATTCGGCGGCGCCGTCCGACCTGCCGTTCCGGATGAGCTGCCAGGCCGCGGTCCAGCTGGGCCCGCAGGCCGCCGAGACGGTGCTCAGCCGGCTCGCCGGTGCGCAGCCCGCGCCCGTCCAGGTGGGGTTCGTCAGCCAGTGCCTCAGCCTTGGCCGTCGCGGCGGCATCCTCCAGCTCACCGCCAAGGACGACAGCGCGAAGAAGTTCTCCTTCGGCGGCCGCCCGGCCGCGACGGTCAAGGAGTTCATCTGCAAGGGCATCCCCTGGCAGCTGGCGTACGAGGCGCGCAAGCCCGGCGCCCGGAAGTGGTGGGCCAAGGACGCCACGCGCGCGCAGCTCCTGCGGGCCCGGCGCGACGGGGCTTCGGCCCTTGAGGAGGTCCGGGCATGACCGGCCCGGCCGCGGACCCGGCCACCGGCCCGGCCGCGGACCCGGCCACCGGCCCGGCCGCGGACCTCGCGACCGACAGCTTCGTGGCGCACCGCAACCTGCTCTTCACCGTCGCCTACGAGATGCTCGGCTCGGCGGCCGACGCGGAGGACGTCCTGCAGGAGACCTGGCTGCGGTGGGTCGGGGTCGACCTGGACCAGGTACGCGACGAGCGCGCCTACCTGGTCCGGATCACCACCCGCCAGTCGCTCAACCGGCTGCGCGCCATGACCCGCCGCAAGGAGTCGTACGTCGGCCCCTGGCTGCCCGAGCCGCTGCTCACGGCGCCGGACGTGGCCCAGGACGTGGAGCTCGCCGAAAGCGTGTCGATGGCGCTGATGCTCGTCCTCGAGACGCTGTCGCCGACCGAGCGCGCCGTGTTCGTGCTGCGGGAGGTCTTCGACCTCGGCTACGAGGAGATCGCGGCCGCCGTCGACAAGAGCAACGCGGCCGTCCGCCAGATCGCGCACCGCGCCCGCCGGCACGTCGATGCCCGCCGCCCCCGCGAGGTCGCCTCCCCGGCCGAGACCCGGGCGGCCCTGGAGTCGTTCCAGCGCGCGCTCGCCACCGGCGACCTCCAGGCCCTGCTCGACGTGCTCGCCCCCGAGGTCGTCCTGCTGAGCGACGGCGGCGGCATCAAACAGGCCGCGCGGCACCCGGTGTCGGGCGCCGGCAAGGTGGCCCGTTTCATGGTCGGCGGCCTCGGCAAGAACGACCGCCCGCTCACGGTCGGCCCGACCACGGTCAACGGCAGCCCGGCCCTCGTCGTCCACCTGGACGGGGAACTGGACGGCATCATGGCGATCCGCGTCGAAGCCGCCCGCATCACGGGCCTCTACTACGTCCGCAACCCCCACAAACTGACCCGCGCCGCATCGGAAACCCCCCTCACCCTGCGCTGAACGCGGGCCGGCGGGGCGAGGCGCGTGCCCGGGCGGGGCCGCAGGGCGCCGTGCCCGCAGCCCCGCCCGGGCGTCGGGGTCAGGACGGGTCGCCGTACTGGAGGCCGCGCCCGTTGGTGCCGACATAAACGCGGCCGTAGGTGTCGGGGTCGCCGGTGATGACGCCGACGCCGCCGATGCTGCCCCACTGGTGGGCGTCGTCGTTGACGCGGAGCCAGGTGGCGCCCTTGTCGGTGGAGCGGAAGACGCCGGTGACGTCCTTGACGGTGCCGATCAGGTACAGGGCCTGATAGTCGGTGCGCGGTGCGGCCTTGCCGAAGCCGAGGGCGGAGGCGGACTGCACCGTCGTGAGCGTGGTGAAGGTGCGGCCGCCGTCGGTGGAGTGCCGCAGCCCCTCGCCGCCGCCGGAGATCCACAGGTCTCCGGCGATGCCGGGGACGGCCGCGAGCCGGCCGGCGGGCAGGCCGGTGGCGCGGGCGGTGAAGGTCGCGCCGTCGTCGGTGCTGGCGTAGAGCGTGCCGCCGGCCAGGGAGTAGAAGGTCTTGGCCGCGGAGCGGTCGGCGACGACCACGGCGCCAGTGCCCAGGCCGCTGACCTTCGACCAGCTCTTCCCCTTGTCGGTCGAGCGGTACGGGACCTGACCGGCTTGGGTCCAGACGATGGCGGAGCCGTCCGCGGCGAGCGCGACATGGCCGGTGTCGGAGCCGGCCACCGGCTCCGACGCGAAGCCGGTCCACGTGCTGCCGCCGTCGGTGGAGTAGGCGCCGTCCTGCTCGCCGCCGCGGCCGACGCGAACCATCAGCGCGGGGTTGTTCTGGGCGAAGTCGATGTCGGTGCTGTTGGTCATCATCGGGTTCTTCAGCCGCCCGTCGGGCACCTCGGACAGCGAGTCGTGGCGGAAACCGCCCAGGTCACCCATGGCGGTGACGACGGCGGCGCCGCCGGGCGGGGCGACCGCGTCGAGCAGTGCGGTCTCCTCCAGCCCCCGGGACCCGACGGTCCAGTGGCTGGTGCCGCCGCCGTCGGTGGCGTTGGCGTCCTTGCTGCGCCAGATGCCGCTGCCGGTGCCGTACAGCACGTGCCCGGAGCTGAACGGGTCGATGGCCAGGGCGGTCATCCAGTGCCCGGTGCCGGTTCCGACGTACGGAGCGGCGGAGGCGTCCCGTACCGATTGATCGGCCAGCGCCTTCCAGGTCGTACCGCCGTCGGTGGTCCGGTAGACCTCGTCCTCGGGCCACCAGCGGTTGAGGGTGGTGACCATCACCGTGGACGGCTTCTGCGGGTCGACGGCCAGACCGGAGAACCCGTAGCTGCCCTGGGACGGGGAGACGTTCTTCCACGCCCCTGCGGCGGGCGCGTACTTCCACACCGAGCCGCCCGTCACGCCGTTGGGCCCGAGGGCGTTGGTGTACGTCAGGTACAGCGAGCCGTCACCGGAGAGCACGCCGTGCTGCGGCATCTGGCCGGTGGGCTGTCCGGGGACGGCCTGCCAGGTGGTGCCGCCGTCGGTGGAGCGGTACAGGGAGGTGGACTTGTCGGCGACGCCGGCGTAGACCGTCTTGCTTCCGGCGGGGCCGTACGTCACGAAGGAGATGCCCGCGCCGCTGCCCGCCCCGTCCTTGACGGGGAACGAGGGGACCTGGCTCCATGTCGTGCCGTGGTCGGTGCTGCGCCACAGGCCGTTCTTGCGGGTGCCCAGCAGCAGGGTGCCGTTGTTCGAGGGGTCGATCGCCAGGCGTTCGCCCGCTCCGCGGCCGTCCTCGTTGGCGCCCAGCTTGAAGGGCAGATCGGTGCGCTGGAAGGTGCGGCCCCGGTCCTTGGAGCGCAGGATCGCGCCGTTGCCGGCCCAGTTGTTGGTGTAGGTCCCGGCCGCGAGGTAGAGCCGGTCGGGGTCGACGGGGTCGGTGGCCAGCGCATCGATGCCCAGCAGGTTCCAGTCCTTCTCGCCGGCCCAGTCGGTCAGCGGGATCCACTGCTCGGCGGCGACGTCCCAGCGGTAGGCGCCGCCCATGTCGGTGCGCGCGTACAACAGGCCCTGCGCGCGCGGGTTGAACACCAGCCCGGTGACGTAACCACCGCCCACCACCTGGGCGTTCTTCCATACGTACGGTCCGGCCGCGGCCGTCTTGTCCTCGGCCGACTTCACCAGCTTCCAGTGCTGGTTGCCGCTGCCCTTGCCGTGGTACTGGATGACTGCCGCCCCGTCGGCGGTGGAGGCTCCGAAGACGTCCAGGACCCGGCCGCTCTTGCGGGAGGTGAAGGTGACCGCGCCGGAACCGCTCACGTCGTCGATCCGCCACTCCTGGGAGGGGGAGGAACTGTCGGTCTGCTGCTCGGCGGCCGCGCTCTCGTCGGTCGAGTCGCCGGATATGCCGAGGACTTTGCCGCTGTTGCGGTTCACCAGCTCGTAGTAGCCGTCCCCGGTGGGCTTCAGCCGCCACTGCTGGTTGGCGGTGTTCTGGTCGGTCCACTGCTGGATGCGGGTGCCGTCGGCGGTGGAGAAGCCGTTGACGTCCAGCACCTTGCCGCTGTGCACGGAGACCAGCCGGTAGTAGGCGTTGCCGTCGACCGTCGCGGCCTGTGAGTCCTCCTGCGCGAACAGGAGGTACGGCACGACGATGGCGGGGACGCCGAGCATGAGACCGGTCGCGGTCCAGCGACGCCGGTGACGCCCGCGGCGCCCGCGGTGCGTGAGGTTGTTCATGGGGGGTGTTCTCCTTGCGCGCCGTTCACCAGAGAAAGGTGGATCCACGCTCAGTGGCGGATCCGACTCCTTGTGGTCGCGGGCCCCGCAAAGGGTTGCCGAGAACCGGACACTTTTTTCGGGTGGCTGTCAGTGCCCCGCCCCCAAGGTGCCCGGCATGGCTGCCTTCTGATACGGCTTCACGCTCGGGCGCCGGGGCCGAGGGAGTCGACGTCCTCCATGAAGGACAGCATCCGGGAGTTGACGAGGTCGGGGTGGTCGATCTGCGGGCCGTGCCCGGTCGCGGTGATGATCTCGGCGCGGGCTCCGGGGACGAGGCGCGGTACGCGTTCCAGCTGCCGCTTGGGGTGTACGAGCAGACTGTGCTTGCCCATGATCACGTAGAGCGGGGTCCGGATGGACCGCAGCGCGTCCTCGGCCAGCGGCAGGGGTGCGGGACGGCGGATCCGGTACGCGCGGGCGCCGAGCTGGATCCACTTGCGCATCTCGGGGACGGCGATGACCGGCTGGTCCAGCCACGTGGCGAGCCGGGGGCGCAGTGCCTTCGGGGCGAGGGTGGCGAACAGGCTCACGAAGACCCAGGCGAAGAAGCGCAGGCCGACCTTCTCCAGGCCGCCCGGGTCGAGTGCGGTGACCGAGGCGAGCCGTCCGGGCCGCCGGTGGGCCTGGTTGAGGACGAGCCAGCCGCCGTAGGAGGCGCCGACGAGGTGGACCCGGTCGAGGCCGAGCGCGTCGAGGGCCTCGTCCATCCACTGGGCGGCGCGCTCGGGCTGCCACATGGGCTCGCGGTGGATGCTGCGGTTCGCGTCGCCCGGGGTGTCGAGGGCGTAGACGGGGCGGTCGAGGCTGAGCCCGGGGGTGTTGGGATACCACATCGCCGAGCTGTAGCCCGAGCCGTGGATCAGGACGATCGGGGTCCGGGATTCGGCCGCGGGGTCCGTGGGTCCGTACCGGTAGACGTGGGTGGTGCCGAAGCTCGTCTCGACGTCCGTCTCGGAGCGGACGGGTGCCCCCATCGCGTAGAGCACGTCCTCGGCGGCGAAGTAGCGGTCGCGCAGAGTGTCGTTGACGTAGCGGCCGACGTCGCGGCGTACGCGGGCGGTGTTCTCGGGCACGGTGGCACCTCCTGGGGGGATCCGTTCTTCGTGGTACGACCGTACCATCAATGTGGTACATCAGTATCATGAAAGGGTTCGGGTGAGCCGAGCGCGAACCCACCATCGACAGGCGGAGACACGGGACATGCCGAAGCGCGTGGATCACGAGGAGCGGCGCGCCCAGATCGCCGAGGCGCTCATTCAGGTCGCGGGGCGGCGGGGGCTGCATGCGGTCGGCATGCGCGACGTGGCCGCGGAGGCCGGTGTGTCGCTCCGGCTCGTGCAGTACTACTTCGAGACCAAGGAGAAACTGCTCTTCTACGGCCTGCGGCACCTGACCGACCGCTTCACCGCGAGGGTGGCTGCCCGCCTGGCCGCGGCCGGCCCGGACCCGGGCCCGCGCGCCACGGTGGAGGCGCTGCTGTTCGCCTCGCTTCCGACCGACGAGGAGAGCCGTACGTTCCACCTGCTGTACAGCTCCTACGCGATCCTGTCCGTGACCGACGGGGCGCTGGCCGCGCAGCCCTTCATCGACAACCCCGACGCCGCGGAGAACGCCCTGACCGGACTCCTCGAGCAGGCGCAGAAGGCAGGCCTCGCCGACCCGGACGCCGATGCGCGCACGGAGGCGATCAGCCTGCTCGCGATGGCGGCGACCATGGGCACCAGCATCCTCGTGGGCCAGCGGAGTCCGGAGTCCACGATCGCGGTGCTCCGCCACCACCTGGACCGGATCTTCACGACGTCCGAGACGTCCGAGACGTCCGAGACGTCCGAGACGTCCGAGACGTCCGAAGGGGGAGCGGAGGACCGCTGGCGGGCCGGCGGCACGACCGCACAGGCGCCGGCCGCGGAGCTGCACGGCTCTGAACAGGTACTCGGGGCCTACCTGGATGAGTAGGCGTACTCACGTGGCGGGCCTTCGCAGCTTCGAGACTGGGTGCAGGTTGAGCGAAGCGGAACGGAACGGGGAACGTCATGGTGCGGCGCTGGTCGAAGGCTGAGATGTGGGTGCCCGGCGCGTACCTGGCGCTGGTGGTCGCGATGCTGGTCTACGTCGCGGTCGGCAGCCGGATCGGGGACATCGGGTTCTTCGGAGCCTGGCCGATCCTGGCCACGGCGCCGGTCAGCCTCTGGCTGCTGATGTCCTTCGGGCCCGCGTCGGACGCCGTGGACGCGGCCCCGCCCATGGATCCCCATCCCCAGTACGGCTCTGAGCCGCCCACGAAGCTGCCCACGGACTACCCCTCGGAGTCGGACCCGCTCCCCGCGGACTGGGTCCCGGACACCTCCGTGGACACCAAGCTCGACATGATGGACGGACTCGGCTTCTACGCTCCGGTCCTGGTCGGCGCCCTGGTCAACGCCGCGGCGATCTGGGCCCTGCTCCGCTACGTGGCGCGGCGGCGCGACGCCAGGAGTGCGCGGGCCTAGAGCGCACCGTGTCCACGCGGGCGGCGCCACCGCGTACCGCGCCTGGCAGGCGTGGTCGTCACACTGCTGCTGGTGGATCGGATGCCTGGGCGGTGCGGCGGTATTCGGCGTTGATGCGCTGGGCTTCTTCGAGCTGGTCCTCGAGGATGATGATGCGGCAGGCGGCCTCGATGGGTGTGCCCCGGTCGACCAGTTCCCGGGCTCGGGCGGCGATGCGCAGCTGGTAGCGGGAGTAGCGGCGGTGTCCGCCCTCGGAACGCAGCGGGGTGATGAGGCGGGCTTCGCCGATGGCGCGGAGGAAGCCCTGGGTGGTGCCGAGCATGGCGGCGGCCCGGCCCATCGTGTAGGCGGGGTAGTCGTCGTCGTCGAGACGATCGTCGAACGAGTTGTGTGCTGTCATCTGCACCTCTCTCTGGAACGCGTGGAGGGGCCCTGGTGCCGTACGGCACCAGGGCCCCGAAGGAACTGCTTCACCATCTGCCGACCCTAATACTGCGTCGGCCTTCTGTTTCCGCGGACCTGGCCCGAACTCGGCCGGGGGCGCGGGGATCGCGGTTGCTTGACCGGAGACCACCTCGCTATCGATGTCCTGCGGTACCCGGGTTCAGGCTTTCGTCCCGGGCGATCCTGATGGCGGTCAACTCCTCCGTTCTTCCCTCTGAACCGATCACTTGCCAAGCGGGGGACTGCGTACTGCTGGTACTGCGTACTGCTGGTACTGCTGGTACTGCTGGTACTGCGAACCGCACTTGCCGAACTGGTACTGCGTTACTGCTCACGGCGGCCCCTGTGCTGCGGGCCACCCGCTCCGGTCGTCAGCTCCGTCGCCGTCCTGCGACAACCCTGGCTTCGGAACTCCACCACCGGACCGTCCTGCGCACTGCGTGTACTGATTGCCCGGCAGTTCGTCCCTCCGGGCCTTGCTTCGATCTCGGCTACGAGAGAAACCATAGCCATCCCGGCACCGAATATCTACTCCAGCCGCCATAGATTTTCGCGTGTTCGGTAAGGAGGTAATCGGGCTCGAACGCGACCTGGTCAGGCGGCGGGCTGATGCTGCCGCAGTTCTGCCTGGCCGAAGAGGAGGGCGTAGCCGCCCGGGAGCCGGTCGAGGATCCGGGCGAGGAGGTCGGGTCCGGCGAGGCGGGTGACGGCGGCGAGGACGGCGCCGGTGTCCCAGCGGGCGATGGCCGGGGTGGTGCCGGTGCGGGTGGCGAGGTCCTTGACGAAGCCCCAGCCGGTGAGTTGTTCGGTGGCGGGGATCTGGGCGGCCAGGACGAGGGCGGCTTCGACGGGCAGGGCCTGGGCGAGGTCGACGCGTTCGTCTCCGACGAGCTGCCGGCCGAGGGCGGCCAGGACGGTGCGAACGGCTTCTTCGGCGCGTTCGCGGGTGGGGTAGGCGCCTTCGTAGCGCACGCGTTCCAGCATCTGCTCGAACGTCATGGCGGGCTGGGCCGGGGCCGGTCGAGGCTGGTCGTGCATGGTGCCGTGGTTGCCTTTCTCTTCGCTGGTTCGGAATGCGGCCGGCGGCGGGCCGGACCGGTGGGCTGGGGTGGCCGAAGAGGAGGCCGTAGCCGGGCGGGAGCGGAAGCGGGAGCGGGAGCGGGGCCTCGGAGGAGGATCAGGGCGCAGGTCTCGGGAGCCCCGTCTCCGCCGCTCGTACCAGCCCGGTCAGCCGGAGATCTGCTTGCGGCGGCCGGAGCCGCCGCCGATGACGATCTTCCGCGGCTTGGCGCGCTCGGCGATCGGGATCCGCAGCGTGAGGACACCGGCCTCGTAGTCGGCCTCGATGCGCTCGGTGTCCAGGGTGTCGGCCAGCATGACCTGGCGGGAGAAGACACCGAAGGGTCGCTCGGAGAGTTCCCTCTGCACGCCGTCGGCCGCCTCCGCGGGCCGGCGCTCGGCCTTGACGGTCATCATGTTCCGCTCGACGTCGATGTCGATCGCCTCGGTGCCGACACCGGGGAGGTCGAAGGCGATCACGTACGCGTCGCCGTCGCGGTAGGCGTCCATGGGCATGACGGACGGCTTCGACCACGTGCCCGCCGCGCCCGGAAGCTGCTGGCTGATCCGGTCCATCTCGCGGAACGGGTCGGTGCGCATCAACATCGCGAAACACCTCCAGTGGGTTCAGGGGAAACTGCCCATGCGCTTCAAGGTGCTCCCGTTGTAACATGTCATCCAAACGACGACAAGCAAGAAGTCATCTGGAGGATGACAGACCCTGGAGACCGTCATGACCGAGGCCGCAGAGCCGACCACCCCCGTCCCCTTCATCGCCGCCGCCGCGGCACTGGAGGCCATCAACCAGGCCGTCAAGGACGCGCAGCAGGCCTCCGCGAGCACGCCGACCGCGATGTCGGCGCCGGACGCAGGGCCGCACCCGGCTCTGGCCGCACTGCTGACGCTGCGCGAGGTCCGCGAGCAGCTCGCCGGCTGGGAAACGGGTCTGATCGAAACCGCCCGCGGCCAGGGCGCCAGCTGGGCCGACCTCGCCGGTCCCCTCGGAGTCGCCAGCCGCCAGGCCGCCGAACGCCGCTACCTCCGGATGCGCCCCGGCAGGGCCGGAAGTACAGGCGAGGAGCGCGTCCAGGCGACCCGCGACGCCCGCGCCGCCGACCGCACGGTCACCGCCTGGGCCCGCGACAACGCCGCCGACCTGCGCCGCCTCGCCGGTCAGATCACCGCTCTCACCGGCCTGCCCGTCGGCGCCGTCCGCGACCTGAACGAGGCCCTCGCCCACCACGACGCCGCCCGCCTCGTCCGCCCCCTGGCCGACACCCGCGCCCACCTGCGGCCCGAGGATGCCCACCTCGCCGAGTCCATCGACGCCCTCACCCGCCACACCGACCGGCTCCGCCAGGACACCCACGACCAGCGCAGCACGTGAGGGGAGGGCCACCCAGGCGCCGTCCGGCGGGCGTGCACGTGCCGGAGGCGCGCCAGGGTGCTCGTACGCGTCCTCGGCACGGGGGTGTGTGCACGCGGGTGCCCCCCACGTGCCCATGCCGGGGCAGGCGGCTACCAGTAGTGCCGTCGTCCGCCGACCGCGTGTCCGACGGACCCCAGGATCCACAGGATGACGCCGATGACGACCAGGATGATCCCGATGGTCCACAGGATGGAGATGCCGACCACGTAGCCGACGACCAGGAGAACGATTCCGAGGACGATCATGATGTCCGCCGATCTCACGGGATGGGGCGAGGCCCCTGTCCCCAGGGTAGATCCGCCCTCCGGCCGTGGCTTCCCGGGCAGGACGGTCCTACCGTGGAGAAAGAGCGACCAGACCTCTGGAGCGCGCCATGTTCGTCATCCTCTTCGGACTCGTCCTCCTGATTGCCGCGCTGGTCGTGGGTGTGGCCGGCGTCCTCACCAACGACGGCGCCGCCCACCAGCTGACCGGCGGATTCTCCGTATTCGACTACCACGTCACCGGATCCACCGGCACCCTCTTCCTCTACGGCATCGTCGTCGGGGCAGTGGCCCTGCTCGGGCTGAGCCTCGTTGTGGCCGGTGCCCGCCGTACCTCTTACCGCAGCCGTGAGGCACGCCCCGGACGCGCGGCGCGCCGGGGGACAGCCGCCGCCGACAGCGACCGCGCAGACGTCGTGGGCCGGCGCGGCACCGCCCGCCCGGAGGAAACGGGTGGGGGCGAGGAGCCCAACCCGGAGGGCGAGCACCGCAGGGGCCTCAACCCGTTCAAGCACCGATCGGAGCCCCGGTAGGCCGCCCCATGCATACCGGCGCACGACGTACGAAGGGTGGCCACGGATGAGGGTCGGCGCGGCGAGGAGGCCGACCGCGAGATGAGCGGGCCGGCGCGGCGTGTCGTCGCGGGGCCGGCCGGGCCCGCGAGCCTGGGCGAGACGCTGCGTCCGTTCGCGGAGAAGAGCCCAAGTGCGCCCTGGCGAGGGCATGTCCGATGCCGCGGGCCGCTCGTCTGCGTTCGGGCGCTTGCGCAGCGGGATCCGCCGCTCGCGGGCCGGACGCAGGTGGGGGTGGGGCAGCGATGTCGACGTGTGGCAGCGTTCACTGGGTTTCGCGGCGCTCGGCTTCCTGACGCTGGTGCCCCTGCTGATCGTCGTGTCCGCGGCCGATCCGGCGAGCGGACGGGGGTTCGCGCAGTGGCTGGGAGACGGGCTCGGCGTCTCGAAGTCCGCCAGGGGGGAGATCGAGCGGTTGTTCGCCCTGCCGGGCCAGGCGTGGCGGACCACGACGGCGTTCGGCCTCGCCGTCCTCGCCGTATTCGGTCTGTCGTTCGGGGCGGCGGTGCAGAGCGGCTACGAGAAGGTCTGGGATCTGCCCCCGGCCCGCTGGTGGGCCAGGTGGCGGCACGTGCTGTGGCTCGCCGTCCTCATCGGCGTCCTCTTCCTGTCCGCGCTCACACCCCTGTGGCGGGATTCCTCGGCACGGGGGGCGCTGACGGTGGTCAGCGGCACCCTGTTCTTCTGGTGGTCCCAGCGGCTGCTGCTGGGCGGCCGGGTCACCTGGGCCACGCTGCTGCCGGGGGCGGTCGCCACCATGCTCGGGCTGCTCGGCCTCAGGCTGTTCTCCGGGCTCGTCTTCTCACCGCTGATCGCATCCAGCGCCGTCACCTACGGCCCGTTCGGGACCGTCCTGGTCATCCAGTCCTGGCTGGTCGGCGTGGGCGTCGTCGTGTTCGGCGGCGCCCTGGCCGGCCGGCTGCTCCACGACGAGCTCCCCCGCCTGGCAAGGGCGCTGAAACGCCGACGGTGAGGTTCGGATCCACCCTTCTGCCGGGCGTCTTAGAGCAGCGATCCGGGCTCAACGCGGCCTTCGATGAGGGCACTTGCGGCACGCGACGGGCACGCGGGCCCCCGAGAGGTCTAGACAACAAAGAAGGCCCAGGTCGCTGACCTGGGCCTTCTCGCAAGAGCGGATGACGGGAATCGAACCCGCGCTATAAGCTTGGGAAGCTCATGTTCTACCATTAAACTACATCCGCACAGCGTTCCAGTTGCCTGGAGCGGTATCGTCGTTCACTCTACCTCATGATCGCCCCCCGGTGAATCTGCCGCGGGGTCGTTGTCATGTGTGGTGTGCACGGGGGCGTGTGTGCGCGGGAGTTGGGGCGTACGGTGGGGTCCGGAGCGGCGGCTGGAGTGGGTCGCGATCATCCCCTAATGTGGCGATTCGTCGCAGTACAGCTCATTGGGGAAAGGGACTCGATGGAGCACACCGTCGTCCGTTGTGCCGAAGGGCACGTTTTCAGTACCGCCTCCTTCCCGCTGCAGCACCTCGGTGCCGGCCGGATCGGGCCCGGGCGGCTGTTGCGGTGTCCGCGGTGCGCGCGGCTGAGGCAGGCCGTGCCCGTGGGCGGTGCCGTCAGGCGTTAGGCCCGGTCGGCGCGGGCGCGCGGGCGCGCTCTCGATTGGGGGTGGCCCGCGCGCTCTGCGTATCCTCGGGACGTGCTTCTCTCTGACAAAGACATCCGGGCCGAGATCGACAGCGGACGGGTTCGCATCGACCCGTTCGAGGAGTCGATGGTGCAGCCCTCCAGCATCGACGTACGCCTCGACCGGTTCTTCCGGGTGTTCGAGAACCACCGGTACGCCCACATCGACCCGGCGATCGAGCAGGCGGACCTGACCCGGATGGTCGAGCCGGACGGGGACGAGGCCTTCATCCTGCACCCCGGTGAGTTCGTGCTCGCCTCCACGTACGAGGTCATCTCGCTGCCCGACGACATCGCCTCCAGACTGGAGGGGAAGTCCAGCCTGGGCCGCCTCGGTCTGGTGACGCATTCGACGGCCGGGTTCATCGACCCCGGATTCTCGGGCCACGTGACCCTGGAGCTGTCGAACCTCGCCACGCTGCCGATCAAGCTCTGGCCGGGCATGAAGATCGGGCAGCTGTGCATGTTCCGGCTCAGCTCGCCGGCGGAGTTCCCGTACGGCAGCGAGCGGTACGGGTCCCGGTACCAGGGTCAGCGCGGGCCGACCGCCTCGCGCTCCTTCCAGAACTTCCACCGCACCCAGGTGAGGCACGAGGCATGAGTGACGTAGTGCGCGAGAACCTTGACTACGAGGGGTTCGGGCGGGCCGTGCGGCAGCTCGCGCAGACCATCGCCGACGACGGCTACGAGCCCGACATCATCCTGAGCATCGCCCGCGGCGGGGTGTTCGTCGCCGGCGGGCTGGCGTACGCGCTCGACTGCAAGAACATCCACTTGGTGAACGTCGAGTTCTATACCGGTGTGGGCACCACCTTGGAGATGCCGGTCATGCTGGCACCCGTCCCCGAGGCGATCGACTTCACGAACAAGAAGGTCCTCATCGCCGATGACGTGGCCGACACCGGCAAGACCCTGAAGCTCGTCCACGACTTCTGCCTCGGCCACGTCGCCGAGGTGCGGTCCGCCGTCATCTACGAGAAGTCCCACTCGCTCGTGAAGTGCGAGTACGTGTGGAAGAAGACCGACGAGTGGATCAACTTCCCGTGGTCGGTCGAGCCGCCCGTCGTGAAGCGCGAGGGCCAGGTCCTCGACGCCTGAGAGTCCTGGGAGTGCTGAAAGGGCCGCCGCGCAGTCGCTTGGGTTCTAGGAGTCGTTGCAACACCCCAGTTCAGGGGATGCGATGGACTTCGAGATCCGCAAGATCCGGACGGCTCAGGGACCTGTGAAGCT